>JAPPIE010000381.1:0-2299 GCA_028874765.1 Gemmatimonadota bacterium
CCCCTCCAAAGGAACCAACCGCAGTGCATTCTCACAATAAATCTTCTCCCTGACATCCCGCGGCAAATCCAACTCCTCCAGATGCACCTGCAACGCATTCCCCGGCGCATCGCGTCCAAACAGCAAACGATCCTGATAATCGATCAAAAAATCCCGCCCCCCACCCTCCATCCTCGTCAACGCATTCAAACCAGACCCCGCCGACAAATCCGCCCAGAGATTCGCATATTGTGCAAACAAATCGAACAAACGACCACCCGGCACAATCGGACTCGAAGGATATGTCTCTGGATCCGTCGCCTCATCCCCACTCACATGCCGCCAGAAACCAGGCGCGTGACCGACAAATATCGTATCTGGACACGCCTGCAACGCCTGCTCCAGCGCGCCAATCTCCCCGCCATACCAGGCCTCCTGATACACCCCATTCAAAAACGGCGTATCAATATGCAAAACCACTGGCGCGCCCAACTCACCCGCCTTGCGAAACAACAAAATCGCACGCGGATCGTTCAACAACATCCGATAGCTCCACTCCCCACACACCCGAACGCCGTGTGAATAATACGCAGCCTCAAAAAGCCCTGCGGCATCGCCCTCTGAAGGACAGGGACAATATCCCGCCACAAACCGATCGGGATATTTCTCACACGCCCGCGAAAGATCATTCAACGTCGTCCCCGCATGCGTACCATCGGGCCGAACATTGACCGGATTAAACACGCGATGGCTACTCGCCACATGCTCACCCGGCGGCAAATACCACGTAAGCAACCACGCCACATCATACCCGAACTGATCCATCTCATTCAGCACGCCCTCGGCATTCAAACCGTGATAATAAACGTGATTATGCGCGTCAATAATCATTGTACAAACCCTCGGATTTCATGATTTTCCTTGACGAAGATTCAATAAAAAAATAGTATATAGAACTTGCAGCCACAACGCGAAAGGAATACCCTGCTCCATCAAATGTCCAACTCTACCAAACAATTAGATCTCTCGACAAAAATCGCCAAAAAGCTCACGCTCAAAAACCCCGTCATCATGGCATCGGGCACTTTTGGACACGGCGCCGAATACGCGTCGCTCTTTGACCTGAGCAAAATCGGTGGCATCGTCACAAAAACCATCACCTATCACCCCCGGGCGGGCAACCCACCGCCGCGCACAGCCGAAACCCCATCCGGCATGCTCAACGCCATTGGCCTGACCAACCCGGGCATCGACGCATTCATCGCCGAAAAAGTCCCACCCCTCGCTACACTCAACACGGGACGCATCGTCAGCATAGCGGGAACATCGGACCGGGAATTTGCCGACATGGCCGCCCGGTTCAACGACCTCGAAGGCATAGACGCTCTCGAACTCAACATCTCATCGCCCAACATGAAAGACGGCGGCATGCTCTTTGGCTGTTCCGAACGCGCCGCCCACAACGTAACCCGAGCCGTCAAAGCCGTATCGCAATTGCCCATCATCGTCAAACTCACCCCAAACGTAACCGACATAGCCGCCATAGCCAGCGCAGTCGAAGAAGGCGGAGCGGACGGCATCGCCCTCATCAACACCCTGCTGGGCATGGCAATCGACATAGACACCCGCCGTCCCATCCTGGGAAATATCACAGGCGGATTATCCGGCCCCGCGATCAAACCCGTCGCCCTCGCCCTGCTCTGGAAAGTCGTCGAACGGGTCTCTATCCCGGTCATCGGCATGGGCGGCATAGCCACGGCGCGCGACGCCATTGAATTTCTCATCATTGGCGCATCCGCCATACAGGTCGGAACCACAACCTTTGTTCGCCCTCTTGCAGCCCTGGAGATACTCGATGGCATTGCAGACTATTGCAAAACACATGAAATTGACTGCATATCCGACCTTATCGGCAGCATGCAACCACCTGCGGCGCATTAAAATCTCCCACTTACTCTGCATCCTCCTCTGCGTCTCTATCATGGGATGTGCCTCGCATCCTCGCTATCGCGGCAAACCCATCAAAGACAAACCCAAACCCTCCAAAACAGCCGCTGCCCCCAAATACCGATCATCTCAAATAGGCTACACATCCTACTACGCGCACAAATTTCACGGACGACCAACAGCCAGCGGTGAAATCTACGACATGAACGGCCTATCCGCCGCACACCGCGAATTGCCCCTCGGCACCATCATTCGCGTCACCCACCTGAGCAACGGCAAATCCATTATTGTCAAAGTCAATGACCGCGGGCCCTTTGTTGACGGACGCATCCTCGACCTCTCCCTCGGCGCAGCCAAAAAACTCGACATGGTC
>JAPPIE010000381.1:2399-5157 GCA_028874765.1 Gemmatimonadota bacterium
CCGCTTACGTCTTGCGCCTCTGGTTTGAAGAAGACCTCGATATCTCCATTTACGATCTGGATTTTTATCCGCTCTTTGTTGAAGAAAATCCAGGAGGCGTTTTTGAATTGCTACGCAATAAGGAGCGATTTCGTCAGGCGATTGGCGACTATGCCTTGATTTGGCCCAATCCCGAGACAGGTGAATATGACGAACAAGCCATTGATCTTGCTCCCGAATGTGTGCGTTTTTTTTGTGAACGTTTTGGCAAAATTGTAAAAGGTCTCCAGAAGGAACAGGTCGCCTGATACTATTTTAACAAATCCATTCCCTCCTATTCCCCCACTCCTTCCCCATCCCAATACTCATACATATCCGCAATAACATCATCAATCGGGGCGCGGTGTGTTTCCACATCGCGAATAGTCGTCTGCTCAGCCGCTTCATCGAGCAATGTCGGTATCGATAGTTGTGCCGCATCGAACGTAAAGTGATGGCGATTGCCCTCGCTCTCGATAAATTGAACGTCTGAAAGTTGCGGCGGAGACGTATCGGCAGTCTCAATAATAAGATGCCTGCGGTCCCCAAATTGACCGCGCAACTCCCGAAAATCCCCATCAAACGCGATATTGCCCTTATCGATCATCACAATGCGTCCCGCGAGCTGCTCCAGCTCATCCATATCGTGGCTCGTAATCATAACCGTAACGCCCTTTTCCCGATTGAGATTCTTGATAAACGCCAGCATATTGCGTTTGGCCAGCACATCAACCCCAATAGTAGGCTCGTCCAAAAAGAGAATCTCAGGCTCGTGCATAAGCATAAGCGCCAGATCCGCCCGCATCTTTTGCCCCAAACTGAGCTGACGCGCGAGACTATTGAAAAATTCATCAATCCCGAGAAGCTCCTTAACAAAATCGAGCATAGCGTTATACCGATCCCTGGAAATATCCCAGACCACGCGCTTCCACTCAAAACTCGCCGCAACGGGCTGATCCCACCACAACTCTGTCCGCTGACCAAAAACCACGCCAATGCGCTCGACATAACGAACGCGGTCCTTCAGCGGATCCATACCCAGACAGCGAACCGTTCCAGAAGTCGGTGCAAGAACACTGGAAAGCAGCTTAACAGTCGTAGATTTTCCCGCACCATTGGGACCTGCATAAGCGACAATCTCCCCGCGGCGAATCTCGAGATTCACCTTCTGCAACGCGTGAACCTCCCGGACATTGGGCCGAAACAGATTCTTGAAAACATCCCGAACCTTCTCCGAACGCTGGCGCTGATAAAAAATCTTATCGACCTCGGCAAGCTCAACCGCGATGTCCGAAACCGAGGTAGCGCTGTGACCCGGTCTGTTCATAGTGCTGCATTCCTTTTTTAAACAAAATCCACGCAATAAGAGAGAAAACCACCGCCACAAGCGGCGTATGCCACAGACTCGCTGGCGCAATACCCAGCAACTGGCGGCAGGGATACCACGCGACAAATCCCACGGGCAAAACAGTAAGCATACTGACAAGCACATAGCTGCTCAGCCCATCCAGTGGAAACGACTTGAGCTGAAACATAAAATTGACCGCGCGGCTGCTGATCTCCTCAGCCGCAACCGGCGCCCAAAAAGCCAGACTCCCCCACGCAAAAGAAAAAGATAGCACAATCGCGCAGGAAGACGCGAGATTGCAAACAAACATCAGCCACCAGTACATGGGAAACACCACATCAATCTGAAAAATAGCCCAGGACCAGATACCAATCCCCGTCAACAAAGACCAAGAACCGGAAAAAGGCATAAAACCCTCGGTCAGCAACCCCATCCACACCGGCTGGGGTTGCACCAGCGTGTGATCCATCTGACCGCGTCCAATGCGACGGCTGATATGCAGAACATTATAGCTAAAACCCATATCTAAAAACCCGCGAACAAGCGCGGCATAACCCAGCATAAAAACAATCTGATCCCGCGACCACAGGCCAATACCTTCAAACCGCTCAGCCAGAAGAAAAACCGCTGTAACACCCGCGAGATTGAGAATAATATCCGAAACAATATTAATGAAAAAAAACCGAAAATCCCGCGTCATCCACATAAAATCCAGATAAGCCTGCACCCGCCAGCGGGCGATGAGAGTTGTCAAAGTCTTCACAAACTTAACCTCCGTAAGAGGTAAGACGTAAGACGCGAGACGTTAACGGCACCCCCTCTCACCTCTTACGTCTCACGTCTCACCGCCTTTACCCCCCATGCGAAACCAGACGTTCGCGATTGGCATTCCAGAGCAAGTGCGCGACGGGCCAGAGCACAACAGCCCAGAAAGCTTGCAGGCCCATGAGGAAAAAGGGATCCCCCGTACCCGTATAAATGCGCAAAGGCGCAGAAGCCAGCGAAGCAAAAGGCAAAAAAACCAGCACATCCCCAATACCCCATGGCATCAGCGCAAGTGGAATAATAGCACCCGACAACAAAACACTAACCGCATCTCGAATCTGCGTCAAAGCATAGACATGTTGCTCCAGCAAAACCATAAAACTCGCAAAAATGAAATCAAACGCCGCGCCGATAGCAATACCCAAAATCAAACTACACACAAACAAAACACCGGCAGCCGCGCTCTCCGGCAATGGATCGACCTCCAGAAGGGGCGCCAAACAAAAAAGCGGCACAGAAAACAAAATGAGATTGGGCAAACCCGAGCCAAACATCTCCGCGATAAACTGACCGTAAATACCCACCGGGCGCAAAAAGCGATTGGCAATATCCCCGCGCCAGAGCGCC
>JAPPIE010000357.1 GCA_028874765.1 Gemmatimonadota bacterium
CCTTCTGCTTCCCAGAGTTCTTCAAACATTTTTCGGATGTCGGGTAAAGATACGACGGATGCCGTAAGTGGGTCCAATGCACAAGCATGGAATGCCGCTTCTTTATCTTTTTCCATTGCAGCTTTGACGGAGAGTTCTTGTACGGCGATGTTGGTCATGTTTAATGCGGCGCACTGAGGCGGGAGTTCACCAACGTAACAGGGATGAATGCCTTCTCTATCGACCATGCAGGGTACTTCAACACAGCATTCGTCGGGAAGATTGGTGATAGATCCGTTGTTCATGACGTTGCCGTTGAAGACAAATGGGACACCTGTGATTTTTGCTTCTATGATTGAAGAAGCGTATTCGTGGGATGCTTGTAGTTTTGGGACTTCGGCTTCGGTATCGTCATCTGTGATACCCGTGTCTTTCATCCAGGATCGTTTGCGGCTTTCGGGCAATTCCATGAAGACGGGATCGCGTTCTGGCAGGTTGTAGATGTCCCGCAATTCCCGAGTGCGCTGGAAGTAGGGGAGGTATTCTGAATTGTGTCGGGTGCTTTCGGTGACAAAATAGCCAAATTGCTTCATTAACTCGACCCGCACCAGGTCGTCTTTGAAACTGGGATGGGTGTCAACGGCTTTGAAGATGCGAGGGTACAGGTCTTCGCCGTCTTTGTTGAATTTTAGAATCCAGGCCTGGTGGTTAATCCCCGCAACGAGGTAACTCACATCTTCGTAGGGAACGTCAATGCCATTTGCCAGTTTTTTTGTCGTGCCCTGTACGCTGTGGCAGAGGCCGACGTTTTGGATGGATGAACCGATAGAATGCATCCAGGTGAGCATGGCCATGGGGTTGGTATAATTTAACATGAGTGCATCGGGGCAGTGTTTTTCCATGCTTTTGCAAAATGATAGGTGCTCGTGTGCGGTGCGAAGATAACGGAACACACCTCCTACGCCTACTGTGTCGGCGACAGTTTGGTTAATGCCGTACTTCTTGGGGATGTTGATTTCAGATGCGTAAGGTTCGCCCCAGTAGGCTGCGCCTCCAATGGATACGGCAGTGACGACAAAATCTGCGCCGGGCAATAATTCTTCGCGATCCGTGCTGGCGATGCATTTGCCAGGGAGTCCATGGCCGTCAATGGCGCGGTTCACGTAATCGTGTACCTGAGTCAACCGCTCTTCGTTGATATCACAGAGTGCGATTGTGGAATCGTTTAATAATTCACGAGATAAAATATCGATGGACAGTCGGCTTCCGAATCCACTGCCAGCACCAATGATTACAATTTTTGTCATTAAAACCTCCAGTATTAAAGGGTAATGAACTCAGCGAGTGAGGAATCAGGAAAACACCGGTGCCTGGAACACATCCTCGAATTCACCGCGGTCCTTCGCCCGCTGATACTCCCACTCGTAGGGCGATTCCCTGAGCCTGTTGGGCCCGTTCCTCACATCGTGCCCGATGTTGCTTTGCCTGGGGTAATGGCTGTAGATCATGAGCCTCCGCGGACGACCGGAAATATTCGGCCTGGAGTTGTGGATTAGCACCGAATGGAAGAGCATGATGGAGCCGGGCGGCGCCAACAGGTCGATTCCTCCATCGAAATCGATCAAATCCGGTAGCACTTCCCACCCTCTTTTGTTGGGCGGCCGGTGATGTTTTAGGTGCTGTTTATGACTCCCCGGCCAGACGTGGAGCGGTCCGGACGATTCGTCGTATGGATCCATGGTCACGGCCGAAGAGATGATCGCTTGCGGGTAATCCTGCGCCAGATAATACGCCCAATCGTTGTGGACCGGAAACCGGTCTTCGCGATCGACCAATGGGATGCCCTCGATCGCTTCGGGCAGCGGCTCTTTGTAGTTCAGCTTCTCCTCCATGAGAATCGGCTCGTCCCCCATGAGCTGACGCATGGGTCCGATGAGTCGTTCGTCGGCAGATACTCCGGCCAGGAATAGCGACAGGTCGTTAATGGGCTGGATTTTGCGCACCATCGGTCCGGTAGATGTCTGCAGAATATCGAGTCGCCCGCTTTTTCGCCCGTTGGCCAGAGAAGAGTTGATGATGAGCTCGAGTATCCGGTCCGCTTCATGTTGCATGCGAGCGACTTCCTCGGCGTTGAATGCCTGTGGGAGCACCAGGTAACCGTTCTCGCGGAAGTGCGCCAGGTCTTCGCCTGTGAGTTCCGTTTTCACTGCTATTCCCTCCTATTGAGGTGTTTGATGATGGCCATCTCAAGTTCCGAGGTGAATGATTTCTCAGGCTTCATTCTCGCTCTCCTTCCAAAGTATCTATTACCTCTGCAAACATGACGGATCTACTTCTACAGAATTTGCTGTGTGTTTGTCCAGTTGATCAGACAATTGGTGGACAACATCTGCATACTCTGGATCTCGTGCTATATTTGTGAATTCTTCTGGATCAGCGTACACATCTGCGAGGAAGATATCTTCATCTTCAGGTTTCGGTTTTTCGCCATTGAGCAACACATTTTTATCAAGGCGATACTGACTCGTGCGTATGCAGCTTCGCCGTGGCCAACCGCGATTGCCATACCAGTCGCCACGGCCACCATTGGGTGCCATCTTGCTGAATGGCTGGCCATATCCGATTGTGGAGTAGATACAGTCGGGTGGTGGATCGGTGAAAAGATCGCGGCCTTTGAATTGCGAAGGTGTCTCGATGTTGGCAAAAGAAAAGAGTGTTCGTGCAATGTCCAGACTGTCGCAGATGTCATCCCGCACTTGCTCTGCAGGTATGGTGCCAGGCCAGGATATTAGAAGTGGCACGCGATGCACTGTGGGCGTGTAAGTCAGTTTTTCGAAGGCGCCGGTCTCGCCAAGTGGATTGCCGTGGTCCGCACCAAATACGATGAGCGTTTGTTCCTGTCGCCCCGTTTTCTCAAGAAAATCTAAGATCCGTCCGACTTGAGCGTCGATCCAGGCGACCTGTGCGTAGTAGTGAAGGCGTCCTGCACGGAGTTTTTCGGGATCCATTCTGGCCACACCAAAAACTTCGGCAACGCGTTTTTCAAATGCGGAGAGGGTGTCAGGCAGCGGATCGGGAAGACCGGGATCCTGATCGTCGAGCAGCTTTACATATTGTGCTGGCGGTAATACCGGTGTGTGGGGCTGAAGAAGGGAAACGCGCACGAGATAAGGGGAGGTTGCTGTTTGGAGCCAGTGTAGGGCTTTTTCAACGACTGAGTCGGGAGGATAGGGTTCGCCGTCTGGGAAAATACCGCCGTGCATGCCGCCGTAGGGCGAGCGGATCATCTGCACAGCGTCTTCGCCAAGATGTTCCCAGATTTTCATTTCGCCACCCGTTCCGTCGTGGTATTGGAAGATTTCATGCTCTGGATTGGCACCTGGACGTATTTCGGGGGCAACGTGGATCTTTCCAAAATTGGCCGTTGAATAGCCGTTCTGTGATAATACGTTAGGGAAAGTTTGCAGGATGCGGGGCAACCGGAAATTTGGCCATGCACCTTCGTTGTTGTACACGCCTGTGTCTTCGGGATAGAGACCCGTTAGCGTGCAATATCTGGAAGCGACACAAACAGGCGCATTGCAAAAGTTATTTGTGAATCGCACACCGCTACTCGCCAAACGGTCGAGATTTTGCGTGCGCAATTGCAATCTGGGATGCCCATAACAGGCCAGCGCATCGGTGCGCAGTTCGTCACAGTAAATCCAGATAATATCAGGTTTTTCAGGCATAAAAAGTTCGGCCTTTGTTTTTTAGATGTCTTTTTTGGGGACAACTGCGCCGTGTAGCGCAAGTAGATCGTGTAAATCAGAAAGCGGAATGTCACCGGGGGTTGTTTCCAAACGCACAGATACTGCTGCTGCAGCACCCGCTGCCTGTCCCATAGCCATTGAAGATGCCTGTACTCGCAAAGCAGAATTTGCAAGTCGGTCACTGCTCACACTGCGTCCAGCGACGAGTAAATTATGACTGTTTTTAGGGATCAGTGCGCGTAGTGGAACTGTTGCAACTGTGCCTTCAGACAGAGGTTGGGGCTTTACACCGTCTTTGTCATGGAGGTCAATTGGATAAAAAGAGTACGATACAGCGTCCTCAAAATGTCGGCCACTGGTATAATCATCGTGGGTTATCTGCACCTCTCCAACAATGCGATAGGTTTCGCGCACAGCGGTTTCTGCCTGCGCTTTTAAAACGCGGGCATTTTCGCATCCAGGCAGTGAACGCACAAACCGCAAAATCCGCAACAAAGATTGTCGCCCTGCAATGTTGGTTTTTGTATGCCTGTCAGAGGTCGATGCATCAGCGCCAAATACGTGCTGGGCATTTTCTCCGCCTTTTCCAAGGTAGCCGATGAACCGTGCGCGCGGATTGCTTACATCGCCGTGTTTTAATTGGCCATCTTTCACGGCTGCGATAAACTGTCTCTGTATGACATCTTCGTCCAGCGTATCAACATCATAACCACCCAGTTTAAAAATCAATGTGCCCGGTTGTGTTTCTTCTTCGCGCAAACGAGGAAAACCGATCTGGCCCACAATATTTGCTCCGCCGGTGCAGTCAATTAACTGTTTGGTCAGGATGGTGCGCCGCAGGTTTTTTCCGACGGTCTCGATTTTCCAACCTCTGTCTGTTTCTACAACTTGCGTCGGTATTTCATAAAAGTGCAATTGCACACCTGCTTGAGTACAGGCTTCTTCTGCAAGTGCCGCATATACAGGGCCGTTGATGCGTATCTGGTGCATCCAATGGCGCTCGGGAGAGACTGAAAAATCCGGCAGTTGGCCACTGTCAAGTGCTACGGCTTTTATAACCAGTTCCCATCCAATGCCCGCGACAATCTGCTTTCCCCAGGCATGAAAAAGCCCGGGGAAGGAAACGCCGCCTGTTGTGGTGACACCACCGAGTTGACTGCCAGATTCAACCAGAGCCGTGCGAAGTCCCGCGCGGCCCGCTTGTATGGCAGCAATCGTGCCCGCTGTGCCTCCGCCAATTACGAGTACATCTACATCGTCTTTTATATGCTCCATATTTTCTTACCCCAAACTATATATAGACTCACTTCTTGGAATCACTTTTGTGGGCGGCCTCAAACAGGGCATTACACTCGAACTCGAGAATACCGCCGATTACTTTGGTTTGCCGAAATGGAGTACGGCGAGCCACCTCTTTGGCGCG
>JAPPIE010000460.1 GCA_028874765.1 Gemmatimonadota bacterium
AGAAAAATCGCCGCTCCAACAGCGTGGCATATCAGCAAAGGCCACAGCAACAGCACCGCTGCCGCCAGGAATAAAACGCGATATAATACACCCAGCGACACCATGTGAAAACCCTCAGAAGCCGCTGCAAAAGACAGCAGCCCCAGAAGCGTAGCTATCACAGTCTCAATAACGCGCCAGGTCTCCCCTTCAAAAAGAATGGGCGTATAGCAAAAAAGCAGAGGAATAAAATAAATACCCTTGGCAATGCGCCACGACTCAAAACCCGTACGCAGCGGATTTGCCCCCGCAATACCCGCGGCGGAATACGCAGCCAGACAAACCGGCGGCGTGACATTGGCATCTTGCGAATACCAGAAAATCAGCAAATGCGCCGCAATCAGACTCACCCCCAGATTGGTCAGCGCGGGTGCAGCCAGCACTGCCAGCACGATATAAGAAGCCGTCACCGGCAAGCCCATGCCCAAAATCAGAGACGCAACGGCAATGAGCACAACAGTAATAAGCACACTGCTTCCGGCAATCGCCGAAATAAGCAAAGAAAATTTGATCCCAACGCCCACCATCAGCACCACACCCACAATAATACCCGCGCACAAAAGAATAATACCCGTTGTAATCATATTGTGAGCACCCAGCGCAAGGGCATCGACAATATCTCGAATATTCATGCGCGTATTCTTATTCAACCAACTCGCAACAACAATACTCGCAGTTCCCGTTGCCGCGGCAAACGTAGGTGTAAAACCGTAGATCAGTGTACCCACGAGCACCCCAATAGGAATCGCAAAATGCCAGCCTTCGCGGACCGTATTGCGGATATCCGGAAGTTCCGAAGCAGGCAAAGGCACAATTCCCCGTTTTCGCGCGCGAAAATGAATAAAAAAAGTAACACTCAAAAAATAGATAAGCGCGGGAATAAAGGACACGGCGACAATGGTCAAATAGGGAATTTGCGTCCACTGACTCATAATAAACGCGCCCGCGCCCATAATCGGTGGCATCAGTTGACCGCCCGTAGATGCCGCCGCTTCAACCGCACCTGAAAACGTAGGCGAAAAACCCGTGCGCTTCATCATCGGAATAGTAAGCGAACCCGACCCCACCGTATTCGCCACAGCACTCCCCGAAATTGAACCGAGCATACCACTGGCAAAAACCGCCATCTTTGCCGGTCCCCCCACCGTGCGCCCGAGCAGCGCGAGCGCCAGACGAATCATAAAATCGCCCGCACCCGAACGCAGCAGAAACGCGCCAAAAAGCACAAAAAGCGCGACAAAAGTAGATGAAATAGTCGCAATCGTCCCAAAAATACCATCGGGCGCAAAATACATGCGATACAACAAGCGCGGCAATGACACACCGGGAAACGCCCATATACCCGAAATATATTGCCCCCAAAAAAGCGCGTACGTGAGAAATACAAGCGCGAGCAGCGGAATAAAAAAACCAGTCGTACGACGGGTAATCTCGAGCAAAAGGAGAATCGCAATACCCGCAAAAACGAGATCAGCCGTATTCGGCACCTCATTGCGGGCGTGCAGTGCATCCTCAAAAAACACGAGATAAAGGGCGACGGCAACAGATAGGATGGCGAAAAAATAATCGAGAATCAGCGTGCGCGAGGCATAGCGCGAAGAAACGGGATAAAGCAGATATCCCAAAAAAAGAATGAAGGCATAATGGGTGGCATTGCGCTGCAATTCGGGCAAAACGCCCAGCGTATTGCTCCACAGGTGAAACAGAGACAGGCAGACCCCCACAACAACCACGAGCACCTGATGCCTGCCAGTAAGCACGCGATGCGGTGTACTCACTTCCCCGCCCTGTTCAAATTCGGAATTCAAACCTATTCCCCTATCAGAGACGGCGAAATATCGATACCCTTCTCTCTATAATAGCGCACGGCACCCGCATGCAGGGGAACAGCCAGGCCCATCGTCGCTTTATCGAGAGACATTGCGAGCGTGGCCTTGTGGATATTTTGAATCTCCTCTAAATTCTCATAAATAGTTTTTGTAATCTCATAGACCACATCCTCGGGCAAATCTGCTCTACACGCCAAAAAATTGGGTTGTGCAATCGTCTCAATCGCTTCGGACTGCCCGGGATACGTATTGGCCGGAATAATATAGCGCGTCCACATGGGAAACGCATTTTGGACCGCCGCGAGATGATCATCGCTAAAAGCAAGCACAGAAACCCCGTCTGCACCGAGTTGGGCAAAAGCCTGTGTCACAGCAGCCACGGGCGGACCAGCCGAAAGCGTCGCCCCTGCTATACGGCCGTCAATCATAGCCTGAGCAGACGGACTATAACCCAAATACTCAGACGTAAAATCCTCATCCGGAGAAATATTAAGCGCTGCGAGAATAGTTCGCGTCGCGCCTTCTGTACCACTGCCGCGTTTGCCAATAACGTATTTGCGGCCGAGTTTTCTCAAGTCCTCAACAGTACCTGTTTTGGCATCAGACGCCCGAAGTATAAAATGCTCGACATTCTCCCATAGCAGGGTAATAGACCGGAGATCTCCAACCGCTTGCCCCTCATAAGTACTCTCTCCGCGATAAGCCATCGCACCGTACAAACCCAGCAAAATCGCCAGATGTGCCTCTCGATTGACCAGCATCTGAATATTCTCGGCCGACCCTGCAGAATTGATAGCTGCGACCACAATCCCGGGCTGTAGCTTCTGTGTAATCGTCGTACTCAGCGCAACACCCACCGGATAATACGTACCGCCGGGCGTGGCTGTCGCAATAATCAAATTCTGCGTCTGCATACCCTCCTGCGGTGCGCCACAGGAGATACAGAATATAAAGGCGAAAAGCAACCACCGATGAACACGGATAAACACAGATGAAAGGAAAGGATGCAAAAAGGAAGATATACGCGACATAAAAAACCTCATATCAAAAAAGTGAACAGATATTTATCAGCCTAATTATACCCGCCCACCTATATGCGTCAAGGGAAAACACCTTTGCGCCTTGACAACCTCTGTTGCGATTTCTATACTTCCCCTGAGGAATAGACCTATGGACAACACGCGCACAATTCTCTTTTGCACACTCGCATCCGTCCTGCTCTTGTCTGGCTGTGCCGAGTATCGGGCGTATCGCCATTTAGACCGCGCAGTTGCTCTCGAAGCCAATCGGGATCGCGAAACCGCGCTCGCGATATTTCAGGCTGCTGTGGATATATGCCCTGAAGACGTGGTTTTGCGGCGGTGGTTGGGCAGGGCATATTTGAGACGCAACCAATACGACGCAGCGCGAGCCGAGTTCGAAACGGCGCTCGGATTGGCACCTGATTATATGCGCTTGTACCGCGATCTTGCAATCGTCAACGAAGCACTCGAGAGACCAGAAGTTGCGATCGCGTGGCTGGAAAAAGCCGTATCACAGGTACCCGAGCATCGGGAATCTTACCGCGATCTCGTCAGTCTCTATCTGTCCCACGACCGGTTGAGCGAAGCGCAATCCCTTTTGGAAACAGTTGTCGAACAGTGGCCAAAAACGATATGGGCACATTTTCAACTGGGCGGTCTCTATATGGTGTTAAAATGGCCCGAACGCGCTGAAGAAGCTTATGTACAGATACTGAACATCGAGCCAAAAAACGACAATGAAGCAGAAATACGAGCACGCACCCACGGCGAATTGGGCAATGTTTATTACGAGCGCAAAAACTATGAGCGCGCCGAGGAATTTTACAAAAAAGCACTGGAAATCAACCCTCTTGACGACAGCAGCCTGAACAATCTCGCCTGGATATACGCCATTCAGGGCATTCACCTGCGCGAGGGTATTCGCCTGTCGCGGCGGTCTTTGCGCCTGCGTCCACACACCCCATCCTACCTGGACACACTGGCCGAACTGCATTACCGGATGGGCAATACCGAACGCGCCATTTTCATCATCCGCCAGGCCATTGCATTGGATCCGGATAACCCGGAGATGCGCGCCCATCTACATCGGCAACTCGCCAAATTTATTTCCGGCGGACGGGGAAAGGTATAATGAATTAAAAATTGAGAATTAAGGCGGAATAACCACTAACCATTAATCATTAACCACTGACTTATGACACTACAGGACCCCGAATGGGGTAACATGATACTGCGCGACAATAAGCAAGAAAATTTGCAGGATATTCTCGCCCGGCTCGCGCTATTCGATACATTGACGCAGCAGGAATTGCACACCATTGAACGCATTGTGCATCGCAGGCGCTTTGTTCCCGGCGAAATGATCCCAACGCCGCGATCGGGCTTGTTTGTCGTCGTATCCGGCGCTGTCCACGTCGTGCAACGTCTCTCCGATGGCGAACAGATCATACTCGACACCCTGAAAGAAGGCGAATTGGTAGGTGAAATCGTGCCATTGGACGATACACAGCCTGCGACCTCTATTCTCTCAGCCGAACAGAGTGTTCTGGTCGGATTCTTCCGCACAGATCTGGTCGATTTGATAAACACGCACCCCAGGATGGGATTCAAAATTCTCTGCCGTTTGTCACAAATTATGTCCCACCGCATGCAATGTGCGACGGACGACCTGCGAAAAATACGCATGAAATTGATGAAAATGGAAAACAAATCACAACCACCAACACCAGAGGAGGAAGTTGGGATATGACGAAGATTGAGGCGGTTCACGCCCGTGAAATACTGGATTCAAGAGGAAATCCAACTGTCGAAGCTGATGTGCGCCTGAATTCTGGCGTTATCGGCCGCGCGGCCGTACCTTCAGGGGCTTCAACAGGCGTACACGAAGCTGTGGAAATGCGCGATGGACAAACGCGCTATTTGGGCAAGGGCGTAAAAAAAGCCGTCCAAAATGTCAACGATAAAATTGCCAAAGCCATCGTTGGGCTTGACCCATCGGACCAGATAAAAATCGATCAGATCATGCGCGATGTCGATGGCACACCCAACAAGGGCGCAATCGGCGCAAATGGCATCCTGGGTGTTTCTCTCGCGGCGGCCAAAGCAGCGGCAGCGGCTTATGGCATGCCTCTCTACCGCTATATCGGCGGAGCCTCAGCGTGTCAATTGCCCGTGCCAATGATGAATATTTTGAACGGTGGCGCGCATGCCGATAGCAGTGTTGACCTGCAAGAATTTATGGTCATGCCCGCAAG
>JAPPIE010000253.1 GCA_028874765.1 Gemmatimonadota bacterium
ATGACAAAACCAAAATTATATGAAGAAGTGGCAATAGCGCGCAACATACCGGAAGAAAACTTAAAACAGGGTGATGTTGCTGTCGTAGTCGAGTACGTACCACATCCTGCAGGTGGAGAAGAAGGTGCAATTTTAGAGATCTTTAATGCCATTGGCGAATCCGTAGCCGTGGTCACAGTGCCCATCTCCGCGATTAAATCGCTACGTGCGGATCAAGTGTTGATGGTGCGGGAGGTGGCTCCTGCAAGATCGTAAAAACCACAAAGTGAAAACAATATGAAAATCGCCGTCCTCATCTCCGGTGGTGTCGATAGTTCTGTGGCTTTGAACATCTTAAAAAATGAAGGCCACGACCTGACGGCATTTTACTTAAAAGTATGGCTCGAAGACGAACTCGCTTTCCTGGGGGAGTGTCCCTGGGAAGCCGACCTGAAATTTGTCCGTGCCGTATGCGATCAACTCGATGTACCGCTACAAGTGATCTCCCTGCAATCGGAATACCTCGAACGCGTCGTATCTTATGCACTCGACGAACTGCGCGCTGGACGCACACCCAGTCCCGATATATTTTGCAACCAGCGGATCAAATTTGGTGCATTCTTTGACCACATAGACAGCAGCTACGAAAAAGTGGCAACCGGACACTACGCCCAAATCGCACGGAGCAACGGAACTTATCATCTAAAACGCGCACCCGACCCCATCAAAGATCAGACCTACTTCTTATCCGGCATGTATCAATCACAGGTCGCGCGGGCATTATTCCCCATCGGATATCTGATGAAAAGCGAAGTGCGCCAACTCGCGCGGGATTTTGACCTGCCAAATCAAGCGCGAAAAGACAGCCAGGGAATATGTTTCTTAGGCAAAATCAGATACCCCGATTTTATCGCATTTCACCTGGGCGAAAAAAAAGGCAATATTATCGACAGAGAAACCGGACAAATCCTGGGACCTCATCGGGGCTACTATTATTACACAATTGGACAGCGGTATGGCCTGGGATTGGGCGGGGGGCCCTGGTACGTCGTGCAAAAAGATATCGAGCGCAACATCATCTATGTATCCCACGCCACGAAGCACCAGAACACATCGCGAAACCAATTTGTCGCCACAAATCCCAATTGGATAGCAGAACCGCCTGACAAAACCGCCCTGCAATTAAAACTGCGTCACGGCCCAGAACTGATCAACTGTGAAATCGAAACAACAGACGACAACCGCTTATCCGTAACCATAGCAAAAAAAGATTCCGGCATAGCACCCGGACAATTCGCCGTATTTTACGACGGCGACCTCTGTCTGGGTAGCGCGGTAATTGACCACTGAAGGAAAACCAACATGAACAAAGTAGGCTTAGTTCAACATCCCGATTTTCAAAAACACGACACAGGAGGCGCGCATCCCGAGCGTCCCGAGCGCTTACAAACACTACATGCACATCTGGATGCAACGGGACTGACAAAAGACCTCATAACACTTGACCCCAGACACGTCGATACATCCTATTTGGAAAAAGCGCACACCCCCGAGCACATTGCAAATGTAAAATCCCGATGTACACAGGGCATCACGTACATGGATGATTTTGACACCAGGATCTGTCCACTATCTTTTGACATAGCCCGACTCGCTGTTGGCGCCACATTTGAAGCGATTGACGCAGTTATGGACGCGCGCGTACACACGGCTTTTTGTGCCGTGCGCCCCCCCGGACACCACGCCGAACGCAATCACGCAATGGGATTTTGTCTATTTAGCAATGCGGTCATAGCCGCGCGATATATACAAGAAACATATTCCCTTGAACGCGTGACAATTGTAGATTGGGACGTACATCACGGCAATGGCACACAGCACATATTAGAAACTGATCCCTCGGTATTCTTCTTTAGCATCCACCAATACCCCCATTATCCCGGCACGGGGCGGGATGACGAAACAGGTATTGGCGAAGGAGAAGGATTCACACTAAATGCACCCGTGCCCGCAGGCAGCGATGACGCAGTGTATTTGCGTATATTCGACGACGTATTTTTGCCCGCTATGAACGCATTTAAACCGCAATTTGTCATTATCTCCGCTGGATTTGACGCGCATCGGTCCGATCCCTTATCGGCCACTCAAGTGACGGAATCCGGTTTTGCCGAAATGACAAAACGCGTAATGGCTGTCGCACAAGATCACGCAGAAGGAAGGTTAATCTCCCTCCTGGAAGGCGGGTATGATCTGGGTGGCCTCGCGCGCAGCGTCGAATCCCATATAAAGGAACTCATGAATGGGTAATACGAAAAAAATTGTAGCATTTCAAGGTGAACGCGGTGCATTCAGTGAAATGGCCGCGCGCTCGTACTTTGGCAAAGACGTCGAAGTCGTACCGCAACGCAATTTCTCAGCCCTGTTTGCCGCCGTCGAACACGAAGAATGTACACACGGCATGGTACCCATTGAAAATTCATTGATGGGCAGCATTCACGAAAATTACGATCACCTGTCGGCGCACCATTTACAGATCGTCGGCGAACTGAAGTTGCGCATCGTACACAATCTAATTGTAAACCCCAGGGTAAAATTAGAAGACATCCGCCATATCTATTCCCAGGCACCAGCACTGGCGCAATGTACGCAATTCACTGCATCTCTATCGCAAGCCGAAACAGTTATGACCTCCGACACCGCAGGAGCCGTAAAAGCTTTGAAAACATCTGGCGCACGCGATGCCGCTGCAATAGCGAGTGCCCAGGCAGCCTGGGATTACGATCTGGAAATTTTGCAGACGGGTATTGAAGACGACCATCAAAACTACACGCGATTTTTAGTCGTCACATCCGAAGCGCTATCACCTGAAAATCCAGACATCCAAATGCCCGCAAAAACATCGATCGTATTCGCCATGAAAAACGTGCCCGGCGCATTGTTTAAAAGTCTAAGCGTATTTGCATTGCGCGACCTCAACCTGCTCAAAATCGAATCTCGCCCCCTCGCGGGCAAACCCTGGGAATACGCCTTCTCGCTCGACTTTGAGGGCCATATCCGTCAAGAACCCTGTGCCCGCGCCATTGAACACCTGCGCGAAATCGCCACCTTTGTAAAAATCCTCGGTTCTTATCGACAAGGGGACATGGTCGAAGGCAAAGTTTGGAAACGCGAAAAAAATAAAGTATGAAAGGATTTTACATGGCAAGCCAAAGGTACAAAAACCTGTATGCACAAATAGAAACATCATTGCGAGAAAAACCAAAACGCACACAACTCTACAACGCGGTCAAACGGGCGCGAGATGCACGGCGCACGGCAATTGATATTTTGCCACAAGGAGAGGCATTTCGCAAAGAAGTCCGCGACATCAAAGTGCGGTGCCTGCACAATCTGGACGACCTGGTCAATCAATTTGCCGCAAAAGTTGAATCGCGCGGAGCAAAAGTATTTCTCGCAAAAGACGGTGCTGCTGCGATTGACTACATCTTAAAACTATCAGCAGAGAAAAACGCCGAGACCGTGGCAAAATCAAAATCGCTAACAAGCGAAGAGATTGAAGTCAATCACCCGATGGAGGACGCGGGCTTAGAAGTCATAGAAACCGACCTTGGCGAGCTTATTATCCAGAAAGTCCACGAAAAACCATTCCATCTCGTATTTCCCGCTGTCCATAAAACCGCAGTTGAAGTAGCCGAAATATTCAAAAAAGAAACAGGTGAAGACGTCCCCAACGATGTAGATGCCATCATGAAAATCGTGCGCAAATACCTGCGACCGATTTTTCTCAACGCCGACATCGGCATGACAGGCGCGAACGTGGGCGTCGCCGAATCCGGCACAATCCTGATCGAAACCAACGAAGGCAATGCCCGTCTCGTATCGAGTATTCCCGATGTACACATCTGCATTATGGGACGCGAAAAAGTAGTGGAAACAGTAGAAGACGCATTGCAAATGATGCTGGCGCATCCCGTCAGCGCAGTCGGCCAACACACGACAACCTATGTAACATGGATGAGTGGCAGATCGCCCCTGGGCGAAGGCGAGGGACGCGCGCCGCGAGAATCGCATATCATCATCCTGGACAATGGCCGCACCAGAATGCAAGAAGACCCCCTCTTCTCAGACGCGCTCAACTGCATTCGCTGCGGCGCCTGCATGAATATCTGCCCGACTTATGGCGTAGTCGGCGGCCATGCATTTGGATACATATACCCCGGACCGATAGGCATACCGTGGACAGCTGAAGTTCACGGCGTGGATAAAGCTGGCGACTTCGCCCCACTGTGTATTTCGTGTGGATTGTGCAAAGAAATATGTCCAGCAGAAATCGACATCCCAATGATGATAGCCGGGGTAAAAGACCGCGACAGCGAAGCCAATCCGCATCCACGCGTCAACAAAATGCTAATGGCCGCTGAAAAAGCCGCAAAAATGGGCAGCTTAACAGCACCCATATCCAATTGGATAATGGGCATTGGACTGGTGCGATGGGCAATGGAAAAAGCAATGGGCATTGACCGGCGACGCCAGCTACCCAAATTCAGCCGAAAAACACTCGTAAAACGCTTCGCAAAACGCGGGCCATCTCCCGTATCGAATCCCGTTCGCAAAGTAGCCTTTTTCACAGACCTGTTTGCCAATTACAACGACCCCGACCTGGGAATGGCCGCAATTGAACGCCTGGAAGCACTCGGTTGCGAAGTCATCATCCCCCCCCAGAAAAGCAGCGGATACCCCTACATCGGCTACGGCGACCTGAAAAACGCGAAAAAAATTGCACGCGAGAACGTAGATCTCCTCCTCCCCTATATACAGCAGGGCTATGATGTGGTTGCAACAGAACCCACGGCAACGTATTGCCTGAAAATCTCATATCCCAAATTGCTCGATAAAGCAGACGACGCCGTCTCTGTCGCCGAGCACACATACGAGTTTTTCGAGTTCCTATCCCTGCTCGAAAGCAATATTTCAGATGAAGAGCAAAATGCCCTGCGCGGACGCGCATTTGGATTCCACATCCCCTGCCACCAGCGTCCCCTGGGAGCGGGAGAACACGCAATGGCATTCTTGCGCCAGCGCGGTGCAGACGTCGCCCTCATCGAAACGGGCACCTG
>JAPPIE010000142.1 GCA_028874765.1 Gemmatimonadota bacterium
GCAAGGCAAAGGGCATCTGGCTGTGTGTGAACGAGGAAGAGTGGATCAAGTAGCGAGAGATAGGATCAAAGCCGTTGATGCAAAATGTGAGCACTACCCCCAGACCAATAGCGCCCGGGCGCACCGATGGCTCTCGCTCTCTCGAAGATAACAGGTGTGATGGTAATGGATTGCTCATTGTTTGCACACAGGGCAAGAAGTCATAAAAAATAGCCCCCAGCGAAAACTGAGGGCCTCTGTATTCGACGCGTTCAACCTATTCCTGGTGAAGCGTAGGCGAACGTCTCGGCGCAGAGAATTGCTCCTCTGTAAGCGGGACGGCCTGCTTCTGATAGACCTGCACCCGATAGGAGCCATTGTCCGCCACAAACATCAGCCCATCTCCATTGACAGCCACTCCTCCCGGGTGCCGAAAGTATTTTTGTGGCTCGAGGTCTGCCATATCCCTCAGGCGATTTGGGCCGGCATTTGTCATCATATATTCAATTGCGACCGTTGATAGGGTTGCATCCCCCAGGAATTTCTGCACGTATCTCGACTCGGAATTGAACAATTGTACCCGGTCATTTCCCGAGTCCGAAACATAAATATCGCCATGCTCATCTACGGCCACACCGGTCGGCCTATTTAGCTCCCCATTTCCACTACCCGACTTCCCGAACGCGAAGATAAACTCTCCATCACCAGTGAACTTCTGAATTCTGTCATTCCGCCAATCTGCAACATAAACATCGCCCAGTTCATCCACTGTAAGCCCCCAGGGCATGTTAAACTCGCCCTCCCCATCGCCAAACTCGCCCCATTTTGAGATAAATTCACCATCTTTGGTAAACTTCTGAACTCTGTGGTTCAGGCTGTCAGCAACATAGATATTCTCTTCTGCATCAAAGGCGATACCCGCCGGACCGTTCAGTTGTCCATCTCCGTCGCCGTACTCACCCCATTTCCCCAACTCTTTGCCATCTTTGTCGAAAGACAAAATACAATGCACGGCCTCGTCGGAGACATAGAGATTCTCCTCGCTATCGGCAATAATTGCAACCGCCCACGTAAGCCCACGGCCAACGGTACCCAGGTCTTTGTCATCGATATGGTACTTCCTGATCGTCGATGCATCTCTGTTCCGACACAATATGTAGAGACAGCCTTCCTCGCCCAGGGCAATATCGATCGGAAAATTCGTCAGCCGCCTCATACCCAGAGTCTTGTAAAATGGAAACCCTGCCCGCAACAGGCCATAAGGTCTGCCCATGATTCACCTCCCTTTTTCAAAATACACAACGAATAGACGGAGCAGTGTACAACTGGTGTCAGGCCAGTTCATAGACGAACCCCGCCCAACCACCTAACGGGCGGGCACAGGGGCACCGCCCCTACATTGATTCGTTGATTCGCTGATTCGCGATCACACGGCCTCTTTAAAAGGCTGGATCTGTTCAAAGATCCCATCCACAATCGGGGTGGCGTCCATCCCCATCCATTGCTCCAGGAGCGTTGCGTATATGCCGCGGAAGTCAATTGTATGCTCAAGGTCTTCGCCGTTGGCCCATCGAGATGGGTCAAGAGAGGGATATTCTGCGTATAACCCGCCATTCACACCATCACCGATGATAAATGCACCGCCACCTGTACCGTGGTCAGTGCCACTGGCATTATCCCTCATGCGTCGTCCAAACTCTGAGAAAACGAGCATGACAATTTCTTGCGAGGCATTGTGGTTTCGCAAATCCTGGAAAAAATCGCGGATTGCTTCCGACAACTCCGTCAGCAACTTGGGATGTGACGGCATCTCATTTGCATGGTGGTCGTAACCCCCGTGCTGCGTGTAAAAAATCCTTGTACCGAGACCGGCAAGGTGAACACGCGCGACATCTCTCAGTGCCTTCGCAATCGAATTGCTTCCGTACTCCACATCGGACTGATACATCGCCGGAGCCTTCTTCAACTCATCGGAACCTCTGATGACATCCAGGCCCGTCTGCGAAAGATAATCCATCACCACGCCCGTACCAATCGCGGGTTCGTACATAGTCTTGAATATTTCAATCGCCTGCATTCGCTGTGGGTCTTCTTTGATGCTGGTCATCAATCCGTAATTGTCGAGATCGTCAACAGATGTCACGGGAACGCCAGAAACCGCCAGCGCTCGGGAAAGTCCTTTTCCAAAGTTAATGCCCGTCAAGACATTCTCCCCCTTCGGATCCAGATCCCGAACCACTCTGCCCAGCCAGCCTTCAGTACCGATATCTATGGGTTCACAGGTGTGCCAGACATCCATAGCCCTGAAATGCGATCGGCTCGAATCGGGATACCCGATACCCTGCACAATCGCCACATCACCCTGCTCAAACATCTCCTTCAGAGGCACCGTATTGGGATGCCAGGCCAGCGTGTCGTTCATCGGCAAAACCTCATCCTGACGAAGCCCCACAATGGGCCGGCAATCGTGGTATATGCCGTTGGTATAAGGGATAATCGTATTCATGAAGTCATTGCCGCCCTTCAACTCAACAATGACGAGGATCCGATCTCTATAAGCCATTTTATTCCTCCTTTCAGAACGCTACGCAAATTGATATTCTCTCGAAGCGACAATGAGTTGCAGCATCTGTATCACGCGATCTGTGCTCTCCTCAGATCCGTTGTCCGCAGATAGATCGAGATCGCCACCTGCTTCCGCAAATTTGCTCAAAGATTCGCGGGTCGTATCACTCACGGTCATAGGACCTGCGAGATCCAGACATTTTTTCACGAACTCATCAGGAGCGAGTGCCCGCCCCTCGGCTTTGAGCCGATCGATGATTCCACGTATGCCAGGCTTGGACGCATCGCTTACCTCGCGAACGGCGAAATTCACGCGCTCGGTCAGCGTGCCGCCATCAATCCATTCCCTACCGGTGTGCCAGCCTTCCACAGTCGGAGGATCCAGCAATTTCTGTCCCATTAACGTGGTCGCACCCGAATATCTACCCATACCCGGATCGGGACGTTGATAGGTACCGATCAGCTTCAGGATACCCGTAACGAGTTCGGTAGGACTTTTCACCTTTTTCCCTCGCGCGTCTTTGAAGAAGTCGGAGTTAAAGAGCGTTCTCAAGATGTGTTGCATATCGCCTTTCGACTCCAAAAAAGCGTTTGACAGGGTTTCAATCGCATCGGGATCCTGCGGCGGAGTCACATGCCAGGATGGAACCTGCGGCTCGTCCGCGACAAAAAAGTTGTAGAGATGCCTGGATATAAATTTGGCGCAGGCAGGTTGTTCGACTATGATGTCGATGATATCGTCACCATTGAAATTGCCCGTATGCCCCAAAAACGTCTTTTCCCCATCGTCGTGATCTTCTTCGAGGAAAACGAATTTCGCATCGTAAAAGCCTTGCGGATACAGGGGCGGCGGCTGCGCGAATGTCCATCCCGTAAAGGCGCGGGCACAGTTTTTAATATCGTCTTCTGTGTAATTGCCAACACCCATCGAGAAGAGTTCCAACAGCTCTCTGCCGTAATTCTCATTAGGCTCGCCCTTGCGATTTTCGTTGTTATCCAGCCAGAAGATCATGGCCGGATCTTTGGACAGTTCAAGCAAAATTTCCCGCATATTCGAAAGCCCCACGCGCCGGAAGGTATCAATCTGGCGGGCAGAGGCGAGGATATGCTGGTTTTTTCCTAACCCGGTGGCAAATACGTGATGCCAGAAAAGAGCCATTTTTTCTTCGAGCGGGCGCTTGCTGCGAATCATTCGATACATCCATTTCTCCACATATCCCGCTTCAAAGCTGCCAAAATAACGGTTCAAAATATCCTCATCAACCGGATCGCAGCGCTCCGGCTCAACCAGGTCTTCCACGACGTTTTCGTAGCTCCTTTCGACATAGTCCTCCAGTTCTGATCTCGTGGCCCCAAACCCGGCTCGACGCATCAGGTGGGCCATTAACGCAATATCGGTATTCGACATTGTTTCCCCCTTTGCTGAAATACCTCATTGGTTGCGCTTGCTCCATCTCTATTATCAGAATAACAAGATTCTGTTTTTCAATAATTTATCTAAAATATTCCTCAAAAAATAAATTTATATAATCCTTACTAATAGTATATCTTCATCTTATTCAAGAGGCAACCCAAAATTGTCGAGGTCTGGATGCGCGCAGAGAAGTTCACTGGATTTTTTCGCTATTTTTGTGTATTGATAGGAAAAGAGACGCACTAAAACGAGCAACAACACCTTCAAGGAGGAAACCATGCGCCGAAATAAGCTGAGAGAATTGCTCAATGCCGACCAACCCAGCCTGGGAACCCACGTACACAGCCCGTGGCCATCGGTATTTGAAATGGTGGGATATTCGGGACAATTTGATTATATCGAATACGTATCGGAATACGCCCCTTATGATTTACACACCATGGACAATATCGGGCGGGCTATCGATCTATTTGACGATATGTCGGCAATGATCAAGGTCGAGGAAGACCCGCGTGGACATATTGCAAACCGCGCCATAGGTGCGGGCATTCAGAATATTTTATTCGCCGATGTACGCACAGTAGAAGATGTGCAGGCGTGTGTGGAAACCGTGCGCCCCGACACGCCAGAAGATGGTGGACATCACGGGGTAAATATGCGCCGGTACGTGCGGTTTGGTATGGACACAGGAGGGGCTGAATTTATTCAGTCGTGTCGCGATTCAGTTATTGCGATCATGATCGAAAAAAAGGAAGCAGTCGAAAATTTGGAAGCACTACTTTCCGTACCGGGCTTAGATATGATACAGTTCGGTCCAGGAGATTATTCTCTAAGTACGGGCTATGCCAGAGAAAAAGTACAAGAAGTCGAAAAATACGTGATCGAAACATCGCTAAAAATGGGTATCGCACCCCGGGCAGAACTCGGAGATGCCAAAGGCGCGAAGCGATATTTGGACATGGGCGTGAAACACTTTTGTGTGGGAACCGACGTGAGTATCTTAATGCAATGGTTCCGCGAAGAGGGTAAGGCAATGAGAGACGTGCTGGAAAATGCGTAGGGGTACGGGGAGACTTTATTCCGCATCAACCAACTTCCCATCTTTAAATATCAGTTTCAAGTCGTCGTAAGTGA
>JAPPIE010000366.1 GCA_028874765.1 Gemmatimonadota bacterium
CTTTCTGGGGTGAACTCGTAGTCGAAGATTGCGTTGAAATTGTAGCTGATCTCATCTTGCAACCGTTCATCTACGCGTTCAAAAAAAATGCGCCAACCGATCTTTTGGGTCAATTGATAGTTACTGCGGAGCCGGAAAATTAGCGTATTTCGATGTGTACGCCAAAAGAAATTATCCAGGTCGAGATCAGCGGTCAGCTTGCCAAAGAGGTTGACACCCGCAGAGAAGTTGGTAAATCGGTTGAATTCATCTCGACGGGTGCCGAAACGATTTGAAACCTCCAGGTGCCACCACGGTGCCTGATAATCAATCACTGAGCCGATAAACCTGGTATCGAAAAGTTGACCGACTTCGCGAAGGGCGCCAAACCCACCATAGGTGAAGAAATCAAATCGGCCAATATCAATATCAAAACGGAACTCACTCCGTCGTTCCCGCAGCAATTTTTGTGCATTGGTTTGATAAAAATGGCGCATATCAGCACCCAATGACTGCACGAGATTCGCCTCAGGAAACTCGTGTCTGTACCTCACGCGAGCACGCCCCCGACGGAATGCCTCATCTTCGAGCCCCATCTCATTTGGACTAAAACCGTCCTGAATCTCTTCCAGCGCGATTTCGGTGAGCCAACCTTCATGAAGCCATTCCATCTCGGTGTGATACGCCCGATGCGTTTCGCCATCGATGAAATCGACAGCATACTGCGACGTTACCGTCCAGTCTCGATGAAGTCCAAATCGACCATTGAGCGATAGGAGTGCCACATCTCGATGTGCCTGATGTTTATGGATTCCCATTGCGCCGATGACAGTGCGCTCACCGATGTCGTAATTAACCCGCCCGGCCAAAAGATTTGCCTGCTTTTTTTTATCCGCATCATACCGATCGATCATTTTGCCATAAGTGTTGATGACCGCGAAATTAGAACCGCCAATTTTACCTGCTGTTTTTACACCAAAATCGATTTCTTGAACGCGACGGGTATAGAATAAATTGAGCGGCAGCCTGAACAGTTCAGCACCTTCCCGGAAGAATGGACGGCGTTCAGGGAGAGACAATTCCCGGTCACTTGATATGTTAATTTGCGTCGGGTCACTTTCCAATTGTGAAAAATCGGGATTGAAAGTCACATTCGAGGTGAGGTGCGTCGAGATCGGAAGAATCAGGTCTAAACCACCATCGTGGTCATTGGAACGATTTTCTATTGCACGATAGGTCCCGTAGGGGAGAATACCGATCTTCTGCTCTGTTTTGATCTTTTCGAAATCCAATCCGGTCAAATCGCCAAACTCCGATACGCGCCCGAAAAAATCGGTGCGTGCCCAGGAATAGGATTGACCATTTATCGGATGTGTCCGCCAAAAGTTGATTCCCCACGTCGTATTGTGCCGATTAAAACGGAGCACGCGAAACGGGATCGCAAATTCTGCGGTCCAGTGATTTCGGTGTTTTTTTATTTTCGATTTCCATTTTGCATCCCAACTCAGGTCGAAGACACTCTCATTACTGACCCGCTCGTCCATCTGTGTGCCGAGTGTATTGATTCCAAAAACGTAGCAGTTGCGACGGTCGCGATAGGTATCAATCATCACTTCGATACAGTCATTCTGCCAGATCGCGGAATCCCGGCGTATTTTCGTTTCACGCAAACTCTTCATGTCCGGCTCATCGCAATGCACGCCGATATAGAGCATGTGCTCATCGTACAAAATCCTGACTTCCGTGTTCAATTTCGCCGGATGGATGCTTCCCTCCTTTGCGCGAAAGAAATTGGTCGCAATTTGGGCGCGTTGCCAGTCACTGTCTGTAAGTTCGCCATCAATAATGGGGGGATTATCCGTCCATGTGGCACTGATGGTGCGCGTCGAGCTTTGCGTTTCCGCGAAAAGCGGTAGCGCCAGCAGCACAATTGGGACCCAAATTATCGCGCATGACCACCGTACCTGTTTGACTTTCTCCACCGTTTTTGCCTCCTGATCTGGACATTACAAGTCATAAGGGTGAGGAAGACAAGGTTCATGTGGTTTAGACAAATGGAATGGGGTTTAGGTTTTCCGACCGAGCTATTGAGGGAAGTTAGCAA
Organism: Gemmatimonadota bacterium; assembly: GCA_028874765.1. GTDB lineage: Bacteria > Latescibacterota > UBA2968 > UBA2968 > UBA2968 > VXRD01. The sequence continues at coordinate 2,084 of JAPPIE010000366.1, forward strand.
TTGAGGATATTGCTTTTGTGCGCGATTTAGCGGGGTGGGATTCTGGACAGTCGTTTATATTCAAGAAATTTCTCTTGAACCAACCCTTTTGCGAAGAGATCCTTGCTCAACTCAAAGCCTTCCCCAATCGAATCTGTGCGTCCAAAACAGTAGAAAGCTGCACCGGCATTCAAACACACCAGATCCAGAATTGGTTCGGGAGTTTGGTGCTGCAAAAGAGATAGGAAGATTTCTGCATTCTCGTCACTATCACCACCTGGAATCTCACTGTAATTCCGTTTTGCTATCCCAAAATCTGAAGGCGAAATCTGGTATTCTCTGGTCACTCCTTCGGCCACTTCAAAGATATGCGTGTGTCCAGAAATGGAGATCTCATCAATCCCTGGCTCTCCGACAACGATCAAGAAGCGTTTCCGCCCAAGATGGCGGAGTACTTCTACCAGTTGTCTGCCCATATCGACATCAATTGTTCCGAGTATCTGATATTGAGGATTGGCAGGATTGCATAACGGAGCGCTGAGATTGAAAATCGTCCTTCTATCAACCATTTGTCTGGCGGGCACAACTTTTTTCATTACTGGATGGTATGTGCGGGCAAATACAAAACACACATTCGTTCTCCTGAAAATGTCTTCCAATCGGTCGTCTTCGAAATCAAATTCGCAGTCGAGTTTCTCCAGCAAATCAAAGCTGCCATTCGGTCGCTTTGAGCCTTTATTGCCGTGTTTCACAACCGGAACGCCGCCAGCAGATAAAACGAACGCGGCGGTTGTCGATACGTTGAATCGATTTAAACCGCTTCCACCTGTTCCACACGAATCAATGACGTCGGAAGGGAGAGGTACAGGTCTTGCTTTGGCCAATAAAGCTCTTGAAAATCCGAGAATTTCATCAGCAGTCTCGCCCTTCTCAGAAAACGCTATGAGCAGTTCTGCAATCTGTTCGTCTGGCAGGTTACTTTCCAGGATTGCACTCAAGCATTGTTCAGTCTCATCGGCCTGGAGAGATTCACCCTCTCTGAGTTTATCAATACATTTCGAGATCATAGGTGGTGCTTCCTATTCAGATTTATTAAAAATTAAACCTCTGTCTATAGCCAAAACAATGCTTTTTTTGAAGATTTTCGGGGCTGAATCAAGCAACGTATCCGAATCTTTATCAGTCGGCAAAGTCATGGATTCTTTGATATACGCTCAATTTGGCCTGATCTAATACCTGCCCATATTCCTGAAAAAACAAAGGAATCCACTCATCCCCAAGATTTCTGCGAATGGTGTAGTGAGCTGCGACAAAATCGAGATACCGATCTCCGACGCCCGCATAGCCCAAATCAATGTAGCCACTTAAACAGCCATCGTGGATCATTACGTTGGGTAGGCAATAATCCCCATGGGTGAACACCAGGTCCTCTGGTGGCAGGTCGGCCCGTATGCTGTCCAGCTCATCCCGGAGAACATTCCTCGTTTCACCATCTGGTATCTGACCGTCCAGTACGCCTGAGTTAATCAAGTCTGTCGCCCACGCAAAATAGCGTTCCATGCGCCAATCCAGGGGGCACGAATCGACCGCTATTGCGTGAATTTCACGAAGACCACGAGCGAACAGGCGTACGAGACCCGGAACATCACTTTTGGCATCCTGGTGGATGCCAGATACACCAGTGATTTGGGTCACGAGCAGATACTGAGTATCACCTTCTTCGTGAAAGCAGACCACGCGAGGAACGTTCAATTTTTCCTGGAGCCAGGACATTGCCGTTTTCTCGGCCAGAAGATCGGATTCTTGTGGTGCCGCATGCGTATCTCGTGCTTTGAGGAACAAACTCTGTTTATGTGGGTGAGTGTACCGGAACACGTCGGCACACGATGCTGTCCGGAGATTTTCCCCATCTGACTTAAAACCCTCAAGATGGGCTTGAACAGCAGTTGGAAGATTTTCGACTTTCAATACGCAACTCCCGATCAGGCTACTCTCATCACATAACTATGGGATTAACGAACAGTTAAGGTAATCTCAGCAGGTCGTTTACGTCGCTAAGATATTGTCGATTGTCTGCAGTTCATCTTCGGTGAAATTCAGGTTGTCGAGGACACCGAGGCTGTCTTCGATTTGTTCGGGACGGCTGGCTCCGCAAAGCGCGGTCGTGACCGCCTCTTGGCGGAGGACCCAGGCGATGGCCATCTGGGCGAGGGTCTGGCCTCGGGCGCAGGCGTGGTCGTTGAGCTTGCTGATTTTGCCGAGGAATTCTTTGTTGAGGCGATTTTTGAGCGGGTGACCCGGGCGAGCGGCGCGAGAGTCTGCGGGGATGCCGTCCAGGTATTTATCGGTGAGCATGCCGCTGTTGAGGATGGAGAAGGCGATGCAGCCGATGCCTTCCTCCTGCAGGACGTCGAAGAGGCCATTGTTTTCGGGTTGTCGGGTAAGCAGATTGTATTTGGGCTGATGGATCAGGCAGGGCGTACCCAGGTCGCGCAGGATATGCGCTGCCTCTCTGGTTTTGTCGGGCGGATAATTGGAGATGCCAACATAGAGGGCGCGGCCTGATCGGACGGCGAAATCGAGAGCACCCATGGTTTCTGCAAGCGGCGTGTCGGGGTCGGGGCGATGGTGGTAGAAGATATCGACATAATCTACCCCCAGGCGTTTGAGGCTTTGATCGAGGCTGGCAACGAGGTATTTCCGCGAGCCAAAATTGCCATAGGGTCCGGGCCACATATCAAATCCGGCCTTGGTGGAGATGATCAGTTCGTCCCGGTAGGGCGATAGGTCGAGCTGGAGGATGCGGCCCAGGGTCTCTTCGGCAGAGCCATAGGGCGGTCCATAGTTGTTGGCCAGATCCAGGTGTGTGATGCCGTGGTCGAAGGCGGTGCGCACAATAGCACGCCCGTTTTCAAACACATCGACGCCACCAAAATTATGCCACAGGCCGAGAGAGAGTAGGGGGAGTTGAATACCGCTGTTGCCGCACCGTCTATATGTCATGCTGTCGTAACGCGATTGGGA
>JAPPIE010000249.1 GCA_028874765.1 Gemmatimonadota bacterium
GGAATCTTCCACAACAACACAGTCATCGGGTTGTAGCCCGTGCAATCGCATGGCCTTCAAATACGCATCTGGATGTGGTTTTGCTTCTCGGTAATCTTCTCTTGCCAGTACAAAATCGAAGAATGGGAGCAAATCCGTCTTTGCGTGAACAATGTCGAAGTGATCTCTGCGAGAACCCGTTACAATGCCCATTTGTACGCGGCCATGGAATATTTCGAGTGTTTCTACCACGCCGTCCACGACCTGCACGCCTTCGGCTAATAATGCGCTGTACCGCGCGTTGCGTTTCAAGCGCAGTTCCTCGATCAATTCGGCATTTTGATCGGGCAGAAAATCGAATACGCTCAGCCCTTTTTGTAGCGATTGTTCGGCAAAATCCCTATGCGTTAGTTCAACGCCTTGTGTTGCCAATATCTCATGTCCCGCCTGAAAGTACAGACCTTCGGTATCCACCAGCACGCCATCATTGTCCCACAAAATTGCACGAATCACAACTCCTCCTTATATTCATTATCACAGGCGACCTCCGCAAAATGGTTGAAAACAACCCCTTTTGAAATCTACGCGAACAATGGACTCAGGTCAACACATCCGCGCCTCTTTCACGCAAACATCCGATGGTCTTGTCGCGGAAAATGATTATGCCCGCATTTTGCTCTCTCCGGTGCAAGGGCAGGTATTTTCCGATCATCTGGTAGAAGCTACCGAGTGCAACTGTCTCATCCGTCCACTGAATGAGAAAGATATTTCGGTCTATATCGACGATCAACCCGCTGAGACGCTCGGTTTTCTCCGCGACGGTCACACGCTGTGGGGACGGCTCGCTACGGGCGATCATCCGGGGCATATCCGTTTTTGCATTCGCTCGGATAATGTCGATCTGCTCTATGCCGAACTCGATGTGCGTCCCTCGCATCTCGACTACGAAACCGATTATCAAATCATGCGCGCCGATCTCGAGCGCATCAGCCGCGAACTCGTTTACCTTTTGCCCGATCAAACTCGTATCTCAACGCGTCTGACAGATGATAAGGGTAGCAATTTAGACTTTCATCAAGTGCTGGATCGTCTTTTGAATCAATTGGTCCGCACTTTGCATGCGATTCTCAAACGCCCGCATCGCCGTCTCAAAACCGTTCAACACATCCGCGCGGTTGATCGCGCACAGGGCCGCGATCCCGATGCTGTTGCTCACATGATTCGCTCGCCACAATTCTGGACGCATAGCGGGACCGATCTCCCACATTTGCCTATAGCGGACGGTATCGGGTGTACGCATTTGCGCGAGACCCATCGCCATTCCGATATTGACACGCCGCTCAATCGCCATCTCGTTGCACACTTAAAACGTCTGTCACTGCGCGCGAGATCTATTGCACATACCGATTTGGGACATCGTCTGAAAATATACGTGGATCGCTACTTGCGTTTGCTCCCTTTGCCACCTGCGCGACGCGATGACACTTTACCCATTCATATCGATGTGCGTTACCAGACGGCTTTCGCGCTCATTCGCGATCTCAATCGCGCGCTTGTGCCCTGTACGGGTGGTCCATTTGATCTGTCCTATCGCGATACGCACGCGCTTTACGAATACTGGGTCTATTTTACGCTCGTTCACACTTTGTGTGATATCGGCTTTGTTCCGATCAGCGACGATAACCTTTTTCACCTGACCGATCGCGGTTTGAGCGTTTCTCCCGCGCAGGGTGAAGCCTCTGCGATATATCTTCAGCGCGGTGAGCGCCGTATTCGTTGTCTTTACAATATGACCTATACCACCTCGTCGGGACGCGCGCTCACCCATGATCTGAGACCCGATATGATTATCGAGATCAACAACTCGAATGGGGAACGCGCTATTTATGCATTTGACGCCAAATATCGCCGCGAAGATTACAATGGGACGTGGATTCCCATGCGCGAAGATATTGACAAGATGCACGCTTATAGGGATGCTATCGGGCAGGTGATAGATACAGATTTTCAACGCATTCTCAAAAGTGCTGTTGTCCTGTTTCCCGCTCAGGTGGATTCCGCGTATCAGACTCACGCTTTTTATACCAGTCTGTCTTATGGAATCGGTGGCCTTCCGCTCTTGCCGGGGGATGCAAATACGTTGTCTGCCCTGAAAGGATATATTAAAGAGCATATTATTGCGTGACTACTCCCAACGCTGAATCAGTTGGGCTTCTTGGTGGTCAATCCGCCTGACGTTGTAGCCCCAACGTCAATATGTTTATCGCTGCATTGTGGTCTCTGTCCGTCTTATAGCCACACGCCTTGCAATGATGCACACGATCAGAAAGTGTTTTCTTCTCTCTATGTCCGCATGCTGAGCAATCTTGTGACGTATAGTCAGGCTTGACGGCTTTGAATCCAATACCAGCTTCTTCCGCTTTGTATTTGAGACAGTGCCGAAACAGGGACCATGCTACGTCTGCTATTGATTTAGCCAATCGTCTGTTCTTTTGCATCTCTTGAACGTCCAATTTCTCTACGGCTATGAATCCGTGACGATTGACCATTTTTCTTGATTCTTGATGAGCAAAGTTATGTCGTTTATTACGGATACGCTCATGCACTCTACCAATGACTTTACGACGCTTTTCTCTTACGGCGTCGGTCTTAGGTCTTTTTTTCACCGCGTCCCATTTACGCTGTGCTTTGGCAAGTGATTTTTGCTCTTTTCTAAAGAATCGCTGGTTGGCGATCTTCTGTCCGTCACTGGTGACAGCAAAGGAATTGAGACCCACGTCAATGCCAACAGCAGAGTTAGTGTCTGCTTTCTTACTTATGTCGCCTATATCGCAAGAGATAGACGCGAACCACTTGCCCGTGGCTGTGCGCGTGATTGTGCAAGACTTAGGGATACCTTCAAGTGGCCTGTGCTGGACAATGCGAATACAGCCTATTTTGCCCAATCGCAAACCCTTGTCGTCTAATCGGCATCCATTGGCAAACTGAGGATAGGTGATAGAATCATAGCGATTCTCATTCTTGTATCTGGGAAAGCCAGCCTTCTCGCCCGTCTTTTCTTTCTGTTTGAGGCGACGAAAGAATCCTTTGAATGCCCAATCTACTCTCTGGCACACTTGCTGGAGGACTTGAGAATGCACAAGAGAAAAAGGCTTGTATTGATTTTTAAGCATGGGCAAAGTCTTGTTTTGCTCATATCGGGACAAACTTTGTTTGTTGTTCTTCCATGCTTGTATTCTGGCACAGAGGAGTTGATTGTATAAAATGCGACATTCGTCTATTTGTGCCAGCAAGACTTTCTCTTGCTTTTTGGTCGGTCGCAATCTGTATTTGAATGACTTAACCATAATAAAAATATATATTTATGTATTTTTTGTGTCAAGTTAAATATAGAGCAATCTTGTTGATGCACCGCCTACAATCCCTTGAGGATTGTGCCACCCTGCTAAAGCACCACACCATAAAATCGTAAGCCCTATGCGACCCAAGCCTGAAGGACTGGGGTTTTACGGGCTTTGCAGATAAAAAACTGGACCGACCTTCGCCGATCCAGTTGTGCATTTTTTTAATTTTGCTATATTTGCAAATATCATGTGCGACCTTCCTCAAATTCCAGTCCCCAATTTTTATATGATGACCGATTCCCAACTTCTTCAAGAATTTGAAGCCCTTGCCCATCGTCTGAATATTCCCTTATCCCGCGAAGACCTTATGGGTGGTACAGGTGGCCTGTGTGTGGTGCGCGGCGAACAGCGCCTGATTCTCGATTACCGCCTCGATGTGCCCACGCAGGTCGATATTCTCGCACACGCTTTTTCCCAATTGCCCCTCGATGATGTTTTCATCAAACCCTCCCTCCGCGCCCGCATTGACCTCTACGGCGAAGCACAAGTTTAGCGAATAGACGAATAGACGAATCAACGAATAGACGAATAAGCACGGCGTATAACTAAACCTCTCCCAATAATTGCCGCGCTCGGTCATGCACATGATCAGGTACATGTGACTCACAGATATTAATCAAAGCATCCCGAGATCGACCTGCTCTGATGATGCTGCGAGCATGACTTGTCCGAGACTGACAAGCCTTTTTTGTATAATTTTCATTTTTCTTCATCTGTTCGACAATGTCGTCATTAGACAATGCAAAATTGGCGAACTTAGAGAAATAATTAACGAAGCACGTTTTGCCAATTGACTGCAAATTGCGTTTGAGTTGTTTATCAGTCATTACGGTTCCTTTTATTCACATGATGAGATTAAATATTCCACCTGTTCTTCGGGCGAGACGGTGACGGTTCGGTTGGCCGGGATGAAGAAGGTGTCGCCTGTTTGGGCAGTGTGATTTTTGTTTAATTGGGCCTTGCCAGCGAGGATGGTGAGTGCCGCGAATGTGGGGTAGGTGTGTTGGATGATGCCTACAGGGGCAAAGCGTTCGAGGCGGAAGTATTCGGTGTCTTTCGCGCCGATGAGTGTGGCGTTTGCCTCGTGGCGTGAGTGCCGAGGTTCTGGCGCAGGTGCGTCAAAGGCGATGACGTCGAGGGCGCGATCAATGTGCAGTTCGCGCGGCTTGCCGTCGGTGCCGGGGCGGTTGTAGTCGTAGATGCGAAAGGTGAGGTCGCTGGATTGTTGTACTTCGTAGATCATGACGTTCTGGCACAGGGCGTGTACTGTGCCGGGCGGTACGAAGATGACATCACCTTCCTGGACATCGAAGAATTGCACGGTGTCCTGTACGCGGTTTTCGCGGATGGATAATTTCAAGCTGTGTTTGTCAACGCCGTCTTTCAAGCCACAAGCCACGCGTCCCTGATTTGATTTGAGTACGTACCACGCTTCTGTTTTGCCATACGTGCCCAGGTTTTCTGCGCGGGTGTAGGTATCGTCGGGGTGTACCTGGATAGAGAGGTCGTCGCGGGCATCGAGGAGTTTGATGAGCAGTGGGAATTCGGTGCCGTAACGTTGAATAACGCGTTGCCCGAGGAATTCGGCGCCGTAAATTGCGATGAGGTCGGCGAGGTTTTGTCCGGCAAGTGGGCCGTCTGCGACAATGCTTTCCATTCCTTTGTATGCCGAGACTTCCCACGATTCGC
>JAPPIE010000239.1:0-14973 GCA_028874765.1 Gemmatimonadota bacterium
CGTGCGAGAGAATCCACATTGGGCGTGTTGAGATTGGTGTTGCCGTGTACACTCAAATCGCCCCACCCCTGATCGTCGGTCAAGATTACGAGAATATTTGGTCTGGTCATTGTGTCTCCTTTTTTATGGGATCATATTCCGGGTTTACACATTTATCTCCCCACCTTTTCAGTGCCCATCTCAAGCCGATTTCGGATTCGGGATATTGGCCTTTGTCATCGGTCTGGGCAATCCACTGTGTCAGAATATCGCGGTGGTGTTGCAAGGCTTCGGCATGGTCTGGATCATCTACGAGATTGTTCACCTCTTCGGGATCGGCGTCACAATCGTAAAATTCTTCTGCGATGCGTTCTTCTGCCCAGAAAAATGCCTGTTCGGGCGTCAGTTCGCCGTTGGCGTTCATGGTCCGAATCAGTTCCATATAATCCGATCCATCGCGGTACTGCGCCTGCATAAAAGGGCGATCTGTCATAAAGTTCCGCACGTAGCGATACCGCTGGGTCCGCACCGTGCGCATGCGGTCTATTGTGAAATCACAGCGGTCTTTTGCGGCAATCACGTAGTCGCGCTCGACGAAATGTTCGCCAAACAGATTTTGGCCTTCCATGTAATCGGGCACATCGAGGCCAGCGAGCGCGAGAGAGGTGGGACCGATGTCAATGCCGCTGACGAGGTCGGAGCGTACACTTCCGGGGTTTACGATATCTGTATTGCCCTGCCATGAAATCATCAATGGGACTTTGTGGCCGCCTTCGTAAATAAATTGCTTGTGCCGCGGCAACCGCATCCCGTGATCGCTAAATAAAAATATGATCGTATTTTCGCGCAATCCATCTTCTTGTAGTCGCTCCAGAATCCATCCCACCTGTCGGTCTGTGTGCAAGATACAATCGTAGTGCAGGGCAATTTCTCTGCGGATGATTTCGTGATCGGGATAGAACGATGGCACGGGTACTGAGGCGGGATCGATGCCCGGTCCTTTGAGCAGGCCGATGCTTTTGCCGCCCCGAAGCTGGATTTGTCCAAAGAATGGTTGGTCCTGGGGACATCCGGACCAGTCGCTTCCGTTTTCTGCCCCTTTGAAATCCATGCTCCCATGGTGGTTAAATAAAACATCTAAATCAAAGACAAAATTGTAATGCGTTTTGCCCTCGTTAAATGTGTAATATCCGGCATCTCGAAAATACTCGGGTATTGTCTTTATCCCTTCGGGTAAAAGGGGGTATGAACTGTTGTGGTTGTGCGCGCCTATGGTGGTTTGATACATTCCCGTAATGGTCGCTGAGCGCGAAGGCGAGCATACGCCCGAGGTTTGATACGCCCGATCAAATTTTACGCCCGATGCAGCGAGCGCGTCTATGTTCGGCGTTTGTATGGTCTGGTCGCCGTAACAACTCATCCACGGGTTCACATCTTCGAGAAAAAGCCAGAGGACATTCGGATGGTGGTTCGACATTTTTTACTCCTTTGATCGCGGATTAAGCAGATGACGCGGATAGACGCGGATTGTACACCACTCCGTCTATTCGTTGATGAACTGGCCTGAGAGGCGGCCAGTTGTACCCCGCTCCGTCTATTCGTCTATTCGCTTACACTGGCCTGCGCGAATTGCCTGTGCAAAACGCGCCCAGGTTGAGTCGGAGACGATTGGAATGGGATCGACTTTCAGGGAATCTAAATAGGGAGATAGTGAAAGAATGCGATTTTTTGTCAAGGGATGGGTTGAGGCATAGACCAGACCATCTGGCATATCTCCCGTTATTTTGAGAAGGATTTCAAATGCTTCGACCATTCCCTTTGGATCGATATTTGCATCCAGAATCATTTTCATGCCCCCGATATCAGCAGAGGACTCGTGGTCCCTCGAAAAACGCAGGGCACCCACCAGGGCGGCTCCGTCAAGCACGTAGTCCAAACCTTCGCCACCGCCGGAGATAGCTGCAATAAGTGCGCGAGTAGAAATTTCTCGCAAGACGGCCCGGGTGCCGTGTCTTTGCACGACATGTTGCATCTCGTGTGCGATTACACCGGCGATTTGCTCGGCTGATTTTACGCGCTTTAGAAAGCCGGTTGTGATAGCCATATAGCCGCCGGGAAGCGCGTAGGCATTTACGTGGGCGTTCTTGACGACGTAAATGCGAAATGTATAGGGCAGGCTTGTCGGGGCGGTCAAACGGGTGCCGATTTCATCAAATACCTCAGTATAAATTGCATCCTGGCAGCGGTCTTCTTTGGGTGCGATATACGCGACAACGGATCGGCCAAGTGATTCTTCCCAGGCAACGGGCGCAATGCGTGCGATGCCGTCGATGAATAGGGGCAGAATATGGCCGTAGAGCAGCCAGATAATAAACACAATAGAAACGAGAGAAAAACCGACAAGAGGGACCCTGTAACGGCGAAGTCTGGGATTGTGAAAGCTCGAATCGGGAGCGCGTTCTCGAATTACCCGCAGAATTTGCACATCTTCTATTACCAGTGCTTGTCCAAAGGTATCGCTCTTTTCAAACCGGACCAATTCTCCGCTGTGAAAGCCTTCGGTCTGACGAAAATTTCCGTAAGCCCAAATTTCAGAGGGGCGGTCTGAAAATATTACCTCAAGGCCATTCGCCAAAACTTTTACCAGTACGGCATGGGGCTGTGCTGTTTGCCCATCGTAAAAGTGCGCTTGCCACATGTGTGTATCCCGTGCCATAGCTCTAAAACTCAAATTCAAAATCCAGATAATCGCTCAAGCCTTCGCCCGTTGCTCCGGCGTCTGAAAAATCCTGGGCAATACTGGAAAAATCCGGTGGGTCGGACAAAACGAGATAGTCGCACAAAAATCTGTTATTGCGAACGGCAACCCAGGGCCATGCCAGCCCCAGGGAAATGACGAGTAAAATGAAGTTTCCCACCTTCAGCGAGAGAAGGCGGCTGCCGACAAAGGTCGAGTGAAATGAAGTGCCTTCGAATGTCGTGCAAGACCAGTAGTAGCGCGTCTTGCGTGCCCAGTACCAATACCAGCACAGGCCCAGTGTAAAAGGCGTGAGTAACACCGTGGCTACAAAATGCCAGAACAGGGCGCGCCCCGTGCCGAAAAACTTAAAACGCCCTGTGCCAAAGCGCACGCTCCTGGTCAAGAATAGGCGAATCTTCGTTTCAAAATAGGGATAGTACAACCCCAGGGTGAATATTGTTTTTAACAGTCCGATATAATAGATTTTGAAAAATGTTTTGCTGTTGCCCCTGAAGGAGAAACGAATGCCCTGATAAGAAGTTCGGCTGAGTCTGAAACGCAGGGAACCCACAATGGCCAGTGGCAAAAATACAAAAAGCAGAAGCCCGTAAAACGCGAGCAGGGTGATCCACTCGTGCGTCATATCTTCCCAGAAAAACGAGGGTATTTCCGAAATTAATACGATTGTGACGATTAAAATGATAGCTTTAATCCAGCCGATACAGAGTTCGCCGCCGGTGGTGTGGTTTGAAAACCGGCTGTTGTGCAATTCTGTTTGGCTGTGCATATAACGCCGGATTTTTGCCTTACCCCAAAAATAATACACACCGAACGTGAGGAGGGTGAGCAACGTATTGATCGCAAAAATGCCAAACAAGCTGCTCCCATTTCCGTGAAACCTGAGACGGAGGGGATTGTGATCTTCACTCAGTTCGGGCACGTTGAGCGGCTGCCCGGCTGCTGCGAGAATAACGATATAGAGCAAGCCAACGAGTATAATAACTGTGAAAAGGATAGAAACAAGGTAGAAAATGGCACGGAACGTTGCCGAATCGATAAACCAAAAGGGACGAATATCCACGCCACTGACAATCTCGCCAGGGGCAACGACTATGTCGCGTTCTCCACCCCATGCATCTTGCACTTGAACCCTGTATTCGCCCGGCAAGACCCTCATTTCGTAAAAACCCTGAGCATTGGTCACGGTGCTCGCTTTTACATGCCCTTTGGTCGTTGTGAGAGACACTGCAATGGGATCTGTAGCTGTTCCATCTCGATTTTCAACATGTCCCGAAACACGCGCCCATCGCGTTGTATCGGGTTCAAATATCACAAGTGCTTGATTGGAAATTTGCAACGGCGTGTCTGACTCAAATACCGTCGATGTTGATTTTCGGATCTGCAATAACAGCTTTCCATCCAGCAGTTCGGAAATTTTCAGAACGTGATTACCCGGTAATCCGTCCTTTTCTGTCAACACAAGCCACGATTGCCCGTCAAAGCGAACCAGACCGCTTTGTTCTGGGTCTTTTATATCATCATGGTGTACACCAAACCAGAAGGTGCTATCTCGCGCACAAAGTGCTGCCCTTACTTCCCCAACGGGCATACCGGAATCCGTGTTGATCACGCGCCATTTATCACCGTCATAAACGGAAATATCATCGCGATTGCCATGCGTACACCAGATATCGCCATGTTTGTCTATAGCAATTCGATACACTTTCTGATTGCTTAAACCGTCTCCCCGACCATAATTGTGCCATTGCCCGGCTCGGTATTGGCTGGCACTGCTGTAAGTCGCGGCCCAGGGATAGCCTTCTCGGTCAACGGCCAGGTCGTAAATAAGGTCGTGTTTGAGTCCTGTTGTTATATTTGTGTGGTTAAACCAGTGACCATTGGAATATTCAAAGATGCCGTAGCCGGGATCACGCCCTGATCTGCGTCTATACAAAGGCTTGGCGCGCATCCAAAATCGCCCTTTGCCATCTACAACTGCTGGGGGACCCACAATCAAATTCCGCATTATTTGCGTTCTCGTTATCTCCCGTATCGCACCGTCGTAGCGCGCTGCAATGAGTGAATCGCTGTGATGTCCAAAAAACCACATGGACCCCGTTGAATCTTGCACTATCGCGCTCACAGGCCACCCTACGGTTATCTTTGACAACTGACTCTGCTTTAGCACAAAGACATCGTCCTGATATCCCCACCACATGCTGCCTGCTCGATCTATGTAGGGTCGTTCACCGGCGGTCAAAAAAGCAGTGCCGGCTATAAGGCTCCAGCGGCCAGCAGCGGTCGTATCCTGAGACACTATGGAGACTTCCTGGGCTGAGATAGATCCCCAAAGAAGAAAAAAATAAACTGTTAATCGAGACAATGGTTTCAGGTACATGAAATTTCCATGTCACAAATTGGAGATTGAGCGATTATTACAACGGACGGTTTAATCTGTCCGATCATTGAGCTTAAGCCATTCAGGGGGACCGTATAGCAGTGGCTTTTCGTTCCAGGTAAATAGCGGTTCTATATCCCGCAAAATATCGTCGAGGGCTTCGTGATCGTACGCATCTTGAGTTGGGAAGCGGATTGTCAAACGGCTGTGCGAACTTTTGATGACCTGGCGTCGGCGCAGTATTTCGGGATAATTCGTACCTTTTACTGTCTCGAGCGCAAATAGGGGAGCCATGATGCCATATACCCGTTTTGCCTCTTTCAAGTCTCCAGCTTCCAGAGCATTCCACAGGCGCACCACAACATCTGTTATGTGACAGCCCGGCATTTGTCCGGCCACACCGCGCGGATGTTCGAGCAGTAAATAGCGACCGCTGGCTCCGCCAAATACGCCTTTTAATTTTGGCCCGGCCTGTTCGATTAAGCCCGTAATCATGTGCGTTGGGGGGAAGACCTCTTCCTTAACGTATTCTATGTGTTCTACTTCGCTGATCAAGCGCACCACTGTATTGATTGACAACTCACTGCCCCGCATGTGATTTTGTATAAAAATTGGCATATCCACTTCGCGGTCTATTGCTTGATAATAGTGTACCATCGCATCTTCGTCTTCAATTGGCTCTATATAAGGGGCCATTGCTATGACGCCATCGGCCTCCAATGCCTGCGCGTGGCGTGCGAACATTGCCGCGTGATTACCACTCGCCCCCTGAACGCCGAGAATTACAGGAATGCGTCCGGCGGTGTGTTCTACGACCATCTGCATTCCGTGCAGGCGTTCCCGGTCGGTCAATACGGGGAAACTACTGGCATTTACGGGCCAGACAATTCCGTGTGCGCCACAGGTGATACAAAAATCCAGCACGCGCTTGAGGTCACTCCAATCGACATCTCCATTTTGCTTAAACGGTGTTGAGGGTATGGTAAATACCCCGCGAAATGTATCAGAACTCATGGTGTCTCCTTTTTTAGAACGCTATCACAAAATATACCTACCTGGAGAAAATAATCTATGAAGTCTCATCACCAAAGAGAAATATTATCAACTTTCAGCAAGGGGTTACACTATATTGGCGTAAATTATGGTTGTTTATTCCAGGTTTTGGCGTAAATTATGGAATAGAAGTCCAAATTTTACGCCGATAGAGGTGATAACTTGAAAAATAGAACCATCCTTTCACTTATCAAACAAAGATCTGCTTCCAGGTTGGGGCGTCTCATTGCTTTGACAGGAGCGCGACAAACGGGCAAGACCACATTGGTACAAACGGGATTTTCCGACTATTCATACATTTCCCTCGATGATCCGATCACGCGTCCAGATTTCACTGCGCTTTCGGCTGCACAATGGTATCAACAGTATCCCAATGTCATTCTGGATGAAGTGCAAAAAGCACCTGCGATCATAGAGTCTATCAAAGCCGTTTACGATCAGTATCCCGATGCGCGCAGCATCTTGCTCGGTTCCAGCCAAATCCTGTTAATGGAACAGATCCGCGAAAGTTTGGCCGGGCGTATCTCCCTTATTGAACTGTATCCTCTCACATTGCCGGAAATGCTGACGGATTCCTGGGATGACACTATTGTGGATTCCAGATTCATCCGTTTTCTAAAAACTGGTGAACGCGATATGTTGTATTCGGGTATGCCACTCCAGAGCGAACGCTACGCACAGGTAGTACATCACATGGCACATTATCTGAATTTTGGTGCCATGCCAGCCGTCGTTGATCCCAGGCTCACTATCCGCGATAAATACGATTGGTTGCACGACTACATCCAAACCTATCTTCAGCGCGACCTGCGCGATCTCGCCAATTTGCGCGATCTCACGCCTTTTGCTCGCATGCAGCGTGCATTGGCAGGGCTGACTGGCGTGTTGCTCAATATGAATGAATTGGCTCAACTTACCGGCGTCACATCCAAAACTGTCAAACGCTTTATTTCATATCTCGAAATAAGTTACCAGGTCATTTTGTTACAACCGTGGTTTCGCAACCTGAATAAACGCCTGTCCAAAGCACCAAAAGTTCATTTTCTCGATCCCGGCATCCAGCGTGCGTTGCTCAATCGACGCGGTCAACTCACAGGCCATGAATTTGAAAGTGCTATTATTGCTGAAATTTACAAACAAATTCAAAATAGCCGGTTGCCCATTGACTGTTATCATCTGCGCACGGCTGATGGACGCGAAGTCGATTTGTTGCTCGAAACCGAACAGGGCTTTGTGCCTATTGAAATAAAAATGGCGGAACGCGTTGCTTCCACAGATGCCCGCCATTTGCGCAAACTCGACGAAATTTTAGACAAACCCATCCTGCAGGGATTGGTGCTCTCCAACGACCCTCGCATTCACGACCTCGGCAATGACATTATGGCACTGCCTGTGGGTTGGGCACTTGGCGCGTGATGAGCCAAATCCAAAAGCCCTCCGGTGATCACCGGAGGGCTTTTTTTAATTGTTGCGAAGAATATAGAGTCTCAATTCACTCGGCGGTGGGATTTTTTCTCTGGGCCTGTCGCGGTTGCGATCCAGTGTTTCCCAGCGCAAGACGTATTGCTCACCGGGTCGTGTTCCATTGCCGCGAGCACCGCGAAGGTTGACCGTCATGCCCGGATAATCAGATGTTACTCGTTCCAATTCATCGGGGATCTCGTTATCGGGTGGTGGGTATGTCCCGATCACTTGCAGAGTTTTAGGATGCAATTTCCAGATTCCCTGGCCTTCTTTTATATGCCAATAATGCATGCTGAGATTCCCATCGGCCTCTACTTTAACGCCACCCAACCGAATTTCTGCACCGATAGAGCCGCCGCCCCCAAATTCCCACCGATAGGTCCAATTGCTCACCTTGTAAAATACCCACTCGCCATTTTCCAACCGCGCACAATAGGCTTGTGTGTATCCATTTTCGTCGTGTTTGTGATAGCTGATCACAGCGCGCTTCTGGTCGTCAAAGCCCAGTGATTGCGTCATATTGATCAATCCACCGCCTGGGGGTACGGGATCGACGGTGGCACCGCTTTCTATTGTAATTGGTAAATTCAGTATATCGCCGCCGCCTGTTTCCCAGGATAGGAGGTCTGGACTGCAGGCATAAGAAATGTTGTGATTGGTCGCACAATCGGGGGTATCGCGCCAGATCCAGACCATGTGGTAATTCCCGTCTGGTCCTTTTTCCGGCATGCGCGCGTAGGCATTCATGCGGTCGAGTCCATCGAGCAATGGTGTACTGTGCATCCGGTGCCATGTTTTTGTCCGGACATCATACGCATTGTAAAAATCGACCCCATTGCCGCTTTTACCATCTCGAAATCGAAAAATCAATTCATTATTGGGACCGCGCATAAACACGGGGTAGGTACAGCGATCCTCATTTTTGCCGACCATGAAGTCTATGCGTTCAAAACTCGTGACATCGAGTGGGCGCGTTGTGCGAAAGTAAATCAAGGGATCCACATGCATATTGCCGCATAAATGAATATGGCCATCGTCGTCGATGGCCATGGTTAGTGAATTGTGACTGTCCCATCCAATTTCCGAAGAGAGGCGGCCCCGATTTTCCAGCCATACACCTTCTGGATGTGCAAATGTCCATGTATCTTCATCTATCTTCCGCATTCCGACAGTCATTTTGCGTTCGGCATTGTAAAACGCGATAAATTGCACATCGCCGTGGGTCAATAGATCAAATCCGACAGGATGACCAGACCAGACCGTTGCGACAAATAGCGAACTGTAAACGGAAAATGTACTGGAACTCATGATTTATCCTTTGATTTGCTAAAACAAAGAGCGCGTTTTTTGATCAAAGATGTAATGTGTGGGGTTTTCGGAGTTGCCATTTTTGATGACTGAGTAGTGGAGATGAGGGGCTGTTGAGCGTCCTGTTCTGCCCATCTCGCCGATCTTTTCGCCGCGTTTGACGCGGGTTCCGAGCTTGACATGTGGCTTTCTGTTCAGGTGCCCATACAGAGTTTGCAGGCCATAACCGTGGTTGATTCTCACATACCATCCCAAACGGTGGTTATAATCAATTTTATCTATTGTGCCATCGGCTGTGGCGATAATGGGCGTGCCCCTGCGACCGGGATAATCGATGCCAGAGTGAAATTGTCTGCGCCCGGTGAATGGATCGCGACGGATGCCAAACCCCGATGATATTCTCGGATT
Organism: Gemmatimonadota bacterium; assembly: GCA_028874765.1. Taxonomy (GTDB): domain Bacteria; phylum Latescibacterota; class UBA2968; order UBA2968; family UBA2968; genus VXRD01. The sequence continues at coordinate 9,351 of JAPPIE010000239.1, forward strand.
GTCCATCCGCACGGGGGTAATTGAAGGTATGTGCTGGCGCATTTGGATGTCTTTGCTAAGTACTGTCAAAATCGTATCAAAACTGGCTTGCAGGAAGTGTGCCTCTCGCAAGAGTTGGTCCATATTGATGCGGTTATCGGCCAGAAGGCCTGAGACGCGGTCTGGTACGGCGGTTTCCCATTCTGGCGGCATGGATTCGCCCCCCCCCACACCTATTTGACGCACTTCATCACTCGGTTCTGAGAGGTCAACCCAGGCGCGCATGATGCGATCTTTTTCCTGTAGCTGATCCATGCTGTGGCGCATGTTTTTCAATTCTTCTTGAATTAAGGCAAATTCGCGTTGGAGTGCGGTGTTTTCCGCTTTGAGTTCGGCGAGCCTTTCCCGCTTACCTATTGTGGCAACATAACCGAGCGAGAGCAATAGGAGCAGGCATAATGTACTCACAATACCGATAAATTTCGGTTTTGAAAGATGGTACTCTTTGATATAACCTTCATTGTGGGAGATAAACATTAAAGTCAGATATTTTTTCATACAATAAATCCAGGTAAAGATGAGCGTGACTTATTTGCTGAGGGAGAATATAGAATTTTCAATAAATCCAGGTAAATCTACATTTAGAAGTGAGCAATATATAACTTTTCCACCATTTTATCAAGCTCTGACTGTTGCCCAGTTTTTCAGAAAGGCGAAGGCTTCGTCGCGCACGGCCTGACGCAATTTGGGAATATCGTCGCAGAAGATACGCACCACTTTGGCCTGTGCTTCAAAGTTGTCGAGCAGATAATTTTTGAGCAAAGAGACTTCCGGGTCATCAAAGCTCAGGGGTTCTGGTTTTTCTACGGGGATGTGGGCATCAAAAAAGACTTTGAGATCTACTTCGGGGCTTTTGTCAAACTGGAGAATATCGAGGAGTATTTCATTGCCACAGAGATTTAGTTTGAGCTTTGAGGAAAAATGGGCGCAAAAGGCTATTTCGAGTTCTCTTCGCTGGTCGGGCGCATTATGGAGGTGGCGAAATAAATTTATGAGGTGTTGCGCGTATTCATGAGGAAAGAATATGCGTGCAACTTTGAAGAGTTTGCGTCTTTTGAGACGGCCAATCAGGCTGGTTCGGTAGGAGATCCCGAGTTCGGTATGTTCTTTTTCGAGACGGTGAAGCAGGTCAGATTCGGTGGCGCGATCAAAGTCATTTTCTGTCAGCGAACAGTTGGGATGCGCCAAAAGGTCCTGTATCCCTCGCTTGAACATGGCATTGGCAGAGCGAACCGCGTGGTGCCAATAGACGTTGCGATACATCAAATAGCTGGTAAAGATGAGTGCTTCAGTTGCAGATACGCCTTTGTAAGTGATGGCCGGTCGCTGTGTCGCGTGATGATATGTAATTGAGGATAGGAGGCGATCCCTGTTGACGCTCTCGCCAAATGGAACACCGCAGTAGCGCGCGTCGCGCAGAAGATAGTCGATTTTGTCGGGGTCGAGTGTGCCGCTGAGAATATGGGCAAGGCGCGTGTCGCGGTCGGGAATGGTGCGCTGCCGGTAATCGATAACATTTGCAACGCGCTGGGGGTCTATGCCTGCTTTGAGAAGTGCGGTGTGGACCTCTGTACTCGGATCTTCAATGATGTAGCGCCCCCGCGTTTCATGGTCAATAAAAAACATCTGCATTTCTTCGAGCAGATGCGAAAAGGGATAATGGCCGATGTCGTGCAACAAACTCGCCGCGAGAAGCACGCGCACGTCATCGATATCGATATCGGGAGGGGGCTGGGTTTTGAGCAATTGCTTGAGGAAATGGCCCGCAATGTGAAACACGCCCAAAGTGTGTTCAAAGCGCGAGTGGCGAGCTCCGGGATACACGAGCAAAACGTGCCCGAGTTGCGATATATCGCGAAGGCGTTGAAATTCTTCGGCATCAACGAGGGGTAAAAAATCGGACGGTATGTGGATATAGCCCCAAATGGGATCCCGAATTGCTTTGCCTTCTTCGAGAAAGCGTAAATCGATCATGAGAGGGTTAGATTTTGTGATTATCTATTCGCAGTCCGCGCACAAAAATTGTCACTAGATTTTCGATCATGGAATCATCGCGTTCTGGCATATCGGTTTCATTTCTCGCAACAAAACGGCTGATGCAGTATTGCAGAAGTGAATAGAAGAAAGAGCGACGCGATGCAACCGGATCAACTGTGTGAAACAGGCCCTGATCGACACCAGTTTGAATGGCCTGGTGAATGGATCGCATGTGGGGGTTGCTGTAAATCGCGAAAAATTTTTCTCGGAATTTGTGATCTTCGAGTGCGCTGTACATCATCAGGCGTATGAATGTCGGATCTCTGCGATTGCGATTGACAAATGTCTGGGCAAAGTCGCGCAAGAGGTGTTCAATATTGCGTGGGTCTGGCGGAGGGATTGTGTCTTGATCCCATTGTTCTGAACGTTTTTCAACTGTGTATGTGATAATGGCATTGTATAAATCTTCTTTGGTCGCAAAATGCCTGAAGATAATGGCTTCCGAAACATCTGCCGCACGAGCAATGGCACGCGTGGTGGTACCGGTAAATCCTTTGGTGGCGAACAGCGTCATTGCCACTTCGATAATTTGGGTGCGCCGTTCGGCCTGTGTGAGTCGTTTTCTGGGCATGAGGGGACCGGTAATTTTGGGGTGAATACCTGCATATTGAAAGAATATCATCAGGGGAAGAATGGTTGTCAAGTTGAAAAAAAACTGGAATTTGGAGCAAAATGAGGTATAAAATCTGCTATTTATCGCATGGGTCTGAAGCCTTGGGAAGGATCGGCGGAGATGAAAAAGAGTTACTTTTGCTTGACACTTTTTGATCAATATGATAATTTTGCTCTCAAATAGGATGTGTATCATATCCGTGTCGCCTTTTGATAGAATCCTTAAGGGTAAGTTTTTTGCTCCCGTAGCTCAGCTGGATAGAGCAACTGCCTTCTAAGCAGTAGGTCGCAGGTTCGAGCCCTGCCGGGAGTGTTTTGCGTTTTGTGTGGTGGGTGTAGCTCAGTCGGTCAGAGCGCCTGGTTGTGGCCCAGGAGGTCGGGGGTTCAAATCCCCTCACTCACCCCACATTTTTACTATGTCTTGGGCTTTTAGCTTCTATATACAAGGGGTTAAAAGCCCTATTTTATTTTAGGATGGTAGATGCTTAATTTTTTTCGACGAAATAAGACCAATTTTAGCAGGGTCGTTGTTTTGGGCCTGGATGGTATGCCACATAGCCTGTTGCAACGCCTGATAGCCGAGGGGATTATGCCCAATTTTCAGCAGTTGATCGTTCAGGGATCATTGATGTCTATGACGTCGGTGGTACCTACGGTATCGTCAACTGCCTGGGCATCGATTGCGACGGGTTGTAACCCGGGCAGACACGGGATTTTTGGATTTATTGACCGCGTTCCCCAAACGTATGAGATGTTTATTCCATCTTCGAGAACTTTGCGAAGCAAGACGTGGGTTGATCTGTTTAGCAATATGGAGCAGCGGGTTTTTTCTATGGGGGTGCCGACTACTTTTCCCCCTCGCAAAGTTAATGGCATCTTGATTTCGGGGTTTTTAGCACCCGATTTGAAGCGAGCGACCTATCCGCCTTCTATCGCGTCTGAACTGGAATCCATGGGTTATTTGATCGATATTGACGCCTGGCAGGCGCGTGAAAACCGCCAGAAATTTCTCGACGAGATCTTCTGGGCACTCAACCGACGTGCAGAGGCTATGTTCAAGTATTATGCCCAGGAATCGTGGGATTTGTTTGTGGCGCATTTTATGGATACCGATCGGTTGCACCACTTTCTATGGGGGGATGTAGAGAGAGGAGATGCGTCGCATACCGCGTGGTTTAATCAGTTTTACGCGCGTGTAGATGAGATCATTGGAGAACTGGTTTCGCGGTTATACAGCGATACGTTGCTCATGATTGTATCGGATCACGGTTTTTGCACCCTGCAGCGCGAGGTGCATTTGAATTTTTGGCTGCAACAGATGGGGCTGTTGTCTTTTGCATCGCCTGAACCAATGCAGTTGAGAGACCTGGATCCTCGAACGAGGTGTTATTCATTGTTGCCCGGGCGATTTTACGTGAATCTAAAGGGTAGGGAGCGCGAGGGTTGCGTGCAGGCAGGTGCTGAATACGAGCAGGTCCGGCGAGATGTGGCAGATGCGCTGATGGAAATTCGCGATCCCGATGGTGGGGCACCAGTCATTGATCGCGTGTTGATGCGCGAAGAGGCTTTTTTCGGCGATGACCTCGATGCGGCACCCGATCTTATGGCGCTACCTGCACAGGGATATGATTTGAAGGGCGGTTTTGAAAAGCGCGTTTTGTTCGAACCCAGCCCGGTGAATGGCACGCATACCTTCGATGATGCGTTGTGGTTTGCCAATGCGCCTGGTCTGGCATCTGATGACGCGACTGTAATGGATATTTTGCCTACGATGATGGCTCTGTTGGGGTTGGAAAGTCCCGATGGGGTGGATGGTCGAGTCGTGAGAGGGGCTTTGTGAGACGCTTTTTTTTCTTCTGTGCGGTTATCTTGCTTTATGCCGATGTACACGCGGACGATCCCCATGTTTTGGATACGAGCGAAGAGGGTATGGAAGCGATTTCTAAAGCTCTGGGGGTAAAGTGCCAATATTGCCATCCATCTGTGACTGAGGCTGGTGAGCGCGATTACAAAGCACCATCACCATTGAAGAAAACAGCGCTCTATATGAAGCATCATTTTGTGGATGGTCTGGTTACAACAACTGGGAAATCGATTGATTGTGCTTTTTGCCACACGGGAACGGCGCGGTTTGTGGTGCACGATACGAGTGCTGCCAAACCCTCGCGGTTGGCGGGTATGTCGCGTGGAGAAATTGTGGCGATGATGAAAGAGATGCAGAGCGCGCTGGGTGTGAAGGCCTGCGACTATTGCCATGTGAGAAGGCGCGATGGTCGGCTCGATCCGGTTACGCCCACGCCCAATAAGGTTGTTGCACGCATGATGATGGAGAAGTTTACAGATCGCTTATTGGATATTAAAACGGGTAAGCCCGCAACGTGCCAAACTTGTCATGATGGGAAAGCGAGGTTTTTAGGAAGGTGAGTACTGGCTCTTTTACATTTCACCTTTCAAGTTGCCTCAGTTCTTTTTCAAAGTCGCTGAGGTCTTTAAATTGGCGGTACACAGAGGCAAAGCGCACGTAGGCAACGTCGTCGAGGCGTTTGAGTTCTGTCATGACAAGTTCGCCAATGTGCTCTTTGGCTTCTATTTCGCGTTCGCCTCTGCTTACGAGTTGATCTTCAATTCGGTCGGCGATTTCCTCGATCTGAGTTGTCGAGATTGGACGTTTGGTGCAGGAGAGTCGAATTTTGTCCATGAGTTTGTTTTTGTCAAAGATTTCGCGCCGTCCATCGGATTTGATAACGGTGAGAGGGGTGTCTTCGATGTATTCGTAGGTCGTAAATCGACGTTCACATCCCAGGCATTCTCGGCGTCGTCGAATGGCGGTGCCTTCTTTACTCGATCTGGAATCGACCACCTTGTCTTCGATCACGCCACAATAAGGACATTTCATAAGTATAGAGTTCCTTTCTTAAAATCAACATGATATTGT
>JAPPIE010000239.1:15073-39637 GCA_028874765.1 Gemmatimonadota bacterium
AATAAGGACATTTCATAAGTATAGAGTTCCTTTCTTAAAATCAACATGATATTGTGTGTTGTCCAAATTATAGCACTAAATATAGGGTACTGTCAAGAGAGGAATTGTAAATGTGTGTGAAAATTAATGGCGCGTACAGAAAAAGGGATCCATCATTTCCCGATGCGTCCCTTTTTTGATTTTATGTGGTGATTTTTTAGAACGCTTTTCCAAATCCTATAGCAAGGGAGAGTCCACTGAAATCACCGGGTGAACCCATCGCGTCAATGAATCGAGCCAGGGTGTAGCGGCCTTCGATGGTGAGGGCGAGATTTTTTTTCGCGCCGAAATGGATGTTCAGGCCAGAGGCGAGATGGCCGCCCAGAGTTAAGGAGGTGCTTGGAAAATCATCGAGGGTAAGGGGGACCGTAAGATTGAGGCTGTTGTGTCTATTGCGAATTGTTCTGTCTAAACCCAAATTGTTCCCGTAGTACCCCAGTCGGTGTGAGCGGTGGTCCAGCCGGATTATGGGGCCAAAACCAAATCCTATGTGGGGATTGATACGCGATGTGGGCGCAAAGTGGCGTTGGAGACCGATGGGTATGGCGATCAAGGTGATTCGCGTTGTGCCTGAGGGCATAAGGTCTCCCAGAATAGCACTGGATCTGGACAGGCTATAGGTGAGAAATTCCGGGCTGGCGGTAAAGCGTGTGTTTGGAGATATTTTGTGGTCATAATTGATACGAGAGCCAAATCCGCCACTGGCCGTTGAGAAAAACATCCCGATATGATTGAGCAATTTCATCGGGTCTGGCATCGGTGTATATACTGGAGATAGTCTGGCTGGATTACTAAGAACTGATTGACCAGGACCACCGAGGATGCAAGGGGCATAGGGGCCGGATGGTCCTTTGGGCGCTGTGGAGAGCGAATCAGTCGGGAGTGTAAGGGTGCCCTGGGGGATGTGGATTTTTATTTCTCCGTTGGAGTTGATGTCAATGACACCATTGGTTATTGAACCCGATAATTGGACTTTGGATTTTTCGAGTGTGGGTTCAAGGTGCGGTGCAGACGATGCAGTGACTGGTAAGCAGACGAGAGCGGCGAGCAAAAACAGTCGAATCTGTGACATGGTAACCTCCTGAATATGTATGACCCCGGCTACTGATTATAGTATGCAAAATTCGTGCCGTAAATTATTTTTGAAAAAAAATGATATAAGTACCTGTTTTTATAGAATTTTGTATTTTGTCGTGACATTTTACAAAGAAAGCAAAATGTGTGCCTTTTTAGCACAGGTGTTGTAAAATTGATACAGTACGGGTTGGGAATACATAAACAGTTGATATTTACAACTTGACCCGCATAGTAGATTTCTGCATGAATAATTAATTGTCTAAGCAAAAACCAAAGAGGGAATACGTGAGCAATATATCGCTGGAATCCGAAAATGAAGCCGTCAAGCGCGCGCTTGAGTCGTCCTATTGTCCCGAACCGATCAGGGAGGCTCGGCAGAAACAGGATGAGATACTCTGCGAGCGACTTCGGCAGGGGCCATACAAAATTGCGGATATCGGGTGTGGCAATGGCTATCACGCCGTTCTATTCGCGCCGCACTGTCTTTTGTACCACGGCTTTGAAATATCGCCCGAAATGGCTGAAGACGCACACGCGCTGTGGAAAAAAGAACGCATTGACAATGCACAGATATTTATATGCGATGCCGCTGAGGCAGTGGTTGAGGAAGAGTTTTACGACCTCGTTTTCTGTCTGTATTTTACTCCGGGCAATATCAGGGATAAATCCGATGACCTCAGCCTGTACAACGACGCCTATCTCGACCGCAATCCGCGGTTTATTCAGACGATTTCTCGTTTTTATCGCGCTCTGAAAATCGGCGGTTCCGCATTTTTCACCATGTACAAGGATGTGCCGGAAACAGAAGCCGCGCAGGTCGATTTCTACGTGCATACAGGGCAGCGCGTTGTAACGCCTCTGGGGTCGCGATTTGTTGCGACTGCTGAGGGTTTTTGGTCTGCAAGGTGGACGCAAGATAGTATCGCATCCAATCTCGGTGCGTGTGGCATTGGAGCCGAGGATATCGCGTTTCACGACCTGAATGATATTGCGTGGTTGGTGGAGGTAGAGAAGCATTCTCACTAAAAAAGGAGTGTATGCATGACAAGGCGAGAGCTTTACAATAAACAAATAGCGGGTGAGAAGATTCAGCGCTGGCAACGCGAATCGGGTTTACAGGGCCAGGAGATCGCCAAAATGGTTGGGATTAGTGCGCCCTATTTCAGTGATATTCGAAAGGGCAAGCAGCGCGGATCAATTCCCGTGTTGGCAAAAATTGCAGATGTGTTGGGCAGAAGTGTCGAAGATTTGTTGACGGATCAAAAAACCGGCCAGGAAACAATACAGGTCGCCGAACTGAGGAAAGCATTGCAGCCGATATTCAAATCGGAAACCGATGATATTATTGAGGGGATTCAACTCTGGCGGAGCGCACCACACAATTTCAAAGCTGCGTTTCGATCCTTGCTCGATGCCTGATGTAGATGAGATGAGGAGATGAAATAAAAGGGAACCGAAAATTTCGGTTCCCTTATTTTTTTGGTAGCGGGGGGGGGATTTGAACCCCCGACCTTTGGGTTATGAGCCCAACGAGCTACCAGGCTGCTCCACCCCGCGACCCTATGTCCAGATAAGCATAGGAAAAGAACGGGATTTTGGGGTTATTGTCAAGCTATTTCTGCGGTTTGTCGTTTTGCACTTGTATCTCGTCACCGCGTTTTAGCTCGTCCTGGGAAGGCTCTCCGCGTTTGGTAATTTTTACCCGTGTGATGCGTTGTCCAACGACTTCGAGGATTTCGAGAAGCAAATTTCCGTGTTCTAAATTTTCATCTATCTGAGGTACGTGTCCAAGCACGTTGTATATAAATCCTCCGAGCGTTTCGTAACCGTTTTGTGGCAGTTCGACGTTGAGCACGATATTGAGGTCTTCGATGTCAATACGCGCATCTGCGACGAGTATTTTGCCCTCTTCGCGCCATTCAAAAAGCGGTTCTTCATCGTCGTATTCATCTTGAATTTCACCGACAATTTCTTCGATAATATCTTCCATTGTAATGAGGCCAGACGTTCCGCCATATTCCCCGACGACAATCGCCATGTGTACTTTTTCGCGCTTAAATTCGGCCATTAAATCGGCGAGTGTTTTATTTTCTGGCACAAAGTATGGCGTACGCATGATCTCCGGGATAGACCACGGCTGATTGGTCGCCAGATTGAGCAAAATATCTTTGACATAGACGACGCCTTTGATGTTGTCGATTCGCTCTTCATAGATGGGAATTCGCGAGTGCCAGGATTGTTGGATCAGTTCGAGAAGCTCTTTGGGCGTGGCCGTTACCTCGGCAGAAATTATATCTATGCGCGGGATCATCACCTCTTTGACCGTTGTTTCATCGAATTCAAAGATGCCCTCAATCATTTCCCTTTCTTCTGCTTCGATGGTGCCTTCTTCTGTTTCCGACTCGACGATATTCCGCAATTCTTCTTCTTTTAGTGCTCGGCTATCGTCTTCGCTCAAGAAAACAGTTTGCGCTTTTAGCAACAAGAGTGTGGGAAGGACAAGAATAAAGTAAAAGGGCAAAAAACATAATGGCAAAAAGGGTAGCGGACGGTCTGATCCCTCTTCCCTTCGGTAGGGGGGAACGATGCTGCGAATGACCAGGGCAATAAATACATAAAGTGCGATGAGCAATACTGCACTGGGATACAGCCAGAAACCCGGTTTTAACGTCTGAAAAAGAATGGAAAACAGTGCCAGAGCGCCTATAGATATGGCGATTGTCTGACCGAGCAAAACCATTTGTGACACAAAATCGCGGGAGCGATAGAGCCAGAGGTAGAGCCCTGCACGTCCTATTTTTTCTTCGTGCAGGCGTTCGAGGGCTGTGCGTGAAACAACAATAGATCCGAGCCTGGAGAAAGCGGCTGTCAGGAGAATAGAAGCGATGGTTATAATGATTGCTGGCCAAGGATCGTCCAAAAAAATCACGCTCCTTTCGCGGGAATGATTGTTTGTAGCAAGGGTTATCCCATCAAGGTCAGATATTTTTTTTCTTCGTTTTGCATTTGCGTGTACCCCTCGGGGGTATCGTGTTCAAATCCCAGCAAATGCAGGGTCCCATGTACTGTCAGATGGGTTATTTCTGTCTGTAGAGATCGGTTATGCGTTTTTGCTTGCTGTCGTGCGCGATCTACTGAAATGTATATCTCTCCACAATAATGCGCTTCTGGATGGATCGCATCCGAAAGCTCAAATGAAAGAACGTCGGTCGTTTTGTCTATGTTCCGATATTCTTTGTTGAGTTGTCGGATATGGGCGTCATGGGTTAGAACGCACGAAATGGGAAGATGCACCTCGTTGTCTGAAAGAAGTTGCTTCACGACAGCTTCTAATTGAGGGATATTCAGATCGCAGACATCGACCAGAGTTGTAATTTCCAGTGTATTCATCCGCTCGCGATTTGGCGCTCTTGTTGTTGTACTTGCCAGGGATAGGGGACTCGGTGATGGTGCGAAGCCTGCAAGACGGGTAAAAAGGCTTCCTGAATTCTGGTCAGGTCGCGCAATGTAAGATCGCATTCATCCAATTCTCCAGCATCGTAACGGCCTTTGACTATTGTATGGACGAGTTCTCTAATTTCGTCTGGATCATTGTTGGGCAGAGACCGCGTCGCAGATTCAACAGCGTCTGCGAGGTTAATAATGCCCGCTTCTTTAGTCTGAGGTTTGGGACCGGGATAGTGGAAGTCGGCATCGCGGACCGCCTGTTCGTCTATGAGTTGTGCCTGATGCTTAAATGAAGTCATTTCTGAAGTCCCATGGTGCTGTGGGATGAGATCAATGATTGCCGGAGGAAGGCCTTCTTCTTTTGCCAATTCGATCCCGTCCCTGACATGAGAGATGAGAATCAGGGCACTTATTTGAGGTTGCAACTCATCGTGAGGATTCACGCCATGCTGATTTTCTATAAAATAGTGTGGGCGTCTCATCTTCCCAATATCGTGGTAATAGCACCCAACGCGCGCGAGCAAGGGGTCTGCACCTATTGCGACCGCGGCTTCTTCCGAGATATTGGCCATATTTATGCTGTGACTAAAGGTGCCAGGAGCGCGAATGGCCAAATTGCGCAACAGCGGGCGATTTAAGTCCGCCAATTCGAGCAATGTCATTGATGTTACGACATTGAAAACACTTTCGAATACGGGCAGTAATCCAATGGTGAGGATTAAGGAACCACAGGCAGACAAGATGCCCCAGAATAAATCTTCGCGTATTTCCGTGAGAAACTCGGTGGTGTTGGTATAAGAAAAAAGTAGTCCAACCGTGGAGGTGATTGTCAGAGCATAAGCGGCAATCAGATACAGACCAGGACGGTAAAAATCTCTGCGATGGCGCACCTGATGTACCGAAAATGCGCCAATAATGCCTGTGGTGAGAAAAATGATCCCGTATTGGAGTTCGCCGAGTATGCTGGCACAAAGCGTTGTAACGACAAGGGTGATCACCATGCCGATGACGGCATCAAAGAGCACGGTTGCCAGCATTGCAGATAGTGCGACGGGAATGAGAAAAGGCGATATGGCCTGACTTTGGGCGGCGTAATCAGCCACAGCAGTAGGGATTAAAATAATGATACCAAACAGTACGATGTTTTTGGACGGACGATAAAGGTCGGGACGATAAAATTTTAGAAAAGCAAAAAATATTATGAGTGTCAACGCGCAAAGTGATAGCCCAGCACCTCGTTGAATGAGGTCAATGAATGGGTCTTGCTGGCGGCGCTGGTTGATATGTTCGGCCAGTGACCTGAGTTTGTCTATGTCGTCAGATGTTACGCGGTCGTGTTTGTCAATAATGCGCTCGCCTTTGAGGACTGTCCCTGGTTTGGTACGTGAGACATTGCTGGCTGCCTCATCTCTTCGCCTCTGCGTTTCGGTAGCATCATAGGCAATGTTGGGTGATAGATAGGCCAGGATCAGTTCACTGCCCGCTCTCATTTCCATAGCACTTGCCTTTGGCAATTGTTGTTCTATGGTTTGTTGGAGTTCCGAGGTAAAATTTTCTATATCGGCCAGTTCTTCAAGGCTAATTTGGCGTTCTGAGCCATTATTGAGCAGTATAACCTCTGCGTACCCCTCTTCGACGGTATTTATTTCCCGGTCAATAATCCCGTTCTGGTAGGTGCTTTGAAGAATTTTCTCAACTGCGGTGGTCAATGTACTGCGGCTGGCTGATCGCCTTCGAGATACGGGTATGAGATGTTTCAGGGTGGATTCCGACAGGGGGCTAATTTCCGGGTGTGAAAGCCGTAGCTCTTGTGAGAGCGATTCGCTTACCCCGGAGCCTGTGTGCTTTTTTATGTCGTTTAGAAATGTTTTATATGCGTTCAGTTTGCTTTGCTGCACTGTGCTATCATAGCGCAAAACCGGCAAAATCTGGAGGCGAGCTTCTGCGACTTCATCCTGGTACGCTTCTTCGCTTTTGTACACGGGGAATGATTCGGATGCAATGACTTCATCTGGCGCAATCGCGCCTTCGCGGAAGGCACTGTACTCGTACTGCTGTTGCGTGGGAAATAAGACGGTTAGTGCGCCTAAGAGGGCGAGCATCAATGCAATGCGAAAGGCTTGCTTTCCCCGCTGTTTCCACTGTTGTTTTGTCCTGCGCGTGCGTTCGCGCAGACGTTTTCTAAAGAACATCATGGTCTTGACAGAGCCTCTTCTGCGTCTGGTTCACGGGCATGTTCGCTTTGCTCATAGGCTGTTATGATTTGCTGGACCAATGCGTGTCTTACGACATCTTTTTCCGAAAAACTGATAAATTTGATGGCTTCTATATGCGACAAGATGTGTTGGACGTGTATAAGTCCAGATTGAATACCCGGTGGCAGGTCTATTTGTGTTATATCACCTGTAATCACAGCCTTGGCATTGTTGCCCAGGCGGGTAAGAAACATCTTCATCTGGTTGACGGTGGTATTCTGAGCTTCGTCGAGAATGACAAAAGCGTTATTCAGGGTGCGTCCTCTCATAAATGCAAGCGGTGCAATTTCAAGGGTGCGCATTTCCATAAGGTGTTGCAATTGTGTATCGGGTAACATGTCGCGCAGTGCATCGTAGAGAGGGCGCAAATAGGGATCGACTTTATCCTGTATATCTCCCGGAAGAAATCCCAGAGTTTCGCCAGCTTCTACGGCTGGCCGCGTCAGAATAATTCTGGATATGTGTTTGCTTTTTAGTGCAGCAACAGCCGCTGCGACTGCCAGATAAGTTTTTCCCGTGCCCGCAGGCCCAATGCCAAAAACAATGTCGTGGTTTTCTATAGCTGCCGAGTAAGTAACCTGGGTCCGGGAGCGAGGGCGAATGAGAATTTTGGGTGTTGAAAGAATGGGCTTTGCGTATTCGCCAATTTCAGATTCACAATTTTCCGGCGGTGGCGCAAGCAGGTGCAGAGGGTCAAACTGATCGCCGCGCCGAAGGCACGAAATCATTTCTTCTAATAGACCAGAGACGTGTTGAACTTTGTGTTGTGGTCCCTGGACATTTAGCTGATCACCGCGGGCGGTTAAACGCACGCCATAGCGGTCTTCGAGAGCGAGCAAATTTGCATCGTTGTGACCGTATAACGACAGGAGGTCAACACCGCGCAACGATAGTCTGTGGGAGAGTTCTCTATTTTCCACGATTTGAGTACTTAAAAAAGAAAACTCTCATTCCCAAACAGACTACGGGAATGAGAGTTCTATTTTAGAGTTAGAGGTTGATAGATGAACCTTCCATTGGATTTATGAAAGATCCAAATTCTGGGATCGAAAGGGTTGAGGTCAGTTTGCCGGAATATCGAACACTTGAGCAGGGAAAATCATACTCGGGTCAAAGATCTGTGTTTTGTTGGCCTGATAGATCCGATTCCATTTTGTGACATCATTGTACACCTTGCCAGCAATGGACGAGAGATTTTCGCCACTCATTACGAGATGTTGATTGATATCGACGCCAAAGGGAATATTGAGAACCCACTTGGGATAAATTATATCGGGATGTTTAATTTTATCCCGGTTTTCAACATAGATACGGGGCCAGAGATAAGGATCGCCGTAAATATCGTCTTTTTTGGCGATTCTCCAGAGATTATCGCCTCTGACAACCGAATATTGTCGAATGCGCTTGCGAGGCATACGCGCTTTGACTTGCTCGAGTAATTGATCAATACTCGCCAGTTTTGCCTGTGCGGCTGGCAAACAGGCTCTTTTGTCTGCTTTAAGCTCTGATACGCGGGCTTCTATTTGATCAATTTCATCTCGAACTTCAAAAAGCGCATCATCTGCCAGGCTGCGCAAGCCCATGAGGCGGCCTTCAATGCGGCCGAGTTCTTGTATATATTCATTGACCCCTGCTTCATTGGACTCAACAAGACTATAGACTTGCTGTTTGATTTCACCAATCTGGGTATCCAGGCTCGAAATCTGGTTCGAAAGGTCATTAGATGCTGTTTGGCATTCAAGCAAAGACTTTTTGAGTTCTGCAAGCCGTTGCTCCTGTTCTGTAAGTTTCATCCTGTATTCATCATAGGTCATTTCCATTTGGGCAATTCCCTTTTGAGGGAAAACCAAAAGGGTGACTGCGCAACAAACGAGAAAGAACCCGAAAAGCTTCAAACCTGTCATCCGACCAACTCCTTTCCACACACCAAAAAATTACTGGCTCAAGACCTGTTGCACTGACTTAAGATATTTTGCCACTCGGCCAGAACCTGTTTTTTCTGTGCCAATTGGCGCTCCAACTCGGCTCGGTGTTGCTTACAGGCTGCGAGGTCGGCTTCGGCCGATTCTGCGGCTTTACGCGCTTCTTCAAGCATTTGGAGTTGCGATCTTGAGGCCATTGGCGTGCAACATCCAGATAACAGAACGAGTAATAGACCACAACCTGCCGCTTTTTTCAGTCTTTTCATAACCCAACTGCCTCCTCAGGGATATTAGCGTAAGTATTTAAATTATCAAGACTTAAAATAAAAACAAAAAATCCGGTAATACAACTTTTAGACAAAGTACTACATAAAATACAGAAAGTCAAGAAAAAGTTTTGAATGTGTTATGAGCCCCATGTGATTACAATAATCGCAAACCGAGTTCGCGGAGTTGGGCGGGATCTACTATAGATGGTGCACCATCCATGAGCGATGCTGCTGTATTGGTTTTTGGAAATGGAATGACATCGCGGATAAACGCTTTGCCAGCCATGAGGGCGACCAGGCGATCGTATCCAAACGCAATACCGCCATGAGGAGGCGCGCCGTATCGAAAGGCGTCGAGTAAGAAGCCAAATTTTTCCCGTGATTCACTTTCGGATATCCCCAACATGCGAAACACGCGCTCCTGAGTTTCTCTGTGGTGGATACGAATACTTCCGCCAGCGATTTCGTTGCCATTGAGAACGAGATCATAAGCTCTGGCGCGAACATCACCCGGGGCTGTTTCAAGTTCACCGAGGTCTGCTTCCAGGGGGGACGTGAAGGGGTGGTGACAGGCGACGTAGCGTTTTTCAACGTCATCAAATTCGAGGAGAGGGAACTGCGTCACCCATAAAAAACTAAAGTCACCAGTCTCCATGAGGTCTTGTTGTCGCGCGAGTTCTAAGCGCAGATTGCCCAGTGCGTTTGCGACGACTGCGGGTTGGTCAGCGACAAATAAAAGCAGGTCTCCTGCCTGGGCGTCGAGTGATTCCCTTAGCATTTGTTGGGCTTGATCCGGGAAGAACTTGACGATTGATGATTCGAGACCCTGGTCGGTCACTTTTATCCAGGCGAGTCCCTTAGCACCGTGATTTGCAACAAAAGCCGTGAGGTCATCGATTTGTTTGCGCGAGTAGTTTGCGCATCCTTTAGCATTAATGGCGCGAACTTGCCCACCGGAATCAATTACAGATCTAAAGACCCGGAATTCCGAAGCAAGGGCAGCTTTTGCAATATCGACAATTTCGAGGCCAAAGCGCGTATCCGGGCGATCGGTGCCAAAGCGATCAATCGCCTCTCGGTAGGTCATTTGTGGTATGGTAGTGGGGATATCAAAGCCTATGACATGCTCAAACAGGTGCCGCGTAAGCCCTTCTGCGAGTTGCATGACATCGGTTTCTGTGACAAATGCCATTTCAATGTCTATTTGGGTAAACTCGGGCTGGCGGTCGCCCCGCAGGTCTTCATCGCGGAAGCAGCGTACGATTTGAAAGTAGCGATCATAACCGGCGATCATGAGCAACTGTTTGTAGGTTTGAGGCGACTGGGGCAGGGCATAGAAGCTCCCTCTTTGAACGCGAGAAGGAACGAGATAATCTCTTGCGCCTTCGGGCGTGCTTTTCATGAGGAAGGGGGTTTCGATTTCGAGAAAGCTCTGACCAATCAGATATTTGCGCGTCTCCTGTGCAGCATTATGTCTCAGGAACACGGCTTGTTGCATATCGGGACGGCGCAGGTCGAGGTAGCGATAGCGCAGACGCAGTTCTTCGTTGACATCGATTTCGGGCTCTATGGCAAATGGTGGTGTGTCCGCTTCGTTGAGCAAGCGCAGGTCTGAACATTCGATGTCAATGGCGCCAGTGGGCAATTTGGGATTTGTCATGCCTTCTGGGCGGGGTTCAACTCTGCCTTTAATTGCCAGGACAAATTCGTTGCGAATTTTTTCGGCAATGGCGTGTGTCTCTGATTCGAGATCGGGACGAAAGACCACCTGGGTGATGCCGTGGCGGTCGCGCAAATCGACAAATATGACGCCTCCGTGGTCGCGTCTTTTGCCAACCCACCCCATCAGGCAGACTTCTTCGCCTACATTTTCGATGCGCAATTCGCCGCAGTTGTGCGTGCGTTTCCAGTCGCCGAGCGACTCTGACATGGCTGTCTCCTACGCTTGGGTAATTCCGTTTTTAAGCGTTTTTTTTATCGCGTATAGGTCGTTTTGTGAAAAAATTTGTTGCGCGCGCGCTTTGAGGTCTTTGATTACGATGGTATTTGCAGACGCCTCGTCTGGTCCAATAACCGCTGCAAAGGGTATATTTTGGCGATCCGCATATTTGAATTGTCTGTCGAGACGCTGTCCCGGAATAAGGTGAAGTTCTGTTGCGATACCCTCCTGGCGCAGTTTTTCGGCAAAAGAAGACGATTGGGTGAGCAGGTCTTCGGAGAATACCGTAACGAATACGCGGGCACCGGGCGTTTCGAGTTGGGGATAAGTGTCTATTTCTTTGAGTAATTCGGTGATGGCCATATCGCCAACTGCAAATCCCACGCCGGGTACCTGGTGCTTGCCGCCTACTTGCCGTGTGAGATTGTCGTAACGACCACCTCCAAAGAGGGCGCGGCGCAGCGAGGTTTTGGCCCATGCTTCAAATACTGTGCGCGTGTAATAGTCAAAACCTCGCACGATTTTGAGGTCGAGTTCTACGAGGTCTATAACACCATTTTGATCGAGTTGCTCAAAAATGTGCTGAAGCCAGGGGGAAAATGTCAGGTCCGTCGTGTGGAGGATTTCGTAGAGGGTGTCGATTTGACCTGCACTGAGATTCAGATCATTGGCCAGATAGGTGCGGAATTTTTCCTCGGGCATTTTGTCTATGCGGTCAATAGCCCCAAAAACAGGTTTGATATCCTCGGGCGATAAGGTCAGTTTTTTGGCAATTAAAATTTCAAGGGCCTGTCGGTCGTTGACTCTAATAGTGGCGTGTTCGTTACTGAGACCAAGGTGTTTGAATAGCGTGCAAGCTATGGTGATTATTTCGGCATCAGCCAGATAGCTATCGCTGCCGAGGGCGTCGATATTCCATTGAAAAAAGGAACGCCCGCGTCCGCGTTGAGGGCGCTCATAGCGAAAGAACCGACCGTATGATTGCCAGCGAATGGGGAAGGTGAGTTCGCCTTCTTTTTGGGCGACCATGCGCGCGAGTGTGGGGGTGAGTTCTGGGCGCAGGACGAGTTGTTTATCGTCTCGATCAGATAGCGTGAATGTCTGCTGTGTGACGATTTCTTCGCTGCTTTTGCCCAGGTAAAGGGCCATGTATTCGAGTATTGTGCTTTCGTATTCTCTATATCCAAAGAGATTGCCAACGCCGATAAATTTCTCGCAGAGCCACTTCTGGTAGGCCCAATCTTCGGGATAAAAATCTCGGGTGCCTTTTACCTTGGGAATTAACTGGGGCATGGGTGTATATCCATTGCGGATTATTTTTTATAAGAGAAGGCAAAAATAAAGGTAAGAGGTGGTATTGTCAAGGTTTAAGAGGGGAAATTTGGGTATTGGTCTAAGCCGTAAAAGCGTTTTCGTAGTGGCGGATGGTAGGGCGCGGTTGTGTCAGGTCAACGGCAATGACGTCAAATCGCGGTGCCGCGTGATCGGGGTGTTGTGTCAGGTAGGCTTTTGCGATTTTGATGATTTGCGCTTGTTTGGCTGGTGTTACCCGGGTCTCTGGCTGCCCAAAATGTGTAGTGGTCGCGGTTTTGACTTCGACAAAGATCAGCACGTCGTTTTTCACCGCAATGAGGTCAATTTCACCGCCCAGAGCGCGAAATCCGCGCGCGCGAATATCGTATCCCTTTTGTTTTATAAATTTTTCTGCCAATTGTTCGCCTTTTGGACCGGATTGTTGCATACGGGTGCGTTGTTTGCGAAATAGCCTGCGCAGGGCCTGTACCTCATCCTGGGGGATATGTTTGCTGGCACTGGCAATGGTTTTTCCTATGGCTTGAAGTTGGTCGAGGTTCATCGCTGCGCGAATGCCTTCGGCAAAAATTTTAAAGTCTTCAGAGCTCCTGGCTTCAAAGACACCCCGGAAAGATTGGCGGTGGATAGGACAGGGGCCGTGTTTTTGCAAGGCGGCGAGGTGATCGGCGCTACCGTATCCCTTGTGACCGGCAAAGCCGTAAGCGGGGTATTGCGCGTGGTAATCGATCATCAGGCGATCGCGCGTTACTTTGGCGATGACAGACGCGGCGGCGATAGAAAGAGAGGTCCGGTCACCGCCTATGACCGCTTGTTCGGGAAATGGACTACCCGGGAGGGCATTGCCGTCGATGAGCACGCGGTCGGGCGAGATGTTGAGGGCGGCGAGTGCCTCGCACATGGCATGGTGGGTGGCGTTGCGGATGTTGTATTTGTCTATCTCTTGCGGAGACGCTTTGCCTACGCCAATGGCAAGGGCTGTATTGTGAATGGTTTCAAAAAGTTCTGCTCTGCGTTTTTCCGATAGTGCTTTGGAGTCGTTCAAGCCGGGGATGAGTGTATCTGGCGGGAGGATAACCGCGGCGGCGACAACGGGACCCGCGAGGGGACCTCGTCCGGCTTCATCTACGCCTGCAATGTGCTGGATGCCCCGTTCTCTGAGTTTTTTTTCTATGGTGAGCATTTGTTCGAGGCGCGCTTTTTCACGTGCCTGTGCTTTTTGCTTTTTTCTCACCTGTTCTGCGATTGCGCGAACACCAGCACGAGGGTCCTGCTCGAGTGCGCGGAGGTATGCTTCGCCAGGGCGATTGATAGATTTGATGTGGGCGCGAATTTGCGCGATGGTCATTGTTGCGAGATTTTTCATAGCTCAACCAGTGGTAGAAGATGCGTCATCGGATGAGATGGGCTTGATTAAATTAAAAGGTATCTTTATATTTTTATATCTGTTCTTAAATATTATTTATGTTTGCCCAAAGATGAAAAAATAAAGAAGTGTCGAGATCCCAAAATCTGCAACTTATTTTTGAGATGAGATCGATATGGCAGATGAGAGCAATACCGACAAGTTGCGCAAGCTCGCGCATTTTGTCACGCCTTTTAAATCGCGCCTGATCTTGCTGGTGTGCCTGACGGCGACAATGACGGCACTGAGCATGTTGCCTCCTCTGGTGATGAAGTTTATCATCGATGATGTCATTACCCTGGGCAACTGGCAGTTGCTGGAAGTGCTTCTGTTTATTTCGATTTGTCTGCCTATCATGTCCGCTGCGATGCGCGTTTGGGTCTCATTTACCAATGCTTATGTGGGGTGGGGGATAACGACGAGTATGCGGAGGTTCACGTATGAATACATGTTGAAATTGCCCATGCGCTTTTACGACGAGATGGGTACGGGCAAAATTATGTCGCGCATTATGTCTGATATTGCGAGTGTGCGCAGTATGGTGACATCGCGTATGCTGGGCATTCTTGTCGATTTTGTGTCGTTCTGGGTGGCGCTTGCGCTGTGCATGGGTTTGAATTGGAAGATGGCGTGTCTGCTGCTTTTGCTGATGCCCCTGTATTTTTTTAATTATTACGGGTGGCGCACGCCAATGAGGGAGTCGTTCAGTCTCTGGCGCAGAAAAATGGATCAGGTGTCGGTTGGACTACAAGAGCGGTTGTCCGGGGTGCAACTGGTAAAATCTTATGGCCGAGAGCGCAGAGAACACCGCGCATTTGCGGAAGATACGCACCAGAGTTTGGATGCGGCGATGCAGACTGCCACAAATCGCGCTGGCTATATGGCTGGCTCCTGGGGCGTGTCGGGACTTCGCAATACGGTGATTTTTTGTTTGGGCTGTTATTACGTGATTGAGGGTGAAATGACTTATGGGGCTGTGATGGCCTTTTTTTCTTATTCGAGCCGGATGTTTCAGCCAGTTCTCAATCTCACGCAAATTGCCATGCGTCTTCAAGCCGTGATGGTGTCTGTGGATCGCGTGTTGGAAATTTTAGATTTTCCAATAGAGATTGCGGACAAGGAAGATGCCGTCGAATTGCCGCCGATAAAAGGACATATTAAATTTGAAGATGTGCATTTTGAGTACAAAGAGGATGAGCCTGTTTTGAAGGGTATCAACCTCGAGGTGCAGCCAGGGCAGATGGTGGCGCTGGTGGGGCATACGGGATGCGGCAAGACGACGTTGACGAGTTTGTTGATGCGCTTTTACGATGTGAAGGAAGGGCGTATTACAATTGATGGCCACGATTTGAGAGATGTGAAGTTGCGAACCCTGCGTACACAGATCGGCCAGGTGTTGCAAGATTCGGTGATGTTTGATGGTACGATTCGGGAGAATTTACTATATGGTCGCGCAGATGCCACAGATGCCGAGTTGATCGAGGCGGCGCGTATTGCCGAGATTCACGAGTTTATTATGCGTACACCCGAGGGTTATGATTCGATGTTGGGAAAAGATGGCATTAAACTGTCTGTGGGAGAAAAGCAGCGCCTTGCCATTGCAAGAGCCGTGCTGACCAATCCGTCGGTTTTAATTCTCGATGAAGCGACTTCGTCACTCGATTCTTTATCGGAGGCTCTGATACAAAAGGCGATGACCAGGGTGTTAAAGGAGCGCACGTCCTTTGCCATTGCACACCGATTATCGACGATTGTCAATGCGGATATTATTGTTATGATGGATCACGGCGAGATTATTGAACAGGGGACGCACAGCGAATTGTTGCAAATACCCGATGGAAAGTATCGCCAGCTTTACGAGCAGCAGGCTGCGGGGTCTATTGAAGAGGCTGTAGAGGCTATGGCGAGTTGAGATTATGGAAAACTTAAAGCGATTTATCCTTTTGTATATCAAGCCGTATTGGGGACGCCTGTTAATGGTGATTGCGATGGCCACTATTACGTCGTCCTATACGTTTTTGCTCGGGTTTATTTCAAAAATTACGGTTGATGAGGTCTTGCAACTCAAGCCTGCAGGCGAAGTCGTTTCAGAGGCACACATGCAGTCTTTGATTCAGGAGGAGAGTCGCCCAAAGCGCGACCCACAGGCAACGATTCCGGGGCTGGGCAAAGAAGGTGGCATCATGCTGCCCAAGACGCGTACGGAAAAACTGGCCTGGTTGGGGTGGATTTTCATTCTCTACCTGGTCGTGAGATCGTTTTTTGCCACGCTCAACTGGTTTTATACGTATAGCATCGCCTATGTGGGGCAGCGGATTGTTTTCCGCATTCGCCTTGCGCTGCACGAGAAAGTGCAGCAGTTGCAGATGACGTTTTTTGATCGCCAGCAAACCGGGCGGATTATGGCGCGCATTTTGGATGATGTAGGTTTGTTGCAGAGCGAAATTACGACGACATTTGTAGAGACGCTGCGGCATGTTGCGCGCATTTTGATGGGTACGGCGATTCTGTTTACGATTGATGTCGAGCTCGCGCTGATGGCTTTTGTTGCATTGCCCGCGTATGTCGTGACTTATAAGGTGTTTCAGCGTCCGATAGCAAATGTTTTTATGCGGTTTCGAGAGGATTATAGCGAGGTTTCTGCGCTGTTGGAAGAACGCTCAAAGGGGATTCGTCTCATCCTGTCTTATGCGCGAGAAAGACGGGAGTTTCGGGACTTTTTCAGGCGGCTGATCGGGTTGTATCGTTTGGGCGTCAAACAGTCTGTTTTGAGTTCTGGTCTGGGGGCAGTCTGTTCGGTTGTGGGGGGGGTTGCAATGGGCCTGATCTTTTATTTTGGCGCATTGCAGGTTCGCGGCGGTGCGATGACGGTTGGAGAATTGGTTTATTTTTCTATGTCGATGGGGAATCTTTTTTCGCCATTGGTCGCACTTGCCAATGTGAATGCCACGCTGCAACAGATGCTGGTGGTGATCAGTCGCGTGTTTGAGGTGCTGGATGAAGAGGTGATTATTCAGGATAGAGAAGATGCGCAGACCCTCGACAAAGTGCGCGGGCGCGTGTCGTTTCGCGATGTGTCGTTTCGCTATACAGAGGCGGGTGATTACGTTCTGCGAGATCTCAAGTTCGTCGTGCGACCGGGTACTTCGGTGGCTGTGGTTGGGCCTTCGGGGTCGGGTAAGAGTACACTGGTCAGTTTGTTGATGCGTCTTTATGAACCCACAGAGGGGAAAATTATTCTGGACGATTACGATATACAGGATGTCAAAATTTCTTCATTGCGGCAGCACATCAGTATGGTGCCCCAGGAACCCGTTCTGTTCTCCGGGACGATTGCCGATAATATTCGCTACGGTCAGGCCGGTACCACGCCCGAACAGGTGATGGATGCGGCTAAAGCGGCAGAGTTGCACGATTTTATTATGACGCTGCCAGAGAAATACGAAGCGCCGGTCGAGGAGCGCGGTACCAACCTGTCGGGCGGTCAAAAACAGCGTTTGGCTTTTGCGATGGCTGTTGTCACCGATCCCAGTATTCTGATTTTGGACGATACGACTTCAGCACTGGATGCAAAGACGGAGGCGAAGATTCAAGAGACGCTGGATCATTTGATGGAGGGGCGCACGACTTTTGTGATTACGCACAGAATTTCTACGGCGATGCGGGCGGATCGCATTCTGGTGCTGGACAACGGTCGCATGGCGGGCTGGGGAGGCCACGACGATTTGCTGGAAGAGTGCGAGGTCTATCGCTTGCTTTACGAACAGCAGCAAAAGCAGAAAGACGATATAGCAGATGAATTTATTGAGGGAATTATGACGGCGGTGGAAGAGGTTGAAAAGGGAAAGAAGCAATTACAAGGGCATCCGCAGATGGACGCAGATAGGCGCAGATGAAAGGCGAGATATAGATAGATGTAGCGCAGGCATGCGTAAGGGCGGTGCCCCGTGCCCGCCCCATATTTTTGCGAACTGTGAATGGGAAGTCCATTCACAGTTTTTTTATGCTTAATCTCAAAAACAATAAAAAAAACAGAAATACGCGGTGGAAATCACAAATACGCGGGGATTTTGACTTTATAGATGACGACACGGAAGATGAATGCACCGTCCCTTATGATTGTGGAGATGATGACGAGGAAGAAGATACAGAGGTGTATGATCCCTAATGCTTTGTATCCATTGAATCTTCAGAGGAGGTTCTTTCAGACTTGCTGGAAGAACCTCCAAATTTTATACTGTGTAGTATAAGAATGTATCCAGGCATATAGACGAAGCAGCTACTTCTAACTTTGCTGAGTATCAGACATGATAAAAACTCATGCACTCATCTCATTCCTTGTCTGCGTCTTGCTGACGGAAACTTGCCACTCTTATGAGCTTATTGGAACGGGCGCATTATCCGAAGAACTCGTCGCGCAGCACTACACCATCAATCCCAGACTCGATTGAGGTGCGCCCCATTATTTGACCCGGTATAAAGGCTAATTGACATTGGGTGTCAGCGTGGTATTTTCTCACCAACAGGAGGAGCTACCATGGGTAAGAAAACCAAGAAGTCCTACTCGGCTAAACTCAAGTTCCAGATCGTGTTAGAGGCATTGACCTCGGAGCAAGAGGATGCAGAAATCGCTCGCGCTTACGGTGTGCATCCGGTGAGTCTATCAAACTGGAAGCGTCAATTTATAGATAGTGGTGCAGAGATTTTCTCTGGCAACGATACGGTCAAGACGTATGAAGCGCGTGTGTCTGATCTGGAGCGCCTGTTAGGTCAGAAAGAAGTCGAACTGGCCTTGCTCAAAAATTTTTTAGGCAACCGTTGAGCGTGTCAGACAAAGTAGAACTGGTCGAAAAGCGTAGGCCAAGGACGTAGCAATAACTACTGACATGAGGAACCGATTGTGGAAGCGTTTATTATTATGATCACTCTCGTTATTGTAGTCCTGGTGATTGGTGGTCTCTGGGCAAAACGTTTCTTTGGCTACTCCTGTGAGAAGTGTGGATCGAAACTACAGCCCTTTGAAAAATTGTCCGATGATGATAAGGCCGATATTTTGGCGTATTTTAGACGTTTCGAGGACCGTGAGCCAGATGTGGAGTACATTTCCGTATGTGGTAATTGTCTGGTGGTGTACGATGACTTTTCCGAATTGTCCTGCAAGGTGTGTCACTCGGCAGGTCTATCATATATAGGTGCCTTGGCATCTCCTAATGAGTGGGTGAAATTTCAGGAACGCAACAAAAACCTGATCGAACAAATTGAGTGCCTCAGATGCAAACGAAAGCCTATGGGACGTTGGGACTGTATCCTCTGTGACACAAAGATCAAGATAAAGGCGTGTCGGCGTTGCTATTCGATCTATGCTCAGATGCCTGTTAATGATAGTCGATACAGATTTCATGTCCTGCTTTCGGACAAGACAGTGCTCAAGAAGTCATCCGACTCAAAGTGGTGTGTATTTGAACCAGATTAAACAATTATATGCAAAGCGGATCCAAACAAAAAAGCCAACGCGCAAACGTCGGCTTTTTTCATCAACTCAAAAAAAATGAAAAAATCTAACATACAAGCAACGATTCTAACATATGAGCAATCTTTTTGAATTGTAATTACAGGCGCAAGGTATTATCATAAAAAAAGCCGCTGACAAGACTCGGCTAAGTCCCCTGTCAGCGGCAGCAAATATCTCAAGCTGATAACTTGAGAATGTTAAACTAAAGTAGCAACCTGAAGCGCGATTGTCAATGCAAAGTAAAAGCACATAATGTTCAATCGAAAAGGGAAAAGTGAACAATATGTTCACCTCTTAATTCGATATTCAGCCTGACTTTTATCCGAGAATAATCTCTATATAAAGTAAAAATAATGCTTTATAAGAATTATCCTCTAAAAAATCCGCATTGGCACACATCTTGCATATATCTGTTTCAGCAGAGAAAAATCTGATCGAAATATATTGCCATAAAGCGATTATTTTTTATTTAAGGAGACATACGTTTGCAAAAATATAAGACAATTCCCCCTCTCGCCGATCATTCGCGTCCTGATCTGAACACGCGGAAAATTCTGATTATAGATCACGACCCCCGCGTTCTCTCGACCCTTGTGGGATTCTTGAATGATGAACCTTATGACGTGCTCACGGCGGAAAATGCAAAAGAAGGGCTTGAAATTTTGAGACGAAAGAAGATCCATCTCGTCATCGCTGAAATGTATATGGCAGGTCTTGATGGGGTCGCATTTTTGGAGTGCCTTGCAGCAGAGAACATTCAGACAAATATCCTGATCATGGGGAGCGTTTTGTTCATGGAAGAAACAAACGAAATAATCGCAGCAGGTGCTGTGGGCGTACTTGATAAACCCATTGTGGAGGACAAATTTTTAGCAAAGGTCAAAAACCACATTCTACAGAATGAAGTGGAATACAGTGGGTCTCGGATCCGTGAAGCATCCCATCCACTGCCCAGATCCTTTCAACAGCCGTTAAACACCGGTCAAGAGAAGGTTTCAGCAGAGGCGTTGGAATCATTTTTGGAGAAGCGTTATAGAGATCCAGACCTGAACTTTGAAGACCTCGCACGCCATTTTCAGATCACCCCACCGCACGGTCATGTGCTATTCAAAAAATTTTTTAACAAAACCTTCAGCGAAAAATTGCGAGAGATCAGAATAGCACAGGCAGAGCATTTTTTGACGGGATCATCACTGTCGATATATGAAATTGCACGCCTATGTGGGTTTAATTCATCAAGTAGTTTCTGTCACGCTTTCAAGAGGATACATGGCATTTCTGCTACTCAATATCGCAAAAAAGTTTGGTAGGGAGAAATTTAGACGTTTTTCTCACGATTTTGAAATGCATCTTCACCCATAACGCTGAACGCAACGAAAGGAGGTAGAAAAAGAAAATGAATCGAATCACCGCAGATGAACTGGCCTGGAGAACAGCTATTTGTACACCATTCGTTTGTTATTCAAGCAGTATAACCCTTAACAGGAGATTGTATCATGCCAGAAAATATTTTTGAACACACCACATCCATCGCGGGACTCACCTGCAAACCGCTCTCTATTCTCTCCGAGATCATTTCACCGCAAGAAATGAGCATGGTTCGGGGGGGAACTGATGGTATGGGAGGTGGAGGTCCTGGTAGTATGTCGTCTGGTCAGAATCCTGATGAAGCTAAGACCGAAAAGGATGCATGGAAACAAGCAGGTCAACAAGCTGCAGAGGAGCAGAGAAAACCTACAGAACAGCCTGGCTTAGGCGTAGGTACTGTGGGAGGCACATATGTTCCAATTATAGACGTCTCCGGTAGCCTAAATACGAATGCCCAAGCAGATTCCAGTGGTACACAAGACCTAAATGGTGGTGATCTTGACAATGGATTGGGAAGTTTTTGGGATTTTGACTTTTCAGATGACGACACGGAAGATGAATGCACCGTCCCTTTGGATTGTGGAGATGATGAAGAGGAAGAAGACTACTCAGAAGACGAGACGGAAGAAGATACAGAGGTGTATGATCCCTAATGCTTTGTATTCACTGAATCTTCAGAGGAGGTTCTTTCAGGCTTGCTGAAAGAACCTCCAAATTTTATACTGTGTAGTGTAAGAATGTATCTGGACATATACAAGAATGTATCCAGACATATAGACGAAGCAGCTACTTCTAACTTTGCTGAGTATCAGACATGATAAAAACTCATGCACTCATCTCATTCCTTGTCTGCGTTTTGCTGACGGAAACTTGCCATTCTTATGAGCTTATTGGAACGGGAGCATTATCCGAAGAACTCGTCGCGCGGCACTACACCATCAATCCCAGACTCGACGCCATTATCGTTGTAGATAGAACAACTCCGACCTTTGAATACCAGACCTTCTACAGTGCTGGCTCAGCAGATGAAAAGGAAGGGGAACAGGGGCGGCTACATTTCTTAGAGCATCTTATGTCAGGCGATGACCAAATCGTTATTGAGAATGGAGGATATCAAAACGCTGCTACCTCTTATCATTATACGCGCTTCATATTGAGATTTCCAAAGGACAAATTTGACCTCGCGGTTGAGATAGACCGAGATATATATTACAACACAGTGATAAATGAGGAGGTCGTAGAAAAGGAAAAGAAAATCATCTTGACAGAAAGAAGTCGTAGCTTACCAAACTTAACACGCAAATTTACAAGTTATTTTTTTAGTTTAATCTATAAAAAGAAGAATTTTGATACTCTTGGTAATAAGGCTTTTATTCAACGACTCGAACCTGATGATTTGAAAGCGTATTATGAGAATTTTCTGCGTTTGCAAAAGAGATTGGTTGTTGTAATAGGCGATGTAGATGTCAAACAACTCCTGACCAAACTGGACGACACTTATGGCAATGAGCAAATAATAGGCGAATTGTCGAACAAATTGCAGGCTTCTCAATTTCCCAACCCTGAATTACTGGGCAGAAAGTTCAGGGTTACTTCAAAGAATCTCAGTATTTCCAAGTTCAGGAAGAGTTGGTACACACCAAATTTAGGACATCGCGACTATGCGGGATTGCTCATTCTGACTACCATTTTGAACAAAACCTCAAATTCATTGAAGTCTTATATAGTTGATTCTGAACTTGCGAGAGCTTTCAGTGTCGGACTTGGCGACTATAAAGGATTTGGTTTGATGAATTGTGTAGCAGACCTGCCACATGATACATCCCCAGATACTGTCCAGGCCATTATCCGTGTTAAATTAAAAAAGATAAAATTCATCTCTGAAGATGAACTAAATGCAGCCCGTAATGAACTTTTGCATAGCATGTATTCCGAATTTTATGATCGCTCAAGCATGGCTGGTTCATTTGGACGCGCATTCGCCCATGCCAACGATCCCCTACTCTATCCAAAATTACTAAAAAATATTAAATCCATTTGCAGAGAAGACATACCGCGTATCATAGACCAATACCTGACGGATGACAATTCGATAACTCTTTCCTTAACATTGTCTGCAAAAGAAGAACCATCATTAAATAAAAACTTAATGCCGCGAACACTCTTACATTATGGAATTATGATATTGATATTCGCAGGTTTTCTAACGCTGTTAATATGGAATAAAAAAAAATTACACAGAAAGTTCTCCCGAAAGGCCAATGAATATGTTTCTGAAAGTGATGCTTAGCTTTGTCCTGTGTCATCTATTTGGCGTCCTTGCCTCTTCTGCCGAAATTCCCAATCATCATATTTTTTATCGCCAGGACAAACGCGCGCCACTGACCAGTATTGAGATTGTCTTCCTCGGAGCCGGAAAAAACCAGGAACAGCCTTCTCAGATT
Source organism: Gemmatimonadota bacterium (assembly GCA_028874765.1). Taxonomy (GTDB): domain Bacteria; phylum Latescibacterota; class UBA2968; order UBA2968; family UBA2968; genus VXRD01. The sequence continues at coordinate 38,062 of JAPPIE010000239.1, forward strand.
GGGCTTGCAAACACAGTCTCAGCATTGATCGGGGAGGCTGCCAAAAAGCAGGGGTACCTGGATCAATTATCAGCATTAGGAGCCAATCTGGATATTATTACTCACCCTCTATACCAGGCAATATCCATTTCTGCCTTATCCGAGAACTGTGGCGAGTCTATAAAAATGGTTTTCGATTTCATGCGTAACCTTGAATTTTCTAATTCCGACTTGCAATATGCAAAAAAACAAGAAGCGACTGATTACCAAAGTGGCTTGCGGATTAATACTTATACGTTTATGAGAACCTATGCGCTTTCCCAGATAACAGGAAAAAAGCAATTCAAGTCCTTAAAAGCACTGAAAAATTTCTCGCTTGAGGATGTTAGGCAATATTATGATCAACTGCTGAAAGCAGATGTGGTGTTTTTTAAGATAATCTCAAACCGCGATTCTACTGAGGTTGCGAAGTTGCTCCATCCGGTTACAAAAGAGCGAGAGACAGGCGGGTTTGTGCATTCACCAAAGTTCTCAATAACGGATTATAATGTTGGCTTTAAGGCTTTTGTCTATACGGATTATTCACATTTAAAGAGTGTGTTCTGTCATTGGATGATCCTCTGTGGTGGTAGTGTGGGGGAAGAAAATTATATTCCTAATCTCATATCCAATACGCTTACAGGCGATGAACGAGGGCTCATTTCTAAGTATTTTAGAGAAGAATTGGGGTTGGTTTATGGTCCTTCTTGTGCGATGTTATCTTCAGGAGGCATCAGATATCTCAATATTTATGCTGATCCTCAACTCCATAACAGCGAAGAATTGATCGTAAAAATGTCCGACTTTATCCGAGGGCTTTCCGATAACCCCCGCTTTTGGGAAGCACTCAAAGAACGCCGTAAGATTCTCAAAGTTTCTCCTGCCCATAACTTGACACCCCAACGAAGCCTAGACCGTGAGGTAAATATAGCTATTTACAACGCGCCATATCGCAAAGGCGGTTATGATTCTGTCACCGATGATGAGGTACGTGCCTTTCTCGAAGAATTCTTTGTGCCAGAAAATATGATCATGATCTTTGTCGGACCGAAGGATCACATCATAGACATTCTGAATAAACACTTGCCTGAAGTTGATATCCGCGTTCACGATGTCAAAGAATTGATTGAATAGATCCGCAGGCATGTCCCTGCGAGTGTAAGCAGGGATGGACGCAGATAGACGCAGGCATGTCCCTGTGAAAACGGGGATGGATAGAGCTAAAAACCCGTAGATCAGAGGAAAGAGATAGATGTTCAATTTTTTGATGCAATTTACCAATTCTGGAAAAATCAGTGCCGCAACCACAGAGGAACAGAGGGCCTGTCTCGAAGCCGTTATCCTCACCCTTTGCAATGACAGACTCTTGACTTTTATGGAACAGTGGGAATTTCAGCAACTTGTCAAAAGGATTCGCTGGCGGTTCAACGCTAAAGCAGAAATACCACATATTTGGGAAAAGGCACAGGCTGCACTTCAGGACTCAGAAAAATGGGCTGCCTATTTAGCCCGACTAATTCATGAATAGTAATATTGCGGAGTGTATGTCAGTATAATT
>JAPPIE010000231.1 GCA_028874765.1 Gemmatimonadota bacterium
ACGACAACGACCTGTCGGGCAATCTCGACGCCGAAATCGAAGACACGCGACAAGTCGTTTCTGTTTAAACATCATTTAGGGTTCTGGTTCTGTCTTTGACTTTTTGCTGTGATCGCATATTTTGTTCACGACAAGCGTTCGCCTTCACAAAACTACTCGCAGTATCACAGATCGGGTAAGGGCTCCATGCAAGGTGTGCCAATCAATATTGATAATCTGATCCACGCCAGATCGGTTGAAGACAACCGCAGAGAGTTCAAAGCAACCTGGAATGACGCCGTAAAGGAATCGGTTGTTCGGAGCGTGTGTGCATTTGCGAATGACTTGCTCAATCTAAACGGCGGGTACATCATCCTGGGTATCGACACAGATGAACAGGGCCTCCCCATATTGCCCCCGCGTGGTCTCGGTCATCTCGATCTCGATCACGTCCAAAGAGAGATATACGGACAGTGTAATCGCATTGATCCCATGTACCAGCCACTCGTATTCCCCGAAACATACCACGGTGAGACGATACTGATTATTTGGGCACCCGGCGGCGATAATCGGCCCTATCAAGCTCCGAAACGCGGACGCAGTGGCGAACGGGAATACTACGTGCGGCAAGGCTCCAGCACTGTCGAGGCGAGGGGTGAAATACGCACCCAACTCATAGAGCAAACAGCACGGATACCGTTCGACGACCGGCGTAGCCTGATCGCCAAAGTCGAGGACATATCTCCCACGTTGGTCCGCCGATTTCTTTCGGATGTGCGAAGCGACTTGATACAGACCGGAACAAATGTCGCAGATATCGACTTGTATCAGCGGATGCGAATCGTCGTCCGCCTCAATGATCACTATGCGCCGCGCAACGCAGCCATCCTGTTCTTCAACGAGACCCCGGACAGTTTCTTTGACGGTGCGCGAATCGAGATTGTGCAGTTTGGTGACGATACGGGAGGCGATTTAATTGAAGAGAGAATAATTACTGGACCGCTCAACGAACAGATCAAACGCACGTTAGACCACCTCAATTCACTCACAGACGTTATGCTAAAAAAACGACCGCAAGAGGCCGAAGTAGATCGTGCGGTCACATATCCCTACGAAGCGATGGAGGAAGCGGTCGTCAACGCCGTATATCATCGTTCTTATGACAACCTGCGCGAACCCACGAAGATATATCTATACCCGGATCGCATAGAGATAATCAGTTATCCAGGACCGCTTCAAGGCATTGAGGCACATCATCTCGTTCGGGATGGTGTTGTACCTCCTGTACCTGCGCGAAATCGCCGAATAGGTGAGTTTTTGAAAGAATTGAGACTTGCTGAAGGCCGGGGAACAGGACTGCCCAAAATTCGCCGCCGGATGGCAGAAAATGGGTCTCCAGAACCGCTGTTCGACTACGATGAAGGGCGGACGTATTTTCGCGTTATCCTGCCTGCTCATCCGCGTTACAAGGTAATTCATGCTTTGAGAGAAAGTGCGTTGCTGTGGTCAACAGGCGAGCGTGACGCGGCATTTTCACACTTAAAAAGAGCCTTTGATGCCCAGCCGGGATCGGGCGCATTGGCAAGCCAACTCATAGATTATCTGATAACGATGGATGACCTCGCAACAGCGGAACACGTTTTTACGCAGTTTGATTCTCAGCCCGTGAAGGCCGAAACCGCCCAGCCATACCTGGTTTATGCGGCGGCGTTACTCGACAGAAACCAACCAAAAAAAGCACGTCAAATTTTAGATATCATACCGTCATCCGGCGCATCAGAGAACACACTTGAAACAGCAAGACTTCGGAAGCGGCTGGACGAGTTTTGACAGACATGACCCAAAAGCCTGTGTTTTTGGTTTTGCTGACCTTGATAAAAAGTCACACTGACGTCTATATCACCCTCTACAAATCGACAACTCGGGGTTTTGGTTGTCCTTTGCGCCCGTGCAAATACGCGTCGTTTTCCGAGGGCCATCGCATGCCGTATTGCTTGCTGCGCTGGCGTTTGTATCCGGCATTGTAATAATTGCTCGTCGCCATCCAGCCGAGCAAATCCGCAAACATCTCGCCTTTCACAGCGGCGTATTCAGACCTATCCCAAACATTCCACAACTCTCCGGGATCGCGGTTTAAATCGTACAACTCGCCTTCTGATTGCCCGATATAATACACCATCTTATGGGTCTGTGACCGCATCATAACCTGATAATTATCCTCGCAAAAAACGTATTTGCGAGGCACGGGCGTCTCCCCATTCAAATACGGCATCAAAGAACGCCCCTCCAAATAACTCGGAACAGCTACCCCCGCAGCCTTCAGAATCGTAGGACCCAAATCCATAAGCGAAACCAGATCGCGCGTTTCGCCTGGCTGATCAACAGACTGCGGCGTGCGAATCATCAGCGGAATATGCACAATCGGATCGTACATCAACCACTTATACGCCAACCCGTGATCGCCCAGCATCTCGCCGTGATCCGAACAAAAAACCAACAAACTATTCTCCAACCACCCCCGCTCTTGCAGGGCATCCATAATCTCGCCCAGCTTTTCATCAACCGTCGAAATATTCCCGTAATAATGCCGCTTCATCTGTGCGAGTTCATCATCTGTACGCCCGCGCAAATCGATTTGCGACTCGTGATCCGTCGTCGCGTGCATATCCAGATGCGCCGCATGTTGCGGTGGCTTCTCTTCCAACTCCCCATCCCGCTTCACACACGGCGGCATATCTCGGTCGCGATACAAATCCAGATGACGCGGCAAAGGATCCCATGGCTCATGAGGTCCCGTAAATCCAACCTGGAGAAACAGCGGTTTATCGCCCTGGTGATTGCGAATCCAGTTCAACGCGGAATTCCCGATAAACACATCGCTGTGAAACTGCTCCTCCTCATGCCAAACAACCCCCTGACACTTATTGAGCCATTCGGGATCTGCTTTGTTGCGATCATTGGGCCGCTTCACATTGTGAAACGTCATGTACCTGCCCCAATCGTCATCCGCCCCACCACCGTCCAGTGCCTTATTCGTAGGATTTTCTACAACGACGCGCTCGTGAAATCCACCCGGAACATCGCGCGGCGTCAGGTGCATCTTGCCAATATTCACGCAATAGTAGCCCGCATCCGATAAATCCTGCACCCAGTTCCGGTGATTCGCCCAGTGATCAAAACTATAAACGCCCGTCGTATGCGGGTACATACCCGTAAAAATCGCCGCCCGCGACGCCACACACGTCGCGCCGGGACAATACGCCTGCCGAAACGACACACTCTCACGCGCGAGCCGATCCAGCGTGGGCGTCACCATATAATCATATCCCCAGGCGTGAATGGTATCAAAACGTTGCTGATCGGTAATGATAAAAATGATATGGGGTCTGCCTTCAAACATACGCTCTCCTCATGTCCCCAGCGCAAAATGCGCCCCTGACAAAACCTGTGACGAAGCCACGCGATCGAGAATCCGCAAGCGCAGTTGATTCTCAACCTCAGCCATCTCGGGCAAACCCGCGAGATTATTCACCTCACCGGGATCTTCTTGCACATCGAAAAGCAAATAGGGCTGCCCTTCGCGATTCAGCACAATCTTCCATTCGCGATTCAACAACATAATCTCCCCGCCGTATTCCGATATCGCTTCTGTGCGGTGTTCTCGCGTCGGATCTTCCAGAACGGGACAGGCCGATTTGGCAAACTGTCTGAAATTCAGTTCACCACCTGCGAGTTCGACCAGCGTCGGTCCCACATCAAACCACTCAATCGGACTGTCGCATACAGAACCAGCGACATCACCACTCGCCGTCTCGGGCGTGCGAATCAGCAGGGGAACCCGCACCGCACCATTTAAAAGATTGCTCTTATAAATAAAACCGTAATCCCCATTCATCTCGCCGTGATCCGATGTCAGCACAACGACCGTATTATCCATCTCGCCGCGTTTTTCAATCACATCGAAAATCTCGCCAATCTGATCGTCGATCAACGCGACATTGCCCGCGTAATTTGCGCGCAACAATTTCTCTTCTCCCGGTTCAAACGGTATCTTTTGCTTGGCATCTAACAAACCCTGTGGACGCTCGCGATCATCCTCTATCGGAGCAACTGGATCGGGCATATCCTCCGGGTTATACCGGCTATAATGGGGTTCTGGCGTATCCCACGGCTCGTGAGGCCCGCCAAAACTCACCCAGCAGAACCAGGGCTGATTGCGGTCATATCCCGCCAGGTACTTCTTCGCCTGCTGCCCCACATACACATCTGCATAATCTTCAAAAGGCAATGTCGATGGCCGCGTCACCCAGGGTTTATTGCTAAAACGCTCCTCGAAATCTGCCTGATACGCTGCCCACAACCCCTTCTCTTCCCACATCGCCGTCATGTACGACAAACATCGCGCGCTCGCCCTCGGCCCGCCAATTTCATCCACATCATCAAGCCCATAACTGTGCATCAGATGCTCGCGATCTCTCAAATCGCCTCCGTGCGGGTGTAAATGCGTCTTGCCAAACAGACTCGTGCGATACCCCGCATCGCGCACCGCCTGCATCCACGTTGGACAATCTGGCGATAACGTGTGGTTCTGATTGTCCCACACCCCCGTATTGTGCGGATAATGCCCGGTAGCCAAACTCAACCGCGTTGGAATACACACCGGCGAATTGGTCACGCAATTTGAAAATCGCACACCCTCTGCCGCAATGCGGTCCATATTGGGCGTCTCCAGCCAGTCGCTCACACAACTCAGCGCATCCCACCGCTGCTGATCAGTTACAATCATCAAAATATTCGGTTTGTTCATTCACAGTCCTTTCAGAATTTGTTTTTGGAAACTATTTTGTCCAATATAAACGCCCACTATGAAATAGGCAACCATTCTCAAGAATCCGTATCGGCATCTCGATTTGCCTGCTGCAACAGCAAAATAATCTGATCTAACCGCTTCATAAATCCATAGAGAAAGGCAAAAATCGTACACCACAATCCCACGATAA
>JAPPIE010000281.1:0-23206 GCA_028874765.1 Gemmatimonadota bacterium
ATTTCCCGATAGCGATATATGGGGCGAGACGAAAGTTTATACGAGTGGAGGTCAAGTGCATCACATCGCCGCTGAGGACTTGAAGATCAAGCGTTCAAAAGATGGCGATTTGACGCGAACAGTGACAGCCGATTACGAAGGCAATCGAGAAGATGATTTCACGTATTTGCAGATCGATGTGAACCAGGTACCCGAAGGGATTTATCAATTGACGGTGCTGGCGAAGGACAAGCGGACGGATCAGACGGACAGGAAATACGTCTATTTTCGTATTGTAGAGTAAAGAGCGGATACTACTCTCGAATTATATCCTGATCTTCACCCCACCTGCTCTGCGCCATTGACCGCTGAACAAACGTAAATCTCAGGCGTCAAACCAGTCGTTTTGGGATACCGCTCATTCACCGCATCTGCCAGTGCTGGCACAGCATCCCGTTCAACGATATTCACAGTACATCCCCCAAAGCCTGCACCAGTCATCCGCGCGCCGAGCACTCCCGGCACATTTAGAGCGATTTCGACCAGCAGATCGAGTTCTTTCCCGCTCACCTCGTAATCATCTCGCAAACTCTCGTGGGATGCGGCCATCAACTGTCCAAATCCCGACAAATCCCCTTTTTTGAGCAATGCAACCGCCCGTTGCGTGCGTTCATTCTCCGTTATCACATGGCGGCACCGCTTCAGAACAGTCTCCGATAGCGCATCACCGTAAACATCCAGCATCTCCATCGACACATCGCGCAGTGCCCTTAAATCTGCTCCCATCGCTCCTGCGAGAAGCGAAACCCCACTTTCACACGCAGACCGCCGATCATTATATGCCGAATCCGTCAGCCCGCGCGTCACGCCCGAGTTGCAAATCACAATCTGAATATCGTCGCCAAAAAGAGGAACAAGCTCAAACGAAAGATCGCGGCAATCGAGAAACAGTGCGTGACCTGCTCGACCATTTGCCGAGATAAACTGATCCATAATTCCGCAATTAACACCCACAAAATGATTCTCTGCGCGCTGTCCCAAAAGAGCCAGATCAGGCTCGCTTATTTCAATGCGGTTTAACACAACGATCCCCTTCCCAACCGCCATCTCCACAGCAGCCGAACTGCTCAGTCCCGCTCCCATAGGCACATTGCCCACAATCGCCGCATCAAAACCACACAGCGAATACCCGAGCTTTTGAAACTCGCGCACCACGCCCTTTGGATAATCTGCCCAATTGCCCTGTGCCTCCAACACATCATCGGCTCGAAACTCAGCCACCTCTTCGTGCATCGCCGAGTAAATCTGCACCCGCGAATCAACTCTCGACCGTGCGACAACAACCGCCCAGCGGTCAATCGCTGTGGGAAACACAAAGCCCGCATTGTAATCCGTGTGTTCCCCAATCAAATTGACGCGCCCAGGTGCCTGCACGGTGACATCCGCCTGCCCCTCAAAAACCGACGCAAAAGCATCTCGCGCCTGTGTAATAATCGAATACAACATTGAAATTACCCCTTCTCGACTTTCCGCATCGCCCACCGGATCTCCTCTGCCGTCATATCCGGATCTGAGGGATTGATGAGATTGCCAAAAATATCTGCCCCCACCACATGCTTTCGCAAATTAGGTCCCCGCAAAAGCGACGTAATGTGAATTTGCATGTGATAGCCGCGATCCACGCCATCTGTCGGTGCTTGCATCAATGCCAGAGTGTAGTGATACGGCGCGGCAAACAACCCGTCTAACCCGCTGAGAATATCGCGCAACCCCACTGCCAGATCGCGACGATCTTCCCTTTCCAAATCCAGCAAACTCGCAGCGTGTGTCTTTGGCACAATGACCACATCATAGGGAAATTGAGCGGCAAACGGAACATAAGCCAACACATGGGGGCGATCAATGAGAATCCGCCGTCCATCCCCAGTTTCGACGCGATTGGCATCGCACACAAAACAGCGTCCCGTTTTCTCGCGATGGGATTCAAACATAGCCAATTGTGGTTTCACCATCAAATCTGGAATCTCGCAATACGCATAAACCTGTCCGTGCGGATGCGGTTGAGAATTGCCCATCACCGTGCCCCGGTTCTCAAAAATGAGCGGATACACAATCTCAGGTACCTTACCCAACCGACCGTAAATCTCTGCCCAGGCGTCAATCACCTGAATGAACGCGTCCAAAGACAACGTTGACAAACGCTGTGTGTGATTCGGTGTATAGACCACAACTTCGCACACACCCCGAGATGTGCGCGAGAGATAGGGGCCCAGTTGCGCCTGCGTTTGATAGGCGTCCAATACCAGCGTGGGAAAATCGTTCTCGAATGTCCATACACCCTTGTAATTGGGATTTACATCGCCCGTCGCGCGCGTATTCCCGGGGCAGAGATAGCATTCGGGATCATAAGCCTTATCAGCTACTCCCTCCATAAGCTGCGTTTCTCCGCGCCAGGGTCTGTCTGCGCGATGGGCGGCGATATTGACCCACCGATTCCAAAAAGGATTGAACCGCTCCTCCTGCACAACCCGATACCCTTGAGGATGAAGGCGATGCCAGTGCCAGGCGGACTCTATGGTCTCGTGTAGCGATTCCTTCGCAACCCATCCCATATCGCGCTGAATGCGACTCGCATCGGCAATAAGCGTTGCGGGATCGCCACTTCGTCGCGGTCCAATCGTTTCGGGAATCGCCTGGCCAGTCACCTCGCGCGCGACTTCCAAAATCTCACGCACACTCACGCCCTGTCCGCTGCCGAGATTGTACGTCGCAGATCGGCCACCTGCCAACAACATATCCAGGCTCTTAATATGTGCATCGGCCAATTCCACTACAGAAATATAATCTCGTACAGCCGTGCCATCGGGAGTTGCATAATCATCGCCAAATACTGTCATGTGTTCGCGCTGTCCCAAAGCCACTTGCAACACAATGGGGATCAAATGCGTCTCGGGATCGTGATCTTCACCAATCAACCGCGAAGAATCGGCACCTGCGGCATTAAAATAGCGAAGAACAACATATCTTCTACCAGCCTCTCGCTCGGCATGCCACAACATGCGTTCATCCATCATTTTCGTAATGCCATAGACATTCGTGGGAATTTTTAGTAGCGCAATATCTTCTTCGCTGAGCTTGAAAGCGATGTGTTTTTTATACCACCTCAAAAGTGTCTCAAAATCCACCGCAGCGGGCATTAACTGACTTTTCTCAAAGCCGCCATCAGCGATCCAGTTCCGCTGACAATTTTCCTTCAACGGAATGTGTTCTGCGCGGGGATCCCCATACGTCGCCGCCGTAGATGATTTCACAATGGGCAATCCTTTGCCCACATTCAATAAATTCTGAAAAGCAATCACATTATTCTCAAAATATTTGAACGGCATATCTTGAGATTCTCCTACCAGCGTCCGAGCGGCAAAATCGATAATGCCACAAAAATCGTGACCATCAAAAACAGAAGCCAGAGCACTGCGATCGAGCAAATTGACATGCTCGAAACAAAATTGCTCTGGCCCATACACCCGTTCAAACAGGGTGACAACCTCCCGGTGTCCCTTTGACAGGTCATCCAGCACCACAACCCGGCGATCATCTTCCAACAAACGCCGCACCACGTGACTGCCGACATAGCCTGCCCCTCCTGTCACCAAAACAGCATCCATCATGCCTGCTCCTCTAAAAATCTGAGAAAACATCACTTTGTACACAAATATACACATTGAACAAGAAGAGACTGAACTATTTTCACAACGCGATATATACCTCGCATTTGTTTTGAACTTGACATCTTGTCATAAAGGCCTTATTTTCTACACATATAGACGATACATTGCCCTTTTATGTTAATGCTGTGTGTTAAAAAAGTCTATCTCGAAACCCAATATCGGCTTCCGAGATAGATTTTTCATTTCATGGGATAGTATTATGAATCGCGTTTACCTGACCAAAAATGGGTATGAAAAAATCCGAACTGAGTTGATCCGTCTGCAAACCAAAGAACGACCAACTGTCATAGCGGCGATCAAAAAGGCACGCGAGTTTGGCGATCTGAGCGAAAACGCCGAATACCACGCAGCCAAAGAACGACAGGCATTCCTCGAAAAGAAAATTGTCGAATTGCAAGAAAAACTCACGAACTCGGAAATTATCGACGAAAGCCAAATCCCCAAAGACAAAGCCTATCTGGGTGCGACGGTCAAATTACAGGATAAAAAAAATGGCAGAGAAATGCAGTACACGCTGGTCACTGTAGAGGAAGCCGATTTTGATCAAAATAAAATATCGACAGCATCTCCCATTGGCAATGCTCTGTTGGGAAAACGCGTTGGCGAGGTTGTCGATGTACAGGTACCCGTTGGCGTACTCACTTACGAAATTCTCGATATTTCAAGAGACTGAATTTTTCTTTTTTACAAATCAAAAGGCGACACTAATAGTGTCGCCTTTTTTGTTTTTTAATAACAAATAAAAAGGGCAAATCGGCAGATGTCGATTTGCCCTTTTAAAATGCATAGATACAGTCAAGCGTCTTTCTTTTCCTCTACACCTTCCTCTTCTTCAGCAGAAGTGTCAGACTCAGTTTCCACATCATCAGATTCGTTTATTGCATCATCGACCACCAGCTCAATCAAACACAATTCGCTGCTATCACCTCGTCTGGGACCGAGCTTGAGAATGCGCGTATATCCGCCACTTCGGTCGGCAAATGAAGGGCCAATTTCTTCAAATAACTTTGTGAGCACCACTTTATTCTGAATGCGTCGCAAAACTTGACGCCGCGCATGCAAGTCGCCACGCTTGGCAAAAGAGATCAATCGTTCAGCGACACTGCGCAATTCTTTCGCCTTCGGCAGTGTAGTACGCACCTTGCCGTTGTCAAACAGAGATGTCGCCATATTGTTGAGCATGGCTTTTTTATGACTGGCCGTGCGACCCAGCTTTCTACCCCTTTTCCCGTGCCTCATTGGTTTCCTCGTTAAAATTCGTCGTCCAAAATCGAGACATGCTCAGATTTGGCAGCGACTTCTTGATATTTGCTCACATCAATGCCAAATGCGATGCCCAAATTTTCGAGAATAGCTGTCAATTCATTAAGCGACTTGCGGCCAAAATTGCGGAATTTGAGCATTTCATTTTCCGTTTTTTGGACGAGATCTTCAAGTGTTATAATATTGGCTGCTTTTAGACAATTGGCCGACCGCACTGACAATTCCAGCTCATCTACGGGCATCTTGAGCAGTGCTGCAATGCGGCGAGTTTCTTCATCGACAACTTCCTCCAATTCTTCTTCTGGCTCTTCTTCAAAGTTGATAAACAATTCGAGATGGTCTTTCAATATGCTCGCAGCATGAGCCACCGCATCATCGGGGCGCACAACGCTGTTTGTCCAAACAGCCAATGAAAGTTTATCGTAGTCGGTCTGCTGTCCCACTCGCGCATTATCGATTTCATAATGCACTTTGCGGATTGGCGAAAAAGCAGCATCCATCACAATAGTCCCCATGGGCTGGTCTGCCTGCTTGTTTGCCTCTGCCAGCACATAGCCCCGGCCTTTTCCAACGGTGATTTCCATGTCGAGCACACCGTCTTTGTCGAGTGTTGCAATATGCAAATCGGGATTCATCACTTCGACATCAGCATCGACTTGCAGATCGCCTGCCTTGAGTTCTCCCGGTCCTTCTTTTTTTACATATAACAGTTTATCTGCATCTGTATGCACGCGCAGACAAATTTCCTTGAGATTTAGAACGATTTCCGTCACATCTTCCTCGACGCCCTCGACCACGGTAAACTCGTGCTGAATTCCTTCAATTTTCACGGCCTTAACAGCCGCCCCCTCAATGGAGGAAAGCAAAACACGGCGTAGTGCATTCCCAATCGTAGCCCCAAATCCGCGCTCAAGAGGTTGAACACTAAACAGGCCGTAATTGTCACTCAGGCTTTCTTCATCGATCTGTACAAATCGAGGCATTTGAAAATTTTTTGCATCCATAAACAAAAGCTCCTGGTGCGCGTCCATTACTTGGAGTAAAGCTCAACAATGAGCTGCTCTTCAACAGGCGTCGGTATATCATCTCGCTTTGGATATTCTACAAGCGTACCACTCAAGTTCACTTTATCTACCGAAAGCCAGGACGATTGACCTCCATCACCTGTGCGCTTGAGTGCATCGTGAATAAGTTGCAATTGGCGACTTTTTTCTCGCACCTGCACAGTATCTCCCGGCGAAACCTGGAATGAGGGAATATCCACGGTTCGTCCATTGACAGCAATGTGGCGATGCCTCACGAGTTGCCGCGCTGATTTTCGAGATGGCGCAAAACCCAAACGATATATCATGTTGTCCAGGCGACATTCGAGCATCTGCAAAAGCAACTCACCCGTCACACCCTTTCTGCGAGCGGCTTTTGAATAATACGTGCGAAACTGGTTTTCCAGCACACCGTAGATACGCTTTGTTTTTTGTTTTTCTCGGAGTTGAAGTGCGTATTCCGATGGCTTCCGACGCATGTTTTGTCCATGCATGCCGGGCGCATAACTTCGTCGGTCAAATGAACATTTATCCATTTGACACCGCGCACCTTTGAGAAACAATTTCATACCTTCTCGTCGGCACAATTTACAACTTGAGCCAGTGTATCTCGCCATTCAATATCTCCCTGTTTTCTGTGTTAAACGCGACGTCGCTTAGGAGGGCGGCACCCATTGTGTGGAATTGGCGTAACATCTTTGATCGCTGAAATTTCCAATCCAGCCCCCTGTAGCGATCGCACGGCGGCTTCTCGTCCAACGCCAGGTCCTTTGACCCAGACTTCCACCCGACGCAACCCCATTGCCATCGCCTCTCGCGCCGCATCCGTAGCAGCCAACTGAGCAGCATAGGGTGTACTTTTTCTCGATCCCTTAAACCCCACTTTTCCCGTTGATGACCAGGAAATAACTCTGCCTTCACGATCACTCAGGGTGACAATAGTATTGTTAAAACTGGCATTGACATGTGCGACGCCATGAGCTTCAACGCGTCTATTCCGTCGTCTCCCTCTTCTGACTGCCAAACGACTCCTCCTTTAATTGTCCTGCGTTTAGTTATACAGTTCGTCTTCGACTGCCAATACCGGGTTTCTTTCCCTTGCGCGTCCTGGCATTGGTGCGCGTCCGCTGGCCTCTCACCGGCAATCCCCGACGCCACCGCAAACCGCGATAGCATCCAATATCCATCAGTCGCTTGATGTTCATTGCAACTTCGCTTCGCAGGTTTCCTTCAACCTTGTATTCGCCTTCAACAACTGAGCGCAATTTAGCGACTTCCTCATCAGTCAAAGTATCTACGCGCGTATCAGGCGAAATCTGCGTCTGTGTCAAAATTTTTTGTGACGTACTCAAACCAATGCCCAAAATATATGTCAACGCAACTTCCACGCGCTTTTCTCTGGGAATATCTACACCTGCAATTCGGGCCATGTGATTGCGTCTCCTATGAGGTTATCCCTGTCGCTGTTTATGTCGCGGATTGACTTTGCAAATCACGCGTACAACACCGCGTCGGCGAATAATTTTGCAGTGATTGCAACGACGGCGAACAGATGATTGGACTTTCATAAATAAATCTCCAGCATAAAAATAAATCAGGCTCGGCGCCCTCGAATACGACCTTTTTTCATAAACCCATCGTAGTGGCGCATCAACAAATGCGATTCAACCTGCTGTAAAGTATCGAGTGCCACACCGACCATAATCAACAAACCCGTGCCGCCAAACACTTGCTCGAGACCAGGATGAACCCCCATAGAATTTATAATAAAGTATGGGCCAACGGCTATTGCAGCTAAGAAAATTGCACCTGGCATGTTGATCCGCGTAAGCACCCGGTCAATAAAGTCTGAGGTGCGTTTGCCCGGTCTGACGCCGGGAATAAATCCGCCTTGCCGTTTCATATTATCAGCCAGATCAATCGGATTAAACACAATGGCGGTATAAAAGTAAGCAAAGAAAATGACCAGCAATGAGTAAATCGACCAGTAGGGCAATGACACCCAGGACATACTCGGCGTAAAAGCAGCCGCGAAATTTTGCATAAATTCATTATTAGGAGCAAATCCGGCCATTGTCGCAGGCAAAAACATAATGGCCTGAGCAAAAATAATAGGCATCACGCCAGAAGTATTGACTTTAAGCGGTATATGTGTGCTTTGCCCACCATATACCCGCCGCCCAACGACGCGTTTGGCGTATTGTACCGGAATTCTACGCGTACCCTGTGTGATGAGTACCACCAGGGCGGTCAATGCAACAACGATAATTAAAACAGCTATTTCGATCAAAATTGGTTTGTCATTGGTCACAAAATCCCGATATTCCTGCCGCACGACAAAAGGCAATGCCGCAATAATGCCAATAAAAATGAGTAGCGACATCCCATTGCCGATGCCGTGTGCATCAATCTGTTCGCCCAACCACATAATAAACACGGTTCCGGCAGTAATTGTCAATACAGTCAACAGACGGAAGCCCCACCCGGGATAGAGTACAACCGAAAGGCCAGTTTCTGGCGACTGAAGGCTTTCCAGAAAAAAACTCACGCCCAGAGACTGCGCTGCTGCCAGTGCAACTGTGCCATACCGCGTATATTGTATGATCTTTTTGCGCCCTGCTTCACCTTCTTTTTGCAACTTTTGGAGGGATGGCACCACAGCACCCATCAATTGAAAAATAATGGACGCACTAATATAAGGCATAATACCCAGAGCAAATACCGTTGCACGAGTAAACGCCCCACCGACAAACATGTCGTAGAGGCCAAAGATCGTCTGGCTGGTGCCTGCAAAAAATTCACCCAGGGCAACCCGGTCTATTCCGGGTATGGGAATCTGCCCACCCAGGCGATAAATCGCCAGAATACCCAGCGTAAATAATACCTTATTTCGCAATTCCGGAATCTTAAAAACGCTCTTGACGCTCTCGAGCAACACCGCCTCCTCTCAGCCGTGCTCAGTCGGTTTTGGCCGCGCCACCGATGTTGGCCTCAACTTGTCCCCCAGCTGCAAGAACTTTTTTTGCTGCTGCAGCTGATATCGCCTGAACCCGAATCTGTAATGGTGCAGAAATTTCGCCTCGTCCCAAAATCTTCACAGGGCGTTTTGTAGAGGCAATCAAACCTGCGGTTTTGAGCACTTCAGGGGTAATCTCACCCGAAAGTTCTCTTTCCGCCAGATCGTCGAGATTTACGACCTGATAGGTCACCCGAAAAGGATTGTTAAACCCAACTTTCGGCAAGCGCTGCTGCAGGGGCATTTGTCCCCCTTCAAACCAAACTTTGCGCTTGGATCCCGAGCGCGCGCGCTGTCCTTTGTGCCCTTTACCCGCAGTTTTACCTGTTCCGGAGCCAGGACCAATGCCCAAACGTTTCTTCTTAAAAGTTGCCCCTTGGGGCGGAGAGAGATTCCCAAGTTTCATTCTCGCATCCCGCGTTTTATGTTTCTTCAACTTTGACCAGATGTGCAACAGTCGCCAACATGCCGCGCAATTGTGGAGAGTCAGCGTGTTCCACAGTATGCCGAATGCGGCGAATTCCCAACGCATCCAGAGTTTGTTGTTGTTTTTTTTGTCTCTTAATTGCACTGCGAATTTGTGTAATCCGCAGTATTTTTTGCTCGCCCATCACTGCCCCCGTACAGAAACCAATTCGGATTCTTCTACACCGCGCAATAGTGCAAACATTCTCGCATCTTTCAACCGCGTCAATCCCTCCATCGCGGCTTTAACAGCATTCTGGGGGTTTTGCGACCCCAATGACTTTGTCAGCACATTTTGAACACCGGCCAGTTCCAAAACCGCACGCACACCGCCTCCTGCAATAATACCCGTGCCGGGCGCGGCGGGTTTGAGCAAAACGCGAGAAGCGCCAAACTTTCCAATAATCTCGTGCGGCAATGTACCATCAACGACTGGCACGCGCACCAGATTCTTTTTTGCATCGTCGGCAGCTTTGCGAATAGCTTCAGAGACTTCGCCCGCTTTCCCCATCCCAATACCCACAATGCCTTTTTTATCCCCAATGACACAAAGCGCGTTAAAAGCAAAACGCCGTCCACCTTTGCGAACGTGAGAGACCCGCTTGATACTGTTGTTGATGACGATTTCCGTCAGATCTAAACCCGCAGCTTCAATCCTGCTCAAAATCGACTCCTTAACATTAAAATTTCAATCCGCCTTCGCGTGCACCCTCTGCCAATGCTTTGATACGGCCGTGATACAGATAACCGGCACGGTCGAAAACAACCTGCGAAATTCCAGCTTCCTGCGCTCTTATAGCCAAAGCTTTGCCCACTTCGCGACTCCTACCGCATTTGCCTTCAACAGTTTTTAACTGATCTTTGAGTTGCGGAGTATTTGAGGATATCCCCATTAGAGAACGTCCATTCACATCATCAATCAATTGCGCCTGAATATGTTTTAGGCTCCTGAAAATCGTCAGACGCGGGCGATCAGCCGTTCCCATAAGTCTCTTTCTAATACGCATTTGACGACGCTTGTGCATCTTTGTCTTTTTAATTTGCTTGTCTGCCATTAAACAACCTCAAAGTTTAAGCTACTGCGGCCTTGCCGGCCTTGCGCCGCACGTATTCGCCGCTATAGCGGATACCTTTCCCCTTATAGGGTTCGGGAGGGCGAATATCTCGAATATTCGCCGCAGTGCGTCCCACGAGTTCTTTGTCGGCCCCACTGACCTTGACCAGCGCCTGAGAATTTTCTATCTCAGCGGGAGGGGCATCGATACTAAATTCAATTCCCTGAGGCGCTTCAACCGTCACAGTATGGCTGAACCCCACGTTGATGTCCAAATTTTTTCCTTTCATATCTGCGCGATATCCCACTCCAACAACGACCAGTTGCTTCTCAAAACCAGCCGTCACGCCCTGAACAGCATTTGCCAACAAAGCACGCGTGAGGCCCCAGATAGATTTGTGATGCCGGTCTTCGGGATCTTGCACTGTGACAGAAAGGGATTCACCCTCTTGCACGACCTGAGTGAGCGGATGTAAAGGCACCTGTAAAGTCCCTTTAGGCCCTTTTATTTCCGCCTGTGTGTCCCCTAATTGCACATTGACGCCTCCTGGTACGTCAATCGACTGTTGACCTATTCTCGACACGATGCACTCCTTCCAGACCTTTACCAAACGCTGCAAATAACTTCACCACCAACACCTTCTCGACGCGCAGTACGATCAGTCAAAACACCTCGTGATGTCGATAAAATAGCGACACCCAATCCATTGAGTATTCGAGGAATTTCGTCTTTGCCCACATATTTTCGCAAACCGGGGCGACTTTCGCGTTTCATCCCTTGAATCGCGCTTTCCTCGCCGGAACTGTATTTGAGATAAAGGCGTAAATACCCCTGTCGGTTGTCATCGATATACGCATAATTGTGAACAAAACCGCTCTCTTTTAAAAGACGGGCAATTTCGCGCTTCATCCTGGAACTCGGAATATCCACCTTGCGATGTCCAGCGCGACATGCATTGCGCACACGCGTCAACATATCGGCTATCGGATCCGTCATCATGTGTGCTTCCCCCTCAATTACCAACTTGCTTTTGTCACGCCGGGAATCTCACCAGCGAGGGCCAACTCGCGAAAACATATACGGCAAATCCCAAATTTGCGCAAATAACCACGCGGCCTACCGCACCTGTGACACCGGTTATAGCGTCGAACCGCAAATTTCTGTTTGCGCTTTGCTTTGGCAATCATAGACTTTTTAGCCATATTAGACCTGACCTCATATTGATTTTTTATTTAATCTTGATTTTGAAACGGCATGCCCATTTCATTGAGCAGTTCATAAGCCTCTTCATCGGTAGCGGCTGTGGTGACCAGAGTCACATCAAGGCCGCGAATTTTATCGATCTGATCGTAGTCAATTTCGGGAAAAATAATCTGTTCTTGAATACCGACCGTATAGTTGCCTCGCCCATCAAATGAGCGCATTGAAAGGCCGCGAAAGTCGCGAATACGCGGCACAGAAAAATTAAAAAAACGATCGAGAAATTCGTACATATGAGTTCTGCGAAGCGTGACGGCACAGCCAATGGGTACACCCTGCCGCAGCTTAAAATTTGAAACGGCTTTTCGCGCCCTGCGAATGGAGGGCCGCTGTCCTGCAATGCGGGTCAAATCTTCAACAGCATTTTCGATGACCCTGGCATTGAGGACGGCTTCACCAACACCCATGTTTAAGACAACCTTTTCCAATTTGGGCACCTGCATGCGATTTTTATACCCAAACCGCTGGATGAGCGCAGGTACAACTTCATTTTCGTAGTATTCTTGTAATCGGGTTGCCATGTCGTCCTCGTTATTCAGCTTCGGGAATTTGTTCACCACTTTTTTTTGCAATGCGCACACGCGCCCCGTCTTCAAGACGCTGTATGCGAATCCGGGTCCGCTCATCGGTTTGTGAATCGACAACCATGAGGTTCGACACATGCAAGGGTGCTTCCTTTTCCACAATGCCGCCTTGCTGGTTGTTGGGATTGGGACGCGTATGGCGCTTGACATTGTTGATCCCTTCTACCAACACGCGTTCCTTCTTGGGCCACACATGCAAAACGCGCCCGCGTTGACCAGTATAAACACCGCTTA
Organism: Gemmatimonadota bacterium; assembly: GCA_028874765.1. GTDB lineage: Bacteria > Latescibacterota > UBA2968 > UBA2968 > UBA2968 > VXRD01. Next base: position 12,628 of record JAPPIE010000281.1, read on the forward strand.
TCACCTCAACTTGATCACCCTTGCGAATCCTCATCTCAACACACTTGCCTTTCTTTTTTAAATCACTTCGGGCGCCAAAGATACAATGCGCATAAATCGTCTCTCGCGCAACTCGCGGGCGACAGGTCCAAATATGCGCGTCCCTCGGGGTTCGCCCTCCTCGCCGATCAAAACAGCGGCATTGTCATCAAATCGAATATAGGACCCATCTGCTCTGCGCGTCTCTTTCTTTGTACGGACAATCACGGCGCGCGCAACATCACCGCGCTTCACGCCGCTGTTTGGCTGCGCATCTTTAACCGAAACCACAACGGTATCACCGAGTTTGGCATACTTGCGTTTGGTGCCCCCTAAAATGCGAAAGCACATCACTTTTCGGGCACCTGTATTATCCGCGCAATTTAATACCGAATATTCCTGGACCATGTTCTCTCCGCCTAATGCGCCTTTTTGATAATTTCCACCAACCGCCAACGTTTGGTCTTACTCAAAGGCCGCGTTTCAACAACCATCACTTCATCACCGATTCTGGCTTCATTGTTCTCATCATGTGCTGCCAATTTTGAACGTCTTTGCATAACTTTTCCATAAAGGGGGTGTGGCACCTGCCGCCGTACCTCAACGACAATTGTTTTATTAGATTTGTCGCTGACTACCAGTCCTACACGTGTTTTGCGATGCCTGCGAGTTTCCACCATACAGCAATTCTCCTTAAAAATTACGCATTGGGAAGTTCGCGAATACCCAACTCGTGTTCGCGCAACACGGTTTTAAGCCGAGCGAGATCCCTACAAGCATCTCGAAACGCAATTGGATTATCGAGCTGACGCGTAGCCAACTGAATGCGAAGATTCACAAGTTCATCTTCCTGTTCAGCAATTCTTTCCCTTACATCGCTTGCGGTTAGATCTCGAATTTCATTTGGTTTCATTCGTCGTGCCCCCCGCGTTCTACAAAGCGGATTTTAATGGGCAATTTCTGGCCGGCCAATTTGATCGCGCGTTGCGCGCTCTCGCGTGGCACACCCTCAATTTCAAACATGATCCGCCCGGGTTTGATGACTGCTACCCAGTATTCGGGATTGCCTTTGCCTTTTCCCATACGGGTCTCTGCTGGCTTAACCGTAAGGGGTTTATCTGGAAAAACGCGAATCCAAATTTTCCCACCGCGTCTCAATGATTTGGAAATCGCCACGCGAGCAGCTTCGATCTGTCTGTTGGTAATCCATCCCGGTTCAAGGGCCTGCAAACCGTATTCGCCAAAAGAAATATTAGCTCCTCGAGAAGCCATACCTTTGCGACGGCCCCTCTGCTGCTTTCTCCATTTGACCCGTTTTGGCATTAACATAATAGCGCTCCTGTCCCTACGCTTAAGTTGCCAGGATGTCCTGGCCCATTTTTTCCCCGTGACAGATCCAAACTTTTACCCCTACAGTACCCGAGGTTGTATAAGCAGTAGATCTGGCATAGTCTATGTCAGCGCGAAGTGTATGGAGTGGAACACGCCCTGCAGGCTCTGATTTTTCAACGCGAGACATTTCCGCTCCACCAAGACGGCCTCCACACACAACTTTAATCCCTTCAGCCCCCATGCGTACCGCCGAAGCAACGGCTTTTTTCATTGCACGGCGAAATGAGACGCGTTGCTCGAGTTGTCGAGAGATATTGTCGGCGACGAGTTGGGCGTTGAGTTCTGGTCGCTTAATTTCGTTAATGTTGATATAAATTTCTTTGCCTGTCAGATGCTTTAACTCATCTCGCAATTTATCGACCTCTGCGCCTTTGCGTCCAATCACAATGCCAGGACGAGCGGTGTGAATCGAAATCGTCACCCGCTTAGGCGCACGCTCAATATCTATTTGAGCAACGCTTGCCCGCTGCAGACGACTGGTAATATATCGCCTGACCATAAGGTCTTCTTGAAGCAGGCTGGCAAAATCGCGATTGGCAAACCAGCGGGAACGCCAGTCTTTGACAATTCCCAACCTCACTCCGATTGGATGCGTTTTCTGGCCCACAGTGACTCTCCTATTCCTCGTCTGAAATAACCAGCGTGATGTGGCTATATCGCTTGCGAATCATGCCGGCAGCACCGCGCGGCTGAGGACGCAACCGCTTTAACGCAATGCCACCATCGACAAACGCTTCTTTCACAAAGAGCGCGTCTTCGACTGCGGATTCTTCTTCGCGGTTGACCGCATTTGCAACCGCGGATTGCAAGGTGCGCTCTACAATACGCGCGGCCTTTTTAGGTGTAAATTGCAGAATGTGGAAAGCCTCCTCCACATCTTTACCCCGCACGAGATCGACCACCTGTCGTACCTTGCGCGGTGAAATTCTTGAATAGCGCAATATCGCCCGAGCTTCCATTTAAAATTCCCGTCTCAAAATATCACTGTAAAGAAGTGGCCCGTTCAGTAGATCGCCCATGCACCCCTCGATGCGTGCGCGTTGGGGCAAATTCACCGAGTTTGTGTCCCACCATGTTTTCTGTAATATAAACGGGGATAAACTTATTTCCGTTGTGTACAGCAAGCGTATGCCCCACAAACTCTGGCGCGATTGTCGATCGTCGCGCCCAGGTCTGAATAACCCGCTTATTACCAGCCTTATTCATTTGCTCGATCTTGTTTAAGAGACTCGGCTCAATAAAAGGCCCTTTTTTGATTGACCGTGCCATAAAATAATACCCCTGATTACTTGCGCCGCTGAATGATCATCTGGTCAGTTTTATTTTTCTTTTTGCGCGTTTTATATCCTTTTGTGGGTTGTCCCCAGGGCGTCACCGGATGCCTGCCGCCTGTTGCTCGACCTTCTCCACCACCGTGAGGATGATCAACTGGGTTCATAGCAACACCACGCACTTTCGGACGTTTGCCCAACCAGCGAGTCCGTCCTGCTTTTCCGACAACGACATTTTCATGCTCTAAATTGCCAACCTGCCCAATGGTCGCATAACACGATACCAGGACCAACCGACGCTCGCCTGAAGGCAGACGGAGAGTTGCAAAATTGCCTTCTTTAGCCATCACCTGAATTTCAGCACCCGCCGAGCGACCAATTTGTCCACCTTTTCCTGGTTTGAGTTCAACATTATGCACATTGCTCCCCAAAGGAATATTTGCCAGAGGAAGCGCGTTGCCGGGACGAATCTCCGCATCTGCACCTGAGGCAACCTCATCTCCAACTTTTAAACCAATCGGTGCCAGAATATAGCGTTTTTCGCCATCGGCATAATGCAGGAGTGCAATGCGCGCTGAACGATTTGGATCGTACTCAATGCTATGCACAATTGCAGGCACACCGACTTTATCGCGCTTAAAATCAATTCGGCGATACTGGCGCCGATGTCCGCCACCGCGACGACGGCTCGTGATACGCCCTCGATTATTGCGTCCCCCAGATTTTTTATTGGGTTCAACAAGTGATTTTTCAGGCGTATCTTTTGTAATCTCTTCAAAAGAAGAGACTGTCTTAAATCGCAACGAAGGCGTTATTGGGCGAAACTTCTTAACAGGCATGAGTTATCCTTCAAAAAAGTCGATAATATGTCCATCGGCAAGGGTGACAACCGCCTTTTTCCAGTCAGAACGGCGGCCCTGAAACCGCCCAAGTCGTTTGATCTTACCGTGCACTGTGCTCGTATTGACCTTTACGACCTCGACCTCAAACATAGCTTCTACCGCACGCTGAATATCGACTTTGTTTGCGCCGCGGAGAACTTCAAATACATATTTATTCTGACTTTCTTGCAAATTAGAAGCCCGCTCTGTAATAACGGGACGCCGAATGATCTGCATAGAATTTTTCACGAGGCCCCCCACAGAGCACGAATGCGAGAAACTGCACCGCATGTGAGAACCAGAACATCGGCATTGACCACGTCATAAGTGGAAACTTGCGAAACGGGTAATACGGAAAGTCTGGGGATATTCCGACAGGATTTGACGGTATTTTCAGCAACACTATCTGTCAAGAGCAATATCTTTTGTCCCTGAATTTCAAACATTTGTGTCATTTGTGCCATTCGCTTTGTTTTGGGCTCCTCAAGTTCAAAATCTTCCAGAACAGATATAGCTTTACCGAGTGCTTTTTGCGAAAATGCCGAGCGTATAGCCAGTTTTTTGACTTTCTTGGGCACCCGTTCCCGAAAATTTCTCGGTCTGGGACCATGCGCCACTCCACCGCCGATCAGAATAGGCGACCCAGCAGTGCCCTTACGGGCACGACCTGTACCTTTTTGTCGGTACATCTTCCGTTTTGTCCGATTGACTTCTGAGCGGGTTTTTGTCGAGGCATTGCCTTGCCGCTGATTGGTCAAATACGCTTTGACAACATAATAGATTGCGTCAGCTGATGGTTCAATTCCAAAAACTGTTTCGGGTAGCTCCATCGAGCCAACTTCTTCACCTTCAAGATTGCAAACATCAACAGATGCCATAATAGCCTTACCTCAAATCAGTTGCGTTTCTCAATAACAACCGTAGCTCCCTTACCGCCTGGCACGGCACCTTTTAAGAGGAGCAAATTTTGATCGGTATCTACACTCACCACCTTTAAGCCCCGAACAGTTACCCGCTCGTCACCCATATGGCCTGCCATGCGCATACCCTTAAACACCCGTGAAGGATTCGAGCTTTGACCTATTGAGCCAGGCGCGCGATGCCGATCTGATTGTCCATGGGTTTTGGGGCCACCTCTAAATCCGTGACGCTTGACACCGCCCTGGAATCCACGACCTTTTGATCGGGCAGTAACATCAACTACCTCGCCTGCCTCAAACATGCTGACATTGAGTGTCTCGCCTATAGCATATTCGGAGACATCATCAACGCGAAATTCCGCAAGACCTCGATGGGGATTAACACCTGCCTTCTTGAAAACCCCCTGATCCGCGCGGTTTAGCCGATTGGACCGAATCTCATCATACCCAATTCTCAAAGCCAAATACCCATCCGAATCCCTATTTTTAATCTGAACAATAGGACACGGAACAACTTCGAGAACTGTGACAGGCGCCAGCATTTCCGCGTCATCAAATGCCTGAGTCATACCGATTTTTTTTCCAATCAATCCCAGCACGATTACACCTTGATTTCAATATCGATACCCGCAGGTAGATCCAGTTTCATCAGGGCATCTACCGTTTGGGGTGTTGAGTTGTGAATGTCGATAAGGCGTTTGTGTACGCGCATTTCAAACTGCTCACGCGATTTTTTATCGACATGTGGAGATCGCAATACCGTATAGAGCGAACGCCTCGTCGGCAGAGGAATGGGGCCTGATATAAGTGCCCCAGTCCGTTTTGCTGTCCGAACAATTTCTTCAGCGGAACGATCCAGTGCATTGTGGTTGTATGCTTTTAGTCTAATTCTAATTTTTTGTGCAGGCACAAGGCTTCCCTTTGCGGTTCTTATTCAACAATTTCAGTAATCACACCCGAACCAATAGTTCGACCACCTTCCCGCACGGCAAATCGCAGTTCGGTTTCCATAGCGATTGGCGTAAGCAGTTCCACAGACATGGTCACATTGTCGCCAGGCATCACCATTTCCACGCCTTCGGGCAACTCTACTTTGCCAGTCACATCTGTTGTGCGAAAATAGAACTGAGGTTGATAGCCGGTAAAGAAAGGTTTACTCCGCCCCCCCTCTTTGTCCGTCAACACATAAACTTCGCCTTTAAACTTTCTGTGAGGTGTCACTGAGCCTGGCTTGGCAACCACCATGCCGCGTTCAATTTCTTCTTTGTCAACACCGCGAAGCAACAAACCGACATTGTCACCAGCCCTGCCCTCATCGAGCAGCTTGCGGAACATTTCCACACCAGTAACTGTTGTCTTGCGACTCTCGCGAATGCCCACAATCTCAACTTCCTCACCGACATTGACCACACCGCGTTCAACGCGCCCAGTACCTACAGTACCTCGCCCAGTAATTGTAAACACATCCTCAACCGGCATCAAAAAATCTTTGTCAATCTCGCGCACAGGCTCTGGGATATTTTCATCTACTGCTTCCATCAGTTCCCAGATACAGGCACAATCTTCGGAATCGGGATCGTCAGACTCTAAAGCTTTAAGAGCAGATCCCTGAATCACTGGCACATCATCACCGGGAAAATCGTATTGATCCAGCAACTCGCGGACTTCCAGATCGACCAGTTCGAGCAATTCTTCATCATCGACCATATCGACTTTATTCATAAATACCACGATAGAAGGCACATTGACCTGGCGTGAAAGCAGAATATGCTCACGGGTCTGAATCATGGGACCATCTGCAGCACTAACGACCAGAATCGCGCCATCCATCTGTGCGGCTCCCGTGATCATGTTCTTCACATAGTCAGCATGCCCGGGGCAATCTACGTGGGCATAGTGCCGGTTTTCCGTCTGATACTCCACATGGGCCGTATTAATGGTAATTCCACGCTCTTTTTCTTCGGGTGCTTTGTCAATGTCGTCAAAGGGCATAAAATCGGCAAGCCCCTTGGCTGCCAGCGTCTTGGTAATAGCGGCAGTAAGCGTGGTTTTGCCGTGATCGACATGCCCAATTGTACCGATGTTGACATGGGGTTTGTCCCGTTCAAATTTTTCCTTCGCCATATTTTCCTCCTAAAAAGATCGAACGAAAGTAAAAAAACGCGTTCGCTTAAGTTGCAAATACATTGACTGAAGAGAGAATGTCTTCAGCGATGCTCTGCGGCATTTCCTCAAATTTGGAAAATTCCATTGAATAAATCGCGCGACCCTGTGTAATAGACCGCAACTTTGTTGCATAACCAAACATTTCACTCAGTGGCACAGTAGCTGATATGACCTGTGCATCGGGGCGGTTGACAATGCCTACAATATGCCCTCGACGCGCATTCAAGTCACCCATAACATCGCCCATATAGTCTTCGGGCACAACAACTTCCACATCAAAAACAGGTTCCATAAGATAAGTTTTTGCCCTTCTGGCGGCCTCTTGAAAAGCCATTGAGCCTGCTATCTTAAAGGCTATTTCAGAAGAATCAACATCGTGGTAAGAACCGTCAAACAATTCGACTTTGACGTCATCTATTGGATATCCCGCTAAGACTCCCCCCATCATCGCTTCCTGAATTCCCGCACGTACGGCAGAAATATATTCAGACGGAATTGCACCACCTGTAATTTTGTTTTCAAAAACAAGTCCCTTACCAGACTCACCGGGTTCCAGATTGATAACAACATGACCGTATTGACCACGACCACCACTTTGGCGGACAAAGCGCCCGTGAATATTTTGAACAGCGTTGCGGATGGCCTCTTTGTAAGTGACCTGTGGTTTGCCAACATTGGCCTCAACCCTGAATTCGCGTTTGAGGCGATCTACAATGATCTCCAGATGCAATTCACCCATTCCAGAAATAATGGTCTGTCCGGTGTCGGGATCAACAGCTACGTGAAAAGTCGGGTCTTCTTCGGTCAACTTGCTCAATGCGACGCCAAGCTGATCCTGATCAGCCTTGGTTTTTGGCTCAATTGCCACAGAAATTACGGGCTTGGCAAACTCCATTGCTTCCAGTATCACAGGCTCTTTTTCATCGCATAGCGTCTCTCCTGTTGCCGTGTCTTTTAGCCCAACAACAGCTGCGATATCACCCGCGAACACCGCATCGATCTCTTCCCTCTTATCTGCGTGCATTTGTAACATACGTCCGATGCGCTCGCGTTTGCCCTTATTGGCATTGAGAACATAAGAACCTTTATTTAGCTGACCTGAATATACGCGGAAGTAAGTCAACCGCCCAACATAAGGATCTGTCATCACCTTAAAAGCCAAAGCCGCAAAAGGTACTCCATCGGAAACCGGACGAGAAACCCCAATGTCGAAATTTTTGAGATCGTGTCCCACAATTTCAGGCACATCGTGAGGCGAGGGCAAATATGCGACAATAGCATCTAACAAGCGCTGCACACCTTTATTTTTAAAAGCTGACCCACAAAGCACAGGCACAGCAGCACTGTTGATTACAGCCTGACGCAAAGCAGATCTAATCTCATCTTCGCTGATATCTTCACCTTCGAGAAATTTTTCCATCAAGGTATCGTCAAAATCTGACACAGCTTCCAGCAATTGCTCGCGACCTTCATAGGCGCGTTCTTTCAGATCGTTTGGAATACTATCTTCCGTAAACTTGGTGCCTAAAGAATCATCCTCGTATGTCACGAGTTTCATCTTAATCAAATCAATCAAGCCCGTAAACATCTCCCCCGCCCCTACAGGCAACTGAACGGGAACAAAATTGGACACCAACCTTTCACGCATCATTTCTACTACGCGGTCAAAATCGGCACCCGTGCGATCCATTTTATTGACAAATGCAATCCGAGGAACGGAATATTTATCGGCCTGACGCCAGACAGTTTCCGATTGGGGTTCAACGCCCCCAACCGCGCAAAACAGCCCTACAGCACCATCTAAAACGCGCAATGACCGCTCGACTTCGGCAGTAAAATCAACATGCCCCGGCGTATCGATAATATTGATGCGGTGGTCATCCCAAAAACACGTTGTAGCCGCCGACGTAATGGTAATGCCACGCTCGCGCTCTTGAGCCATCCAGTCCATGGTGGCTGCACCATCGTGCACCTCACCCATCCTGCGCAAAATGCCCGTATAATAGAGAATGCGCTCAGTTGTGGTGGTTTTGCCCGCGTCAATGTGCGCCATAATTCCGATATTTCGGGTGCGCTCTAAGTCGTATTTTTTTGCCATCTTATTCACTTACCAGCGATAATGCGCAAATGCGCGATTAGCTTCTGCCATGCGATGCGTTTCTTCTCGTCGCTGCATTGCACGTCCTTGTCCGTTTGCTGCATCCATAAATTCACCGGCCAAACGCTGTGCCATCGTCTTTTCGCTCCGTTCTCTAGCAAATAAAATCAACCAGCGAATAGACAGCGCAAGACGTTCATCGGGCCGGACTTCTTCTGGCACCTGGTAAGTCGCACCACCGACGCGGCGCGACCTCACCTTGACAACCGGTTTGACATTGTCAAGTGCTTTTTCAAAAGTCTCTAAACCGGAATCTCCACTTCGCGCTTCAACCAGATCAAGCGCTTCGTAAAAAATTCGTTCTCCTACACTCTTTTTGCCCTTGCGAAACAAGCAGTTGACAAAACGCGTCACCAACAGACTGCTGTATTTGGGATCTGGAGCCAGATGTCGTTTTTCCGCTCGCCGTTTTCGCATATCCGGATGTACCTTCTTTACAATAAAGGGGATACACCACCAAGGTGGTATCCCCCATGTTTATCGAATAATAGGCACTTGGGATTAACCCGCTTTTTTTGTGCCGTATTTGGAACGACCCTGTTTGCGGTCTTCCACGCCAGTTGTGTCGAGTACGCCCCGAAGAATGTGATACCGAACCGAAGGAAGGTCCTTGACGCGACCGCCTCGGATGAGTACCACAGAGTGCTCCATGAGATTGTGTCCTTCACCCGGAATATAGGCTGTGACTTCAAGACCATTCGTCAACCTGACACGCGCTACTTTGCGCAGAGCTGAATTGGGCTTTTTGGGCGTTGTGGTATAGACGCGTGTACAAACACCGCGTTTTTGAGGACACGCTCTCAGAGCGGGTGCAGAAGAACGCTTGCGCTTGGCTTTTCGCCCCTTCCGAACCAGTTGATTAATTGTGGGCAACTCAACCTCCTTAATTATGGGAGACTTGTAATATACCTGGTGTAATGGTAGCTGTCAAGCATTAATTGGAGGTAAACCAATGCTTTCAGTGGTCTCTTCTGCGAGGGCTTCAAAGACCTGTGATTCTTCCACCACATCTGTATCCAAATCGCGATATTTCAAAGCACCTGTACCGGCGGGAATGAGGTGCCCGATGATCACATTTTCCTTTAATCCCAACAGCGCGTCAACTTTACCCTGTACTGCTGCTTCGGTAAGCACGCGGGTAGTTTCCTGGAAAGACGCTGCCGAAATGAAACTCTCGGTCAAAAGAGAGGCTCGGGTAATCCCCAACAAGATGGGATTGTTAGTTGCAGGATCGCCCCCTTCATCGCCTCCTTCAGCGAGGACCTTTTCATTTTCCTCGAGGAAGCGGAACCGGTCAACGAGTTCGTCTTCGAGAAAATTGGTATCTCCAGGATCTGTCACCTGTACTTTCTGCAACATCTGCCGGACTATGGTTTCAATATGCTTGTCATTGATTTTCACACCCTGGAGCCGATAAACCTGCTGAATTTCGTCAAGGAGATATTCCTGAACTTTCCGATCTCCCAGAATAGCCAGAATATCGTGTGGATTTACCGACCCCTCAGAGAGACGATCACCGGCGGTCACATGATCACCTTCTTGCACACGCAGATGTCGCCCGTAGGGAATGGTGTATTTTTTTTCTTCTCCCTCATCAGCCGTGACCAGGACAACACGCGAGCCTCTCACCATACCACCAAAGCGCACCGAGCCATTGATTTCTGTTACCACGGAAGCCTCTTTGGGGCGACGCGCCTCAAAAAGCTCAGCAACACGCGGCAAACCACCTGTAATATCTCGTGTTTTGCTGCGTTCTCGCGAAATTTTAGCCAG
>JAPPIE010000281.1:23306-39218 GCA_028874765.1 Gemmatimonadota bacterium
GCAAACCACCTGTAATATCTCGTGTTTTGCTGCGTTCTCGCGAAATTTTAGCCAGCGTATCACCATCTGCTACCTGATCGCCATCGTGTACCACCAGCCGCGCTCCCAGGGGAATGATATAATGCCCCAACTCTGCGCCGTCTTCATCAACAACCTTAATGTGCGGAGATAAAGTGCGGTCTCGGTGCTCAATCACGACCAGTCCAGCAATGCTGGTAGTTTCATCGATTTCTTCGCGATATGTCATCCCTTCTACGAGATCCCCAAACTGAACCTCACCAGCTTTGGGCGATACAATCACATTATTATAGGGATCCCATTCGTAGAGTGCCTGGTCCTCTTCCACATCTTGTCCGTCCTCCACCCGCAACACGGCTCCATGCGGTACATGGTAGTGCCCCCCTCTTACACGTCCCTGATCATCCTGTACTTCGATCTCACCATTTCGACCGACCACAACCCACGAATTTTCATCGCGCTGGACAGACTCGAGATGCTTAAAGATGACTTTTCCCGCACGCTTTGCACCAATCTCGGCCTGCTCGGCAATGCGGTTGGTAGTACCACCAATATGAAAAGTGCGCAATGTCAGTTGCGTTCCCGGTTCACCCACACTCTGAGCCGCGATAACACCCACAGCCTCTCCAATATCAACAGGTAGGCCGGTGGCGGGATTGCGACCATAACAGGCCATACAGACCCCTCGCCGAGTTTCACACGTCAGTACAGACCGCACAAAGACGCCTTCAATACCTGCATCGGCAATTTTGTCAGCCAATTCTTCATCCAATAAAACGCCAGCGTCAACAATGCGGTCGCCTGTAATGGGGTCTTCCACATCCTCTAGCACTGTGCGTCCTACAATGCGGTCAGACAGCGATTCAACAACTTCTTCGCCTTCTTTCAAGGCTTCCATTTCAATGCCCAATATCGTTCCGCAATCGGCTTCAGAAATAACCACATCTTGCGACACATCCACCATGCGACGCGTCAAGTATCCCGCTTCAGCGGTCTTCAAGGCCGTATCGGCCAGACCCTTGCGACTGCCGTGCGTCGAAATAAAATACTCAAGTACTGTCAGACCTTCTTTAAGTGACGAAATAATCGGTGTTTCAATAATTTCGCCAATCGCTCCTGTCAATTTCTTTTGCGGTTTATTCATCAGCCCGCGCATACCACCGAGTTGCTTGATCTGATCGTCGTTGCCTCGCGCGCCTGAATCCTTCATAATCCAGATCGAATTGAAGCCATTTTCGGCTTTTTCAAATGCACCAATCATGGCCTGGGCAATGTGATTAGTCGTATGCTGCCACACATCAATTACTTTGTTGTAGCGTTCGCCCTCAGTAATAGCCCCGATCGCGTGTTGTTCAATAATTTTTTCTACTTCGTCCATAGCACCGGTAATCAACTCTTCCTTTTCAGGAGGCACGACCACATCGCTCACAGCAATCGAAATACCCGACCGCGTCGCATAATCGTATCCCAATTTCTTCAAGCCATCGAGAAAATCTGTCGTAATGCGGTTGCCATATCGACTGTGGACTTCAGAAGAAACTTTGCGGATACCTTTGTCATCGATCAACTCATTGATAAAGGGCATCGTTTCAGGGATAATTTCATTAAAAATGACGCGCCCAACTGTAGTTATCAAAAGTTTGCCATCAATGCGAACGCGCACGGCTTCGTGCAAGCCAATGCGTTCAAAATCATACGCCATGCGAGCTTCACCGGTACTGCTAAAGGTTTTGAGGTCCTCTTCCTTACCGTGAACGATTTTTGTCAGATAATACAGACCCAATGCTATTTCCTGAGGTTTATCGACCACAACAGGAGACCCATCGGCGGGTTTGAGCAAATTGTTTGAAGACAACATCAATACCCGCGCTTCAATCTGGGCCTCGAAAGAAAGCGGCAGATGTACGGCCATTTGATCACCGTCAAAATCGGCATTAAATGCCGCACAGACCAGAGGGTGAATGCGAATGGCTTTGCCTTCTACGAGCACGGGTAAAAACGCCTGAATCCCCAGGCGATGCAATGTCGGGGCGCGATTGAGTAAAACGCAGTGATCCTGGATAATTTCTTCGAGGATATCCCATACTTCGACGCGTTCGCGTTCGACCAATTTCTTTGCACTTTTAACGGTTTGCACAAGCCCCTTTTCTTCGAGCCGCCGAATAATAAATGGCTTGAATAATTCCAGAGCCATATGTTTGGGCAGACCGCATTGATAAAGCCTCAAATGGGGATCGACCACAATCACAGAACGGCCCGAATAATCGACGCGTTTACCCAAAAGATTCTGGCGGAACCGGCCTTGTTTACCCTTGAGCAGATCGGAGAGCGACTTGAGAGAACGGTTGCCATCACCGCGAACAGCACGGGACCGACGGCCATTGTCAAACAGAGCGTCTACAGCCTCTTGAAGCATGCGTTTTTCATTGCGTAAAATGACTTCGGGTGCTTTGATTTCAATCAGTTTTTTGAGCCGATTATTTCTATTGATCACGCGGCGATACAAATCATTGAGATCCGAAGTTGCAAACCGCCCGCCCTCTAAGGGTACAAGAGGACGCAAGTCGGGCGGGATGACGGGAATCACATCGAGAATCATCCAATCGGGCTGATTATCAGATTGGCGGAACGCCTCAACGACCTTGAGGCGTTTGAGTGCATCCTGTTTGCGCTGCACCGAAGTCTCGAAACGAGCTTGCGTTCGCAGTTCAGCAGACAAGTCCTCAATATCGATTGCAGACAGCAGTTTTTTGATTGCGCCAGCCCCCATATCGACATCAAATGAATACCCCTCATCTTCGAGATCAATCACCTCATCTTCAGTGAGCAAATCCTTGAATTTGAGATCGGGAGCATCACCGGGATCCAGCACCACATACGATTCGTAGTAAATGATCCGCTCGAGATTGCGAACGGAAAGATTGAGCAAATACCCCATGCGAGATGGCAGAGACTTAAAAAACCAGATATGTGTCACCGGAACCGCCAATTCGATATGCCCCAGCCGTTCTCGTCTAACTTTCGATTGGGTTACTTCTACCCCACACCGGTCACACACCACCCCCCGATATCGAATGCGCTTGTATTTACCACAATGGCACTCCCAGTCTTTAACAGGTCCAAAAATGCATTCGCAAAATAAACCATCGCGCTCGGGCTTAAAAGACCGATAATTGATGGTTTCCGGTTTGGTGACCTCGCCGCGAGACCACCCGCGGATGGTTTCTGGCGAAGCCAGTTGAATGCGAATTGAATTAAAATCTAAGGGTTGATTGGCAAAATTGGCATCGGCCACGAGAGAACCCCCTTTTCAAATCTTATGTAGTCAGTCTATCTACGCGCTTTCGAGTACCACGTCCAAACACAGACTTTGCAATTCTTTAACCAGAACATTAAATGATTCCGGCACACCGGGTTCGGGTGGATTTTCTCCCTTTACAATGGTCTCGTAAATTTTGGATCTGCCCGCCACATCGTCGGACTTGACAGTGAGCATTTCCTGTAACATGTGTGCAGCACCATAAGCTTCGAGCGCCCAAACTTCCATTTCCCCAAAGCGCTGCCCGCCAAATTGGGCTTTGCCGCCCAAAGGTTGCTGGGTGACCAGTGAATAGGGTCCAATCGAACGCGCGTGAATCTTATCACTGACCAAATGCGATAGTTTCAACATATAAATGATGCCGACCATCACTTCTTTATCAAATGGTTCCCCTGTTTGACCATCGTAAAGGAGTGTTTTTCCGTTTTCGGGCAAACCAGCTTCTCGCAACATATCCTGGACATCGTCCATGCTCGCGCCATCAAACACAGGGGTCGCAAAGTGGAGATCCAGTTTGTGGGCTGCCCAACCCAAATGGGTTTCGAGGATTTGGCCGAGATTCATGCGAGATGGTACACCGAGCGGATTCAAAACCAGGTCAATAGGTGTACCATCGGGCAAATAGGGCATATCTTCTTCGGGCACGATAATCGAAATCACACCCTTATTGCCGTGCCTACCAGCCATTTTATCCCCTACCATCAGCTTTCTTTTTCGGGCGACATACACCTTGACCAGTTGCACAATGCCCGGCGGAAGTTCATCTCCGCGCGCGATTTTTTCAAGCTCTCGCTCGAGTTCTTCTTCAGCCTGCTGCATCACGTAAGCGGCCAGTTCAATCAATCGATCCACTTTTTGGGTTATCGCTGGACTATCACACCAATCCCCGTCGGGTGTTACAGCGCCCAGGTCAAATTTTTCCAGCGACCTTTCATTCAGCACCGTACCTGCCTTTGCAACCACCTTGCCGTCTTCATCGCGCAGGGTATTGACTTTGCGGTTTTTGAGAAGAGTCAAAACCTGCTGATCGCGGCTTTGTTTCAATGACTCAATCTTGTCAGAAATGCGTTTTCTGGCAGCTTGGGTCTTTTCTTTATCTTCATTTCGCGTCTTTTCATCGCGCTCTTTACGAGAAAAAACTTTGCGATCCATGACCACGCCATCCATTCCCGGAGGAGCTTTGAGCGATGCATCGCGCACATCGCCGGCCTTTTCGCCAAAAATCGCACGCAACAAACGCTCTTCGGGCGACAATTCGGTTTCGCCCTTTGGGGTCACCTTCCCAACGAGAATATCACCCTGATTGACCTCTGCCCCCACGCGAATGATGCCGTGCTCATCGAGGTTGCGAACAGCCTGCTCACTCACGTTGGGAATTTCACGCGTAATTTCTTCTGTGCCGCGTTTGGTATCGCGGACCTGGAGTTCAAATTCTTCAATGCTAATTGACGTGAAAATATCCTTTTTAATGAGCCGTTCAGAAACAATAATGGCATCTTCAAAGTTGTATCCATGCCACGACATAAACGCCACGAGCACATTGGCCCCCAGTGCGAGATCCCCTCTATCTGTGGCACAACCATCGGCTAATAACTGCCCCGTTTCAACTTTATCCCCTACCTGTACGGCTGGGCGCTGGTTGATACAAAAATCTTGATTGGATCGCTTGAATTTGGTCAAATCGTAAATGTCTTCATCAGACAGCGAAATGGTTTCAATACTGCGGCTTTTTCTGCGCTTGACGACAATTTTGTTGGCACTGACATACGTCACAACACCAGCGTTTTTCGCAATGATCACAGCTTTTGAATCAACGGCAACTTTGCGCTCGAGGCCCGTTCCAACACGCGGGGCATCCGTGATTAAGAGAGGCACACCTTGCCGCTGCATATTAGATCCCATCAATGCGCGGTTGGCCTCATCGTGCTCGAGAAAAGGAATGAGTCCGGCGGCGGCACTCACAAGCTGGAAGGGTGAAACGTCCATATAGTCAATCACTTCGGGATCAACCACGGGAAAATCGCCTCGCCGCCTCGCCTGCACGACATTATTTTCAAATTCGCCCTTGTCGTCAAGCGCCAGATTGGCCTGTGCAATGGTATGGCGATCTTCTTCGTCGGCAGGCAAATATGCAATATCCTGTGAAACTTTGCCACTTTTGACCTTCCGATAGGGCGTCTCGAGAAAGCCAAAGGGATTGACCTTGGCATACGTAGCCACAGACACAATCAGGCCAATATTTGGGCCTTCTGGCGTTTCTATGGGACAAATGCGACCATAGTGCGTGTGATGCACATCACGCACCTCAAACCCCGCCCGATCGCGCGTTAATCCCCCAGGTCCTAATGCCGACAAACGACGTTTGTGGGTCAATTCGTCAAGCGGATTGATCTGCTGCAAAAACTGCGATAATTGGCTGCTGCCAAAAAAGGCCTGAACCACAGTAGATACCGTCCGCGCGTTGACCAGATCATGGGGGGTAAGTTGCTCGGAATCGCGCAAACTCATGCGCTCCCTAATCGTGCGCGCCATGCGTGCCAAACCAATACTAAATTGCTTGGAGAGCAACTCGCCAACAGAGCGCACCCGCCGATTGCCCAAATGATCGATATCATCGGTAAATCCCTCCCCCATAGCCAGAGTGAGTAGATAGTCGATGACTTTGATAAAGTCATCAATACACAGCATGGTGAAGTCAAGCGGAATATTATCGATCATATCCAAACGCTGGTTAATGCGATAGCGCCCAACAGTACCCAAATTATAACGCCGAGGACTGAAAAAATGTCGCTCGAGCAATCCGCGCGCAGTTTCAATATTGGGTGGATCGCCAGGGCGCAGCAGGCTATAAATCCGCGCGAGTGCTTCTTCCTCGTTGTCACAC
The DNA here is from genome assembly GCA_028874765.1 of Gemmatimonadota bacterium. GTDB lineage: Bacteria > Latescibacterota > UBA2968 > UBA2968 > UBA2968 > VXRD01. The sequence goes on from JAPPIE010000281.1 coordinate 29,528, forward strand.
GGATCTTTGTCCAGCGTATTGGTAATAATCCCACCATCGTTTTCGGGATCGATATCCATCACAGTGATTTTGACAATCGCATTTTCCTTAAGGGCTAAGAGATGTTCCTCCATCAATGTGGTATAGGCTTCGACAATCACTTCTCCCGTCTTTTTATTAACCACATCTTCGGTAACAATGCCACCGACGAGTTCTTCAGTAACTCTGACTGTGGTATCACCGTGAAAAATGCCCAGAATTTCCTCGGACTTGTCAAATCCCAAAGCTCTCAACAAAGTCGTAACCGGCAATTTGCGTTTACGGTCGATATGAACGTACATAATATCGTTGATATCGAGGCTAAATTCGAGCCAGGCTCCGTTGTCGGGAATGATTCTGGCTGAAAATAAACGCTTGCCATTAGGATGAATGGAGTCGTCAAAAAATACGCCAGGAGAACGGTGCAATTGGCTGACGATCACACGCTCTGAACCATTGATGACAAATGTACCTTCATCGGTCATCAACGGCAGTTCGCCTAAAAACACTGTCTGCTCGACGATATCTTTAACGCGAAATTCGCTATTTCCCTGCTTTTCTCGGGAAACCAGACGAAGTGTCGAACGCAGAGGTACGGCATGAGTCGTACCGCGTTCGAGACATTCTTGTACATCGTATTTAGGAGTTCCAACGGAATAATCTACAAACTCTAAAGAATAGAGATTGTGGGCGTCTGTGATCGGGAAGATACCCTGGAAGACCGCCTGTAGTCCTTGCTTTTCGCGTGCTACAGGCGGTATATCCTTCTGTAAAAACCAGTCATAAGAATCGAGCTGGATATCCAGCAGATTCGGCATTTCGATTGCAGACGTGAGAGTTCCATACGATTTCCGGTCAATAAATCCTCTATCTGCCAAGGGCTCACGCTCCTGTGCTGGAAGGCTAACGGTCAGTTACGGATTTGTATTGCTACGCAAACTTACGACAACCCTACTTGAGTTCCACCACCGCACCGGCTTCTTCCAGTTCTGCCTTGATCTGTTCGGCTTCTTCTTTTTCCACGCCTTCTCTTACGGTATTGGGAGCCCCATCAACCAGAGCTTTGGCTTCTTTAAGGCCCAATGAGGTAAGGCCGCGCACAACCTTGATCACCTGGATCTTTTTATCCCCAGGAGACGACAAAACCACATCAAACTCTGTCTGCTCTTCTGCAACAGGAGCAGCATCGCCGCCATCGGGTGCTGCAACAACAGCTGCCTGTGCAGTCACACCAAACTTTTCCTCAAGAGCTTTGACCAATTCGGCCAACTCGAGCACTGAGAGTTTTTCAATTTCGCTAATAATGGATTCAACAGCCATGAACATGCCTCCGTCCAACAATGAATTGGGTGTGTGATAAGCGGTCTATTCGCCGCTTTCTTCCTCTTTTTTCTCTGCAACAGCTTGAAGTGTACCAACGAGTTTTTGCAAAATGCCATTCAGCGTAAAGGCGAGGCCACTGATCGGACTTTGCATTGCAGATACCATCTGGCCCAGCAGAACATCGCGCGAAGGTATTTGGGCCAGCCTCTCTATCTGGTCTGCGACAAATATATCACCATCGATATACCCGGCTTTAATCGCGGGCTTGCCTTCGGTATCTTCAGCGAATTTGGACAGCACACGGGCCGGTGCTACTGGATCTTCATCGGCGCAAACAAGCCCAGTGGGACCGCGAAACACATCATCGAGCCCCTCAACTCCGGCTTGTTTAAGTGCCAATTTAGCCAACCGATTTTTTATTACGCGGTAAGAAACCGATTCCTCGCGGAGTTGCTTTCGCAACAGGGTGAATGAAGGAACGTCTAACCCCGTAAAATCAGTTAGATACACCCCCTTGGCCCGTTTTAAGATATCTGTCAATTCTGCGACAGTAGCCTCTTTTTGAGCAGTTGGCATTTCTGTACCTTCCTTGTTCAATTGGCCGCCAGCGCCGTGCGGTCCAGGCGGATGCCCGGCCCCATTGTAGTAGATAATGTGACCGAGCGCATGTACTGCCCTTTTGTAGCAGCTGGACGCGCTCTAATAATTGCATCGACCAATACCTGGGCATTTTCCCGAAGACGCTGTGCATCAAAAGACGCTTTGCCCACAGGCGTATGCACATTGGCCGTTCTATCGACTCGATATTCTACACGCCCCGCTTTGGCTTCCTGTACCGCACGCGCCGCATCGGGCGTCACCGTACCACTCTTGGGATTGGGCATCAGACCTCGAGGTCCAAGAATGCGTCCCAATCGTCCGACCTGTCCCATCATATCGGGCGTAGCAATAGCCACATCGAAATCTGTCCAGCCACCATTGATCTTTTCTACCAGATCTTCGGCTCCTACAAAATCTGCCCCCGCCGCTTCGGCAGCAGTAGCAGGCTCCCCTTTGGCAAAAACTGCAACGCGTACGGATTTGCCCAGCCCGTGTGGCAAGACGACTGTGCCGCGCACGAGTTGATCGGCTTGCCGAGGATCAACGCCCAGCCGAAACGAAATCTCAACCGTCTCGTCAAATTTCCGAGTGGGCATTTTTTTTAAGATGTCAATGGCGTCGGCCAGACTGTAATGCGTTTGGCGGTCAAAAAGCGCAGCCGCTTGTTTATAGCGTTTGGATTGCCCTCGTGCCATACATACCTCCGGTCAATTGTTGACGGTCAGGCCCATACTGCGAGCCGTCCCTGCAATCATGCGCTTGGCAGCCTCGACGCTGCTCGCGTTGAGGTCTTGAACTTTCATTTCTGCAATTTCCTGTAGTTGGGCATCGGTCACGGACCCCACTTTTTCTCGGTTGGATTCCGGCGATCCTTTGGCTATCCCCGCTGCCCTTTTGAGCAATACGGATGCAGGTGGGCTTTTCAATTCAAAAGAAAAACTCCTATCTGCGTAAACCGTGATAATCGCGGGAATGATCAAACCCTGTTTGTCCTGAGTTTGTGCATTAAAAGCTTTGCAAAACTCCATAATATTGACGCCGTGCTGTCCCAAAGCCGGACCAACCGGTGGGGTGGGAGTCGCCTGCCCAGCGGGGATTTGCAACTTGATTGTCGTGAGAATTTTTCTCGCCATTGGTGCCTCTCATTATCGCGATTCGACAGCTTCTTCAACCTGCAAAACATCTAATTCTACAGGTGTATTGCGTCCAAAGATACTAACCATTACTTTGATCTTGCTCTTTTCTGGATTGATGTCGTCAACCAGGCCAATAAAATCGCTGAAAGGCCCATCTATCACCTTGACGCGATCACCTACTTGATATGGAACATCAGAGGTTTCCTCGACCGGACGACGCTCAATTTGCCCCAAAATGCGATTCACCTCTTCCTCGCGCAAAGGTTGTGGTCTCCGACCTGGACCGACAAAGCTCGTCACGCCCGGCACACTGGTGACAAAGTAGAGGGACTCTTTGTCCATATCCAGTTCAACCAAAAGGTAACTGGGCAAAAATTTCTTGAGGGAGGTCGTTTTCCGTCCATCCTTCATCTCCACGACTTCTTCAGTTGGCACAATCACCCGACCAATTTTGTCGCCAACATCGATGTTCTCTTTAGCGGCCTCAATATAGCTCTTGACCTTATTTTCGTGCCCAGAATAAGTGTGGACAACGTACCATTTCATCAGTCGAAGACTCCCTGACAAAAAATCCCGTTAAATCAGGATAAACTCCATAATACTCGCCAAAAAAGTATCTACAATATAAATGAACCCAGCCAGTGCAAGTGACAATATAAGTACTATTGTGGTTGATGATTTGAGTTCGTCACGAGTAGGCCAGGTGACCTTTCCCATTTCAACGCGCACTTCGCTGAGAAATTGATTGATTTTGCCAAACATAAGAAAATAAAAAAAATGGCAGGCCAGGCAGGACTTGAACCCGCAACCGTCGGTTTTGGAGACCGATGCTCTACCAGTTGAGCTACTGACCTACCCAAAAACAATGGAGCCCACGACCGGACTTGAACCGGTGACCTCTTCCTTACCAAGGAAGTGCTCTACCGTCTGAGCTACATGGGCGTTGGGCAATCCCCACTTGACTTGAGATTCTGGAGCGGGAAACGGGACTCGAACCCGCGACCCTCAGCTTGGAAGGCTGACGCTCTGGCCAACTGAGCTATTCCCGCCCGGCTATGTATAAAAAACAACCCTTTTCTACAAAAGGGGTCGGTATTGCCAAAAAAATTTTCCGAGAATTGACAAGATATGAAAAAGGCAGTCTCAGGTCAAGAGAATTTTGTATAAACCCAAACCTGTGATAGATCAAAAAAGGTAAGTCGATATTTTGTGTAATGCGAGCTTGGCACATTCGCATTGTTTTGGGGGGAAACAGTTGGAATTTTTGGTGGGGGGTGGCGGATTCGAACCACCGAAGGCATAAGCCAGCAGATTTACAGTCTGCCCCAGTTGGCCGCTTTGGTAACCCCCCAAATTGTACAGGCTTCAAAAAATACCAGAAGATATTTCGATAGTCAAGACCAAAATCGCTCAACTTCAATTGCAGATTGACAAATCGGCCTACCTTTGCTATTTTCCGAGTTCAATTTTCCGCAGTTAATCTTCTCTTGTCAGATGCCTGTTGTGAAAGGAGCAAAATGACCGACCCTATTCAAAATTATGCGCGTATTGGTATTGTTCACTTTATGGCCTATAAAGCCTGCATTGGTGGCGAAGGCCCCATTTTGGAAACCCTGGAAAAAATTGCCCTTGATCCCTATTTCCAGGTCGTAGAAGTCTCCCACATGAAAGATCCGCAAGTGCGCGCACAAGCACGCGACTTGCTCACCGCTGCCCACATGGATGTAGCTTTTGGAGCGCAACCCATTCTGCTGGGCAATCAGCTCAATATCAATGCCCCCGATGTCGCCCACCGTCAAAGTGCTGTTGACGCCGTCAAAGCGGGGATTGACCAGGCTGAAGAACTCGGTGCGCCTGGCTGTGCCCTGCTTTCAGGTGTAGATCCGGGTCCCGAGGGCCGCGAAGAAGGTCTCGACCTGCTGGTAGATTCACTGAGCCAACTCTGCGAGTATGCCGGCGAAAAAAATATGGACATTGTACTTGAAACCTTTGATCGCGTACCTTACGGCAAAAATTGTATTGTGGGGCCTAATGCCCTCGCGGTTGAAATATCAAACCGCCTCAGACGTCAGTATCCCAATTTTGGCCTGATGCTCGATTTGAGCCATTTCCCTCTCCAGGGTGAAGACACAGTTTACGCCATCAACATCGCTCGGGATCACATCGTCCACATGCACGTTGGCAATTGCGTGATGTCCAACCCCAATCACCCGGCCTATGGCGATAACCACCCTCGCTTTGGCTGCGAAGATGGCGAAAACGATGTACCCGAAGTTGTAGAATGTCTCCGCGAACTGCTCAATATCGGTTATCTCGACCCCGATAAGCGTCCCATCCTGAGCTTTGAGGTCGCCCCAATGGAAAGGGAATCCTCGGAAATCATTATCGCCAATGCCAAGCGCGTGCTCGACGAGGCCTGGGCGCAAGTCTAAACGCGCACCCAAACTAAAAAAGCCGGTCTTTCCCTAAAGAGAAGGTCCGGCTATTTTTTTACTCGCGAAATACTCAATTCCAATATTCACTTTGTGCAGGAGGTCCAGACTTTAATGCCCTGTGAATCAACAGGCCCAAAACACGCGTAAAAACCACCAGTAAAAAAAAATTAAACACCGAAGTCAGCACCAAACCCACCCAGGCCAACTGTCCCAATATCAAACTGCCGAGCAGAGATATCCCAAACAGACCAAAACACGCTTGAATGTAGTCGGATCGAACAATCTGGCGCAAATCCCTCCAAACAGGCCCCGGCTCAAATACCATCCACACACGTCCCTTAGCGGCAAATCGCGTAAATACAACGGGAAAAAAAATATAAAAAAAGACGACCATAAGTGTAACCAACAGCAACAGAGGCCCGGCTTCTTCTACAGAACTCGGTATCAAACCGAATACCGAAATTACCATTGCAAAACTCGCAAATCCAATGACGCTATATCCCAGGACAATGAGGAACAACCAGAAGCCCGCTAATCCATAAGCCCACCAATTGCTCCACGAGGGCAAGGTCAGCGATTCAGTACCGTTGAGCGCATCGACAAAAATCCGATATAAGTAGCCCCAGGCAATGAACAATAATCCAAAGGTTACCACCGCCAACACGCCCCCCATCCAGAGCCTTATTTGTCCGGTGAAAATCAGCGCCAGCACCAGCGCGGACAGCAAATTTAATGCGCCGCCAGGGACAATTTTTTGCCACCATCCAGGCGTCTGAAACACAGTGCGGAGTGTATTAAATAAAATAATGCCAAACATAGCTTTCCACATGTCAGACTGCGTCAAGTGCCCGTCTAACATCGGCAATAATATCCTCGGCGTCTTCAATGCCCACGGCATAGCGCACCAACTCATCGGCAATGCCAATTGCCAATCGGTCTTCGCGTGCCAATTCGTAATACGAAATAGATGCGGGATGCGAAACAAGACTCTCCACACCACCCAGACTGGCCCCGATACACGGGATTTTCAAACGGTCAATAAAATCCAGCGTACCTGCCTCATCCGCATCTAAATCAAAACTCACCAGCCCACCAAATCCACGCATCTGCGCTTTGGCAACATCGTGGTGTGGGTGGCTTTCCAAACCGGGATAATACACGCGCTTTACCCGATCGTGCTTTTCCAAAAACCGCGCCAACATCAGTGCCGTTTCATTTTGCTTACCCATTCGCAGTGGAAAAGTCTTGATCCCCCGGATCAGCAAATAAGCGCAATGAGGATCGATCACTCCTCCCAAAATACCTCGATAGTCTCGAATCGCACCAATCAGGGGCGCATTGCCCAGCACAGCACCAGCCATCAAATCGTTGTGCCCCCCCAAATACTTGGTCGCTGAGTGAATGACCAGATCGATGCCAAATTCGAGCGGGCACTGGTTTAAGGGCGTTGCAAATGTGCTGTCAATAATCGTTTTGACCCGATGCCTTTTTCCAATGTCAACCAGCTTTTCCAGATCGATTACATTGAGATGGGGATTTGTCGGAGATTCGGAAATAATCACGCGCGTGTTATCTCTGATCGCTCCTTCCAATTCGGCGTAATCACCCGCGTGTACAAATGTGGTTTCAATGCCAAATTTTTTTAACACCATCTGGCAAAATTGCGCGGTTTTGCGATAGCAATCATCCATAATCACCGCGTGGTGCCCGGTTGAGAGCATGCCCAGCAGCGTGGTTGTTACAGCACTCATACCCGAGGAAAATAAAATAGCAGCCTCTGCGCCTTCCAATTCTGCCAGCTTGGATTCTGCTGCATGCTGTGTTGGATTGCCATAGCGTCCGTAGTCAATCTGTGGATTTTTGCCCGCCACAAATGCTTTAACCGCATGTGTATCTTCAAATACATAAGTCGATGTTTGCGCAATGGGCACTGTCAGAGAATTTCCCCAGTGTCCCCTTTCTTCACCTGCATGTACAGCCCGTGTCCCCGAACAGGGCACAGGCGTTTCGCACTTTTCAGACATGCGCCATCTCCAAAAAAAAAGCGGAGCCACAAAAGCCCCGCGCAGTACGCAAAAAACCGGACTAAAAAGCCCGGTTTTGGGAATAACTTTTTAGCGACTTGTTTAAAGTGGCTGCAATATGCCGCAAATCACCACTCGCCATAGCTGTATTTTGACAATGTAATCAAAACCCTCAACCCTGTCAACTCCCGCATTGAGTATCTGATTTTATCTGCGTCCATCTGCGGATGCCTGTCAACTATCTGTTGGCTTCAATCCGGTCGAGAATCGCCTTTTTTACTGCATCGATTTCAGGGGGCAACACAACGGGTTCATTGCGGTAATGCGGGCTTACCTCCCAATCCCGTAACTGATCCCGATGATATCCGAGCTTAAACTCACTAAACTTCAACCCGTGAGCCGTTGAAATCACGATCACGCGATCGCTTTTCTGAATTACGCCCCTGTCAATCAACTTGAACAATACGGCGAAAGCCACCCCGGTGTGCGGGCATGCAAACAAGCCCGTACGGTCGGCACGCGCAGCCGCATCGGCCAATTCCTCCTCGCTGGCTTGTTCTACGACACCACCGAAGATTTTGAGCGTTTGAATCGCTTTTTCTCGACTCACCGGATTGCCGATCTGAATCGCACTGGCCAATGTCGGCTGTGCCTGAATCGGTTCAAAACTATCAAAATTCTTTTCAAAACTTCGGTAGAGCGGATTTGCCCTGTCGGCCTGGGCAACCGCAATGCGCGGCAATCGGTCAATTAAACCGAGGGCTTCCATTTCGAGAAACCCCTTACCGAGCGCACTCACATTGCCCAGATTTCCGCCGGGAATCACAACCCAATCGGGCACTTCCCAATCAAATTGCTGCACCAACTCGATGCTGATTGTTTTTTGCCCCTCTACCCGCAGTGAATTCATCGAATTGGCCAAATAGATATTTTCCTCGCGGCAAATCTCCTGCACGAGCCTCATACATCCATCAAAGTCGGTCTCTAAACTCAGCACCAGCGCACCATTGGCCAGGGGCTGCAAAAGTTGTGCAGTCGAAATCTTATCCCTCGGCAAAAAGACCACCGATTGTATGCCCGCCGCTGCACAATACGCAGCCAACGCCGCCGAGGTATCCCCAGTAGATGCACACGCAACCGCCGGAATACGCGCCCCTTCAAATAGCATCTGTTTCACCATGGATACCAGCACCGTCATGCCCAAATCTTTGAACGATCCCGTATGGCTGTTACCGCATTGCTTAACCCACAAATCCTCAATACCAATTTCTCGGCCCAAACGCTCGGCCCAAAACAGATTGCTACCCCCTTCGTACATCGACACCACATTGTCTTCGTGAACCACGGGACAGACCAGTTCTTTTTTTCCCCACACCGAACTGCCATAAGGCCATGTGGTAGTCATATAACGCTTATCAAATAACCCGCGCCAATAACTACCCGACTTGCGCTTGAGCATCTCCATATCGTGCGCCACTTCGAGCAATCCCCCACACGTTGGACACGCGTAAATCACATCCGTCAACGCATATCGACCTTCGCATCCGCGAAAACACCGAAACCACGCATTGTAAGTTGTATCGTTCATAATCGCCGCCAATATAGATAATTCTTCAAATCCGCTCCAGCGCACGCGCCTCAATCCAGCCGCCGAGACCCGACCGCAGGCGCACCAGCAACCACCCACCTTCAACGCGCTCAATCTCGACCTTGGTGCCTTCGTGGAGCGTGAACACCTGTAAAAAATCGGAGCCAGGCCCGCTGCGGCCAATAGCCTCATCCACCAAAATGATAGCTTTGGGAATGCTGTGTTGATGCCCCTTAAACGCAAGCATCGCCGCACTGCCCAAAAATCCGCCCACAAAAACCACCAGCAACCCACTCCACAGCAAACGACGGACTGGCACAAAAATCCAACACACCGCCACACCGCCTATCAAAAAAACAAATACACAAACCATAACTGCCAGCGCGTCGAGGGTAAAAAACGCAAAAACCGCTTGCAAAAATCGCGTCAAAATATTGACCTCATCCTCGCTTTCTCGATCAATCTTCTGGGCATTGGCAAACTGCAAATTCGCCAGAACATCCCGATCGCCTGGCATCAATTTCAAAGCGCGTTCATAAGATAAAATCGCACGTCCGAGCCGCGCGT
>JAPPIE010000167.1 GCA_028874765.1 Gemmatimonadota bacterium
CGCCTTTGTGAAAATAATAGCGATAAATACCGACGAGCGACTCGCCCTGCGAGAGAGTGTGATGCCCGCGCCGGCTTTCATCGCCGTAAAAATACGAGTGTCCAAAAGGATTGGCTGTCATCAATCCGTAATTGCGTACGTGCCAGTGCGTGGGATGCCGGAAGCTGTCGGGGTGATCCATGATGGCAACGCCTGTGATATTGCCGTTTACTGGACCTGAATAATGGCACCACGGCGCGCGTTTTCCCCAGGTCTCGTCTTCATCGATGCCGCCAATGCCGTTCTCGATTTTGCCGCCCAGGTCGCGTTTTACCTCCATTGTCTCTTCTACGCGAATAGACGCCAGACCGCCTTCTTTTGTGTCACCGAATAACACATCCATATTTCGGGCGGTGAGCGTGAGGTACAAATCCATGATTCGCACGGAAGATGGCGTGTTGTACACAACCCACTCTGCACGCTGATCCAAAATCTCGCGGTTTCTGCCCGGAGGCCCTGTCCAACCATCCATGCCGACCCAGTCGCTATTCGATACAATCCGCCCCAATACGGGGCCGCTTTCGAGCAATTCAAAGTCCCGATGCAAAATGCGCCCGTGCGATTCGCCTTCTGACCAGTTGTCCGCTCCGTTCACTTCTCCGTGTGCAATCCAGATTGAGCGATGGTGATGGTGATCCATTTCTCGTCCGTCTGCCGGCGTGGCCAACCGCCGCGTTACCGGGTCGCCATAAGGTCCGATGACGGGATACAAAAGTGGTCGTGCGAGTTCTGTGCCATGACAATAGGTCGTAAAATGCTGGCCGCCAATCGAGACAGATACTTCATTTTCATCTTGTGTGACTTCCACACCATGTCCGGAATCCGATGGTTCTTGTCCCAGTGTGAGTTCGTACTCGGCGGTTTTTCCCGCTTCGAGATGATCGACGATGAAATTGACCTGCAAACCGTTGCTCACGGACGTCACCTGACAGGGAACTTGGCTATTTCCCGTGCTCAAGGTCGCAGTTGTCGCGCTTTCTGTTTCGACCACCGTCGAAACCGGACAGTTGATCCGATTGTGAGGGCCTGCGTGAACGGTTAGTTTTACTGTTGCCATTTTATCCTCCGTAATAGTGATATAAGAACATATGTCGTGTATGAGGTTACGAAATCCATTGCCAAAGTCAAGCCTTTCGCACAAAGCCGTTGACATCCCCCATGGGGGCAATTATCATAAGGTCGAAAAATTGTCATTATTTATTTTATCTGGAGATTAATATGTCCATTCTCGTTACCGGAGGCTCTGGCTTTGTCGGTTCCTGGGTCGCCAAACTCCTCGCCGAAGAGGGCGAAGACGTCATCGCTTTTGATATGTTTGAACGGCGCGACTATTTTTTATCCCATGTGTCGGATCGCATCACGTTTGTTGAAGGCAATATTCTGGGCTTCGCTCATATCAATGAAATTGTGCGCAATAATCCCGATCTTACGGGTATTGTTCACACGGCCGCGCTTTTGGGGGGAGATGTGCGCGACAATCCCCATTTTGCGACACAGGTCAATGTGGGAGGAACACACAATATCCTTGAAGTTGCGCGACAGGTTGGCGGTCTGAAGGTGGTCTATGTATCCAGTGGCGCGGTTTATGGCAAGCAAGACGGACCACTGACTGAAGATACCCCCATGATTCCCAGCGATCCCTATGGCGCGACCAAGGCGATGTCGGAACATCTCTGCCACCAGTATTATGCGACTTATGGCGTCGATGTTCTGTGTGCCCGTCTCTTTTTTTTATATGGTCCTCCCAATGCTCCTGGCCCGGATGCGGGCTTTAATACGCGCATTTTTGCCGGGCTGAGTGGGCAGGATGTAAGCCTGCCCAAAGGCCGCGAGCAAAAGGCCGATTGGACTTATATCGAAGATGCCGCGCGGGGTGTTTTGCTCATGCTCAGAGCGACAGATGTCGCCAGTCGATCTTTTAATATTGCGACGGGCACTTACAATCCCATTGACGAAATTATCGAAGTCGTGCGGCGGCATTCGCCGGGCAATCCCCGGTATGAAGTGGGCCCGGGCGTCAACCTCGAACGCGGCGCGCCACTCGATATTACCCTTGCCAGAGAACAACTCGGTTACGAACCCAAATACGATCTCGAATCCGGCGTGCGGACTTACCGTGCCTGGTTTGATCAACGGGGTGTGTAAATAACAGGAGAAGACAATGTCAAACAAAACGCTTCGTTACTTAGACGATGGCAGTATTGAACTGTTTGAAAGGGCAGTATCCGATCCCGGAGAGAACGAAGTTCAAATTGAAGGTGGCGCGTGTGGGATATGTTCGTGGGATGTGGTTACGGCCAAACTCGGCAACCAGATGCACCCGATGGCACCTCCGGGGCACGAAGGCGTTGGTTATATCGCCAAAATCGGTGCTGGTGTCACGGATTTCAAGGAGGGCGATCGGGTTGCCGGTGGCGGTTTTGCCAATGTCCGCAACTTATCCGCGCAGCGCGTTTTCAAAATCCCGGAATCCGATTTGCCGGACGAATACTGGATTGTCGAACCCGTGTCCTGTGCCGTTACGGGTATTGACCATTGCCAGATTCAGCCGGGGAATCGCATTGCGTTAGTCGGCTGTGGGTTTATGGGCTTGTTGATCCTGCAAGGGCTTCTGCGCTATCCGCTCGACGAGTTGATCGTTCTGGATATTGTGCAAAGACGTCTGGATCTCGCGCAACAACTCGGCGTTGGGGAGGTGTATAACACGGCTGAGGTTGATCTACAAGAACTATCGCGCGAACTCAAGAGCAGAGAGATTGACGTGGTTGTCGATACCTCTGGTAGCCAGGCCGGGTTGGATCTATCTACAGATATTGTGAAACGCGGCGGGCGCATCAATCTCTTTGGCTGGCTCAAAGGTCAGACGGCCTCTTTTGACCCCACAAAGTGGCATTTGGGGGGATTTACCGTTGTCAATTCCGCACCGGCTTCAAAATTGCGAGATACTTTTGGACCTGCGATTCGCCTCATTCACAAAGGTATTATTGATCTCAAACCGCTGGTGACACATACGGCCGCGCTCGAAGATTATCCGGATTTGATGGCGCAAATTTTGGCGGGTGATGAGAGCTATATCAAAGGGGTTGTGACGCTGAAATAGAGTATGGGATGCTTATGAATACATCAGGTGAAATGCTGTACAATGGGATTGTGTTGCCAGAGGTCTGGCCGCCTCGCGATGTGGATGAAGGCGGCACGGCACCTGTTCCCGTTCCCTATTTGGACGATCCGCCAGAGGTGATTTGCGTCGATCTGGGCAGGCAGTTGTTTGTGGATGATTTTTTGATTGCATCTACTTCTCTGACAAGGGTTTTTGGCGAGGCTAAAATCCATGAGGCGAGTCCCGTCCTGAGCCCTGAGACGGATGAAGAGATGGACAATGGGTATTGTTCAATGGCTGCACCGTTTAATGACGGTGCGTGGTACGATCCCGAAGATGGATTGTTTAAGTTGTGGTACATGCCGGGCTGGTTTCACAGTACGGCGCTGGCAATAAGCCGAGATGGTATTCACTGGGAGCGTCCAGACCTCGATGTTGTGCGCGGTACGAATCTCGTATGGCCGAATCGGGATGGATACGATAGAGACGGGTGTCTGGTGTGGCTGGATCACGATGCGGAAAGATCCGAAGAACGTTTTAAGATGTTTCAGTATTATCGGTATGACTCAGGGAGAAACGCGACTGTATCAGAGGGCTGGTTGCACACATCGTTCGATGGGATTCACTGGTCCGATCCCGTTGTGACCACACCCGTGGGCGATAATACGTCATTTTTTTACAATCCATTTCGCAAAAAGTGGTGTATGAGCATTCGGCGGCAAAGTGCCAATTTGCGCGCGCGATTTTATCGGGAGTGCGATGATTTTTCGCCTGCGTGGGATCAAGAGCGCGATGAGGTTCTCTGGCAGCGCATTGACAGTCTCGCTTTGCCCGATCCCAAACTACCGGATCACCGGGTCGCGCTTTACGATGTGAATGCAACGCCTTATGAGAGTTTGATGCTGGGGCTATTCGCAATTTTTCGAGGGCCTGAAAATGATATTTGTGCGGAGAAAGGCGTGCCCAAAACAATGGATTTGGAATTGGGGTATAGCCGCGATGGGTTTCATTTTAGCCGCCCGAATCGCACGCCTTTTCTCGCGTCGTCACGCCGTATTGGCGATTGGAATCGGGCGTATTTGCACGCTGTGGGCGGCGTTTGTCTGGTGGTGGGGGATGAAGTGTGGATTTATTTTACAGGTTTCTCCGGTCAGTCGCCAAAGCTCGGCAAGACAGATGTGGGAGCGTTTGGGCGAAGTCGTCGCGTGATGTATGCGGGTGCGAGTACGGGGTTGGCAACTATTCGGAGGGATGGTTTTGCATCTATGGATGCAGGTGCCAGCGGCGGTGTGCTCACCACGCGCCCTGTGGTTTTTAAGGGGCATCGGTTATTTGTGAATGTGGAGGTGCCGAGGGGGGAATTGCGAGTGGAAGTCATAGAAGAAAATGGGCGTTCGGTTGAGGGTTTAACGGCGGATCAGTGTGTGCCGCTTTGTGTGGATCGCACCTGTTGCGAGGTTTTATGGACTTCTGGCAAAAATTTATCTTCGATTGCTGGGCGTCCCGTGGTGTTCAGATTTTATTTGTGTTCGGGGCGATTATTTTCGTTTTGGGTTACGGATGATCCCAATGGGGCGAGTTCTGGATATCTGGCGGCCGGTGGCCCCGGTTGTATAAATGGCAGAGATTTGCCCGGGTGATGATCAGGTAGGCTTTGTCCAGTAGGATTCGAGTTTGTCCTGGGGTTCAAAGCCGAGTATTGTGCGTAGGCGTGTATTGGGGAAGCGGTTGTGTGGCAGGTCTGTGGTGATGAAGAAGACTTCAAAGCGCGATGGGAGCGTTTGAAGATCGACTTCTATGGCGCACTTAACGGCTTGTGCGG
>JAPPIE010000084.1 GCA_028874765.1 Gemmatimonadota bacterium
TCATGTTCCACGCAAAATGCGTGATGTAGATCGTCATGAGGGCAATGGTCAAGATACCGAGCATTACCGCGCGTACCGTAATCCCTCGATCCTGTACATCGGGATGGGTTTCCCGGGATATGTCTGTTTGTATGGCCATTTGTGAAATCGGAATGGGTTTGTCAATCTCGGACTTCGTAACCCAGTGCTCTGAGTTTGTCTTCTTGTCCTACGGGTGTGTGCAAGGTGGTGTAGAATTTGTCGAGCAGTGCTTTGGGCTGTTGGGGTGTAGATAGGCTTACGATAATGGTGAGTAGAACGCCTGTGCTGAGGTACCAGGTCACCTGGTCCATGAATTCCAGGTGGAAATAGTTGCGGGTAATCCACCACACGAGGGCAGAACTGATCAGGCCAGCCCACGCGCCGTACCCATTGCACCGACGCCATAAGATGCCTCCCCATACGGCGATACCCCAGAAGGCGGGGAGTGCCGAGAGAAAACGCCACAATTCGACTACGCTACTAAAAATTTCCGTCACCACTATGCCCGCGATGACCATGAGGATGCCCATAATCCGCCCCGCATTGAGATAGTGGTGGTCTTCTTTTTCTCGCGCAAAATAGGGTTTGTAAATATTTTCGACAAAAAGTGCCGATCCAGCGACCATAAACGAGTCGCAAGAAGACATAACGGCTGCGAGCATGGATGCCAGCATGACACCGACGAGACCAACGGGTAGCAGGTCGCGCGTTGCCATGCCAAAGACGAGTTCGGGATCGTCTATGTTGGGATATATGACCATAGCGCCCACGCCGATAAATGCCCAGGCGATGGTGCAAAAGCGTTTGATCATGTTGCCATAGGTAAATCCGACGCGGCCTTCCCATTCTGTTTTGCCAGAGCCACCCATTTCCATACAGTGGGGTTGTCCGGGGATGTTGAACAGGGTATTGATGGTGAGTATGATGACAAATGCGACGGAGATGCGGTCGTAGCCCGGCGGAGGATCATCGGGTGCGGTGAGGCCAAAGACGTCCTGTGGCAATGTTTGATGTAGTCCCGTAAAACCACCGACCTGATCGAGCAGAAATGGACAGAGCAAAAAAGACAGGACGATGACGAATATGCCCTGAATAAAGTCTGTGATTACAGCGGCTTGCAGGCCGCCTAAGAGGCCATAAGATACAAATAATATTGTCATGACAATGATGCAGGTCTCTGTGCTGAGCACACCGCCGGTAATCCCGCTTGCCATTTTTCCCGTGCCTTCGAGCATAATACCCATGGCGAGTACGTAGAAGATAACGCCAAAGACCGTATATGCCGGGCCGAGTCCTTTGCCAAAACGCTCGTCAAAAAAGTCGCCTGTGGTGATATAACGCATGCGCCTGAAAAGGGGCATCATAATCCAGTAAAACGGGGTGCAAAATAGGGGCAGCCAGGCATACCATATCCCGCGCATCCCCATTTTGTAAGAGGCTCCGACGACATTGACAGCGGCATCGGTGTGGGTTCCGGTGCCAAAGGCATGCATGATGAGCACGGCTTTGCCAAACTTGCGCCCACCCATAAAATAATCGAGTGTGCCTTTGACTCCGCGAGATGAAATGAGACCGATGGTGGTGATGCCCACGAGATAAACGCCGAGTGTGAGCACGTCGTAGATGTGCAAACCAAACATGAATCCTCCAGTGTAAAGCGTTTTAATGACGGGGCAAAATAGGGCGAAGGCCAGAAGTTTTCAACTTAAAATTTATGGTTTTAATACAATAAAGAGCGTGGGCGGGGTACAACGGGTCGTTGCCAGACCCATTCAGGAAATTACATACTGATTTTGGGAGGACGGGCGGGGTTCGTTGATTCGTCTATTCGTCTATTCGTCTATTCGTTTAAGGAGGTTGTTATGGACATTTATGAGAAGTATTTTTTTGATGTGAATGGATATCTGGTCGTGGAGGATATTTTGTCTGCCGATCAGGTCGCAGCCCTCAATGAGGCGATTGATCACAATCGAGACAGAATACGGATTCGAGAGGGAGAGGATAGGTTGTCGGGCGGTGTGGGCAGACATGGCGGCGAGGTTTCTATCGCACTGGAAGGATCACATGGGCGAGGGGATATCGGGAGTATTCTGAGATGGCCAAAACCGTGGTGCCAACCCTTCCGCGATTTGCTATCCCATTTGCCAACGATGAACTATATGCTCGATATGATAGGCAATGGGTTTCGCTATGGCAATGCCAATGGGATTAGCATGACCAAAGGCGCAGAAGGACATTTGCTCCACGGTGGGGGCGGTTTTTTAGGCGGACATATGTATTTTTGCAAAGATGGGAAGATGTGGAATAATCTGATTGCCGTGTGTTATCAGCTTGCCGATGTCAATCCCGGCGATGGTGGGTTTGTATGTATTCCCGGCAGTCATAAGGCAAATTTTGAATGCCCGGTGGATGTGCGTCGAATGGAGCGGGATTTGGGGTGTTTTAAACATATTCCCATGAAGGCGGGTACTGCGGTCATTTTTACCGAGGCACTGACACATGGCGCAATGCCGTGGACTGCGGATCACGAGCGCCGGACTCTATTGTATCGCTATGCCGCAGGGGGGTATGTCAACCCGCCCAGTGGCAATGATCCCGCGAAATACGCGCCATTTATGGATGAACTGACACCGCTTCAGCAGGCTATTATGCAACCCCCACACAATGCGGGACGTATAGATATGGCCGCGCTAATCGAGGCGGAGGAAAAAGTGAGTGTTGGCGATTCCTGAGTTATATATCATCTGAGATTCACCGGCTTTTCTGTTGACAGGCTGTTTTTTTCTATCTATATGTTTGATGTGGATTTGACAATGGTCTATCGATGAAGGAAAAGTATGCAAAAAGAGAATCAGCCATTAGCAGAAGTATTCGGTCATTTGCCAACAGATTTTAGCCCGAAAGCAATACGCTATCGGAGAAACAAACTCTGCCCTTTCAATAATCAAATCCCCAATTGCACTAAGGATAAGGCAAAGGATCCCCTCGGAGTCTGTAGTATTTACAACAGAGAGGGCGCAGTCATCACCTGTCCTGTCCGATTTCGAGAAGATTGGCTTGTCGCTGATGATGCCGCGGATTTCTTTTTTTCTGAAGGAGCGATCTGGACTTCATTGACCGAAGTAAGACTGACCGATTTTGATGGTAAGTCTGCCGGAAATATTGATGTGGTGTTGGTTGCTTATGACCGCGATGGAAGAGTGTATGACTTTGGCTCTTTAGAGATTCAGGCTGTTTATATTTCTGGAAATGTAAGAAATCCATTTACCCATTACATGTCGGATTGCGAGGCGAATGCCGCAATGGACTGGACGCATCAACCTAATTACCCTCGTCCCGATTTCCACTCATCCTCTCGAAAGCGTTTAGCCCCTCAACTTATGTTTAAGGGAGGTATTCTTCAGGCCTGGAATAAGAAAATGGCGGTGGCTTTGGACAGTGCTTTCTATAACACCCTCCCTGATCTCACAGAGGTGCCAAAATCTGAGGCTGAAGTCGCCTGGCTTGTTTACGATCTTGTTCTTGATGCTAATGCCACCCGATACCAGTTAACAAGGACCAAAGTCGTTTATACAAAATTCTCAGAGGCTTTGAACGCGATAACCCGTCCAAAAGTTGGGAGAATTGAAGATTTCATGAACTTACTTCAGTCAAAGGTAGATGAGAAACAGGAATTGCCACCAACGAATAAAATTGTTGAAAATCCATTTGAAGGCTAATCACATGCAAAAATTGCTGTTTAGTGACAAAGAAGAACCCTTAAAGGCTGTTAACGTCGCCTCGGTTCCTCAGCGCAGTCCATTTCGGTATCCCGGTGGTAAGACATGGTTTGTGCCTCGTCTTCGAGAATGGCTCATCTCACAACCAAAACGCCCTAGACTCCTAATTGAACCTTTTGCTGGAGGCGGTATTATCTCTTTAACATCAATTTTTGAGAACCTGGTCGAAACTGCGTTGATGGTTGAACTCGATGAGGATGTCGCGGCTGTATGGCAAACGATTATTGATGGTGAAGCAGAATGGCTTGCGAAGAGAATACTAAACTTTGAAATGTCGAGGGAAAACGCCATTACCGAGATCAATATCCATAGAAAATTAACCAAAGAAAAAGCATTTCAAACTATCATAAAAAACCGCACATTTCACAGTGGAATTTTGGCGGCAGGAGCTGGGTTTCTGAAGAATGGCGAATCGGGAAAAGGTGTTCTTTCACGCTGGTATCCCACCACGCTTGCTAAGCGTCTGCGAGCTATTAACCTGATGCGAGATAAATTGCGTTTCGAGTATGGTGATGCATTTAATGTATTAGAACGATATAAAGACAATAAAGAGGTGGTATTCTTTATTGATCCCCCTTATACTGCTGGTGGCAAGAAGGCAGGCAGTCGTCTTTATACGCACTTTGAATTGGATCACGAAGCTCTTTTTGCAGCCTGTGGCAAGTTAAAAGGCGACTTTATAATGACTTATGACAATGCTGAAGAAGTTAAAAATCTTGCGCGAAAGCATCGTTTCATGGCTAAGCCTATACCCATGAAGAATACACACCATGCGGCAATGACAGAACTCGTTATTGGAAGAGACCTATCGTGGATGCGTGGGGTTGATCGGGTGTTGGAGGATCGAAGAGAATACAAAACCAGTAATTAAAGAGATTACGAGGAGGTCTTATGAATACAAATTTCTCCCACGAGGTCGCTTTTTCGGATGATGCGGCAATGGGGCGGGCGGGGATGTCGAGACGCGACTTTATTAAAGGGATTATTGCCACTGGCGCGTCTATTTCTGCGATGGGATATGTGTTTGGAGGCTGTGCGGGCGATATGGGTAGTGCGCCGGGCGCGGTTGAGCGGCTCATTTCTCTCAATGTAAATGGTCGCGTGCGTCGCGTTGATGTTTTGCCGCAGGAAACGCTGGCGATGACGTTGCGGT
>JAPPIE010000400.1 GCA_028874765.1 Gemmatimonadota bacterium
AACCCGGATCGCCAATCATAAAAACCGTCGCCCCCGGCATCTTCTGGATCGCCACAGCTTTTGCAGGACTGCTGGGCCTCAGCCGATCTTATGCCATCGAAACACAAAACGACTGCATGATGGGATTGCGCCTCACACCCGCGGACCCGGGAGCGATCTTCCTTGGCAAGATGCTGGGCAACACCCTCACCATGCTCATACTCCAGACACTCATCTTGCCCATCCTCGTCATCTTTCTCAACCTGCAAATCGCACAGGCACTCCCGCGTCTAATCCTGCCCATCTTGCTGGGCACCCTCGGTCTTGCAGCCATTGGCACCCTCTTCTCTGCCATGTCGCTCAACACCCGATTGCGAGAAGCCTTCTTGCCCCTGCTCACACTGCCCATATTCATCCCGGCACTTCTCGCGGCCATCGAATCCTTTCGCGCAGTTCTCGAAGGCAGTGAAATCACAGACTGGCTCGTCCTCAGCAGTGCTTTTGTCGCGCTCTACATCGCTGCCTGCCTGCTCTTATTCGAATATGTCCTGGAGGATTGACAATGCCCCAAAAACCCTACATCCTTCCATTTGTCTTTGGCATTCTCGCGCTCTTATGCCTATCCATTGCGCCCTATCTGGTATTCGTTTACGCCGGAATAGAAAAAGAAATGGGACTGGCACAAAAAATCTTCTACTACCACGTCCCATCTGCTTTCTCAATGTTCCTGGGCAGCTTTCTCTGCTTCGTCTTTAGCGTCTTCTATCTCTGGAAACGCGACAAAAACTGTGACCTGTGGGCAGCGTGTTCAGCCGAAGTGAGCCTGCTCTTTGGCACCCTGGTCTTAATCACAGGTGCGATCTGGGCAAAACCCATCTGGGGCGCGTGGTGGGTCTGGGATGCGCAACTCACACTCACACTCATACTCTGGCTCATTCTCGCGGCGTATCACATATTGCGCGCCTACCTCGAAGATCCGGTTCAAAGTGCGCGCTTTCGCGCAGTCCTCGGCATAATCGGCTTCCTCAACGTACCCTTCATCCACTACGCCACCAAACTGTGGCGCACACACCACCCCGAAGTGGTACGCGGCGAAGAAATCAGCCTGCCGCCCGACATGAAAATCGCTTTCTTCTTTTGCGTCATCACCTTCTTCGCGCTCTTTTTTGCCCTGCTCTTCAAACGCGTATCGCTCGCAAAAGCGCGGGACGAACTCGAATCGCTCAAAGCCGAAATATAACTTTTCTACGGAGGCATTTATGCAACACCTCGAATACATGACTGCGGCGTACATCATCATATGGATCGCCATCTTGCTCTACTTTTTGAGCCTGTCCAAACGCGAAAAAGCGATCTGGGAAGAACTGCGCGAACTGCGCGCCGCCATCACCAAAGACAACACCTCTTAGCCCATGGCCATCAAAAACGCCAAAAAAATTCTAAACCTGAAACGCCGCAAAATGCGTCAGGCAGAACAAAAATACCTCATAGAGGGCATTCGCCTCTGCGAAGAAGCACTCAAAAGCAGTGACACCCTCGAACAACTCATCTTCTGCCGCGAAAGCATCGCCCGCAACACGCGCCTCGAAAACCTCTACCAGGCGACTCTCACGCAACGCATCCCCATCCAGCAAACCGACTGGCGCGCCTTCAAACACATGTCAGATACAGACACACCGCAAGGCGTACTCGGCGTGGTATCAATGCCGACCTGGAATAGCAAAGCCGTCCTCAACACCAATGGTCCATTCCTCATCCTCGACCGCGTCTCCGACCCCGGCAATCTGGGCGTCATCATGCGAACAGCCGAAGCAGCCGGATGCAAAGGCATCTTTCTCACCCGCGGATCGGTCGAAGTCTATAACCCCAAAGTCGTGCGCGCCACCATGGGCGCCATCTTTCGCATGCCCGTCTTCCCCCTCCAGGACGGACCCGCCCTGTTACACCAACTCCGCCAGCGCAACATCCAGATCATCGCAGCACACACCAGCGGCATCTCCTTCCACAAACTCCAACCCCAAAAACCCGTTGCCCTCCTCCTCGGCAACGAAGCCTTTGGCATTGACCCCGCCCTCCTCGCCCTATCCGATCACACCGTCACCATACCCATGGCCGCCCCTGTTGAATCGCTCAACATTGCAGTCGCAAGCGGCATCCTGCTCTTTAATCTCTCGCAAAAATAAAAAAAACCCACCCGCTATCCTCGCGAGTGGGTTTCTGCGATCCTCATCGTCCCCTCACTCAAATTCCGAAAGCTGGACCGTGCGGCCCTCCGACGCCGAAAGATCAGCGGCAAAATTGACGCGATGGGTCTCAAAAGCAATATCAAAATTCGTGCGCGGCATCGGCTCATTCGCATTGATACCATCCACAAACGCCTGGAACTGCGGCTCATAGGGATGATCTGCCACATCCCCAGAGTCAATCAGCGACGTCTCCAGCGTACTCCACCTCTCTTTGCTCATGCCGTGCAACTTGTGCGAATAGATCCGATTGTCCAGCAAACTACCTTCGGAACCCACGAGATGAATATGAAAATAATAGGGCTGCAAGCAATCGACACACGAAGTCACCTTTGCCGCATTCCCATTGGCAAATTTGAGAAGAGAAACCGTGGTCGTATCGTATTCATAAGGTTCAAAAATATCGGATTTCGATCTCGTAGCCAGGCTGGTCACTTCCTCCACATCGCCATCCATAAAGAATAGACACGCATCCAGAGCGTGACATCCCGCAGTGAGCAAACTCGACCCGGCAAAATCCTTCTTCACATTCCATTCAAATTGACCATACCAGGGACCAATGCCGTGGTAGTAATCAACCTCGCCATAGTGCAATTCGCCGAGCAACCCCTCGTCAATAATCGAGCGGATCATAGAAAAGTGCGCGCTAAAGCGACACTCAAAACACACACAGGATTGCACCCCGGCTGCTACAATCGCATCGCGCACCCGTTTGAGGTCCTCATAAGACAGACATATCGGTTTTTCGATAAGCAGGTGTTTGCCCGCCTCGGCAGCCGCAACCGCCTGATCCGCGTGAAATTTGTGTGGCGTACAAATATCGATAATATGAATATCGGGATCTGCGATCATCTCATCGTAATTCTTATACGCCTTCAAAGGCGTGCCGTATTCTGCTGCAAGATCATCTTCGTTGTGATCCCGGCGAGAACATATCGCCGTGACATTTGCACCATTGACCGCCTTAAACGTATCAATATGCGCCCCAGCTACCCAGCCGAGTCCAACAATGCCGACATTGAGATCGCTCATAAAAGCCTCCTTTGAGCCGGAGCTTTTCTTACCCCGGCTCATTTATTTTCAGCATCCCCAATTCACGAAATCCGACTTTGAATATGCGGTTGAATCTCCTCGTATTCCGGAAAGCGCTTCTCCTTGAGTTTGGAGAACACCAGTTCGCCATCAACCGTAACTTCAAAGCGACCACCGCTGGACGGAATAAGGGTAATAGCTTCGATATCCTGCTTAAACGCATTGACAATTTGATCCGTCATCCCGACGGATTGTGGTTCATAGCCTCAAGATGCACAATATTCAATTTCTATCCGGGCCATGTGACGTCTCCTTTTAAAAAGAGTGAAAAAAGAATGAGCGACCTTGTTAAAGAGGCTCTTCGACATATCCTGCCTCCTATTATACTGAATTAAAAAACAACCTGTCTAAAAAACGCACCCGTACGTCTGGGCAAAAAAGACGCGAGATCTTCGAGATCGAGATCCACATCCAGATCTCTTGCCGCATGCCGGATGTTGTCCCAGCAATCCGCACAGTCATCCCCGGCGAGCAACCCATCGACCTGCCTCGAAAATTCCTTCGCCTCGCGTCGATTCACGGGGAAAGGATAATCAGCCGTGCGGAAAAAGTCACCAACAAAATCGTAGTGCCGCCGACGTTCTCTGGCAAAATCTGCATCCTCGCGATGTACAGAAAGCCACTCTGCCGCGCGGATAAGATGGTATCCAAAATACGCCATTGCCGGATTGGAAATCCGCGCCTTATTGTGCCTGGGACTCTCCACATGCACACTGCGAATAACCGGACCGGGCCAATAAATATCTTTGCGATACCGATCCGTGCGGCGGTCATATCCAAAGCCATCGAGTACAAAACCACTCGTCGAGCGAATCGTCAGCGCCAACCGCTTTTGCGAAAACCGGTCTGGCTGCCGCGCCAAGGCTTCACGCGTAAAATCGGGAATCCCAAACAGCGCGCTATACGCATAACAAAACACGACATAAGCATGTGACACCGGCAACCAGAACACCTCACCGAGCCGCCGGGAAAGGGCATCGTATTTCTCATCCAAAAAAAACCGCCCATCCGACAGCGCATCAGCCACACACACGGGTTCTGTCGAAAACGCATCGACAAGATTCTGGATAACATCGCGTGCCATAAAGTCCTCACATTGTTTACTCTGACCGGCTTCCACAAAGCATACTCAGAATTGCGTCTTCTTTCAAGTGCTTTTCTGATTGTGCGCTCAAATTTTCGGCTTTTGAGACCAGAGGCGCGACGGATACTTGAAGTACCGTGTTTGCGCTTGACGAGTGCATGGAAGGCACGTAGATTTTGCTGTGCATGCATCGCATTGAAAAACCATCACCTGGATCGCGGCTACAATACATGCCGCAATGACGGGCGAGGCATGCCTCGCCCCTACAACGCACGATTTCCTGACCACTAACCCCTGCAATGACAAACGAGGAGCAAAAATGGCCGATGTCAAATCCACATATCAGAAATTGATCGCAGAAATAAAACAAATCTCCCTATTGGGATCCTGCGCCAGTGTATTGGGCTGGGACAAACAGACCTACATGCCCAAAGGCGGAGCTGGGCATCGCGCCGAGCAACTCGCATTGCTCAGCGGCATGATACACGAACGCGCAACCGCCCCTCAAATCG
>JAPPIE010000165.1 GCA_028874765.1 Gemmatimonadota bacterium
TATTTCCCAATCCCGCTGCCCGCGCCAGTGACAATTGCAACTTTGCTACTCATAGCCAAATCTCCTGATGAGTTGTGGTTTATATATAAACGCATGATAATAC
Organism: Gemmatimonadota bacterium; assembly: GCA_028874765.1. GTDB lineage: Bacteria > Latescibacterota > UBA2968 > UBA2968 > UBA2968 > VXRD01. Next base: position 104 of record JAPPIE010000165.1, read on the forward strand.
GCAAAACACATAAGTCAAAAAATTTATGTACAGCCAAATGTACAGGGATTTTAGCATCTTTCCTTAAGTTCGGGCATCATGATTGTTTTTATTTAGCAAATTTCTGTCTGTCATGTTATCATGTCTTATAATATCTAATAAGAATACTAAAATTCTAACAAGAGGGAGGAAACCATGCGTCTATTAATCCTTGCAATTTTATCCATCGGCCTGCTATCTCAGCCGCTTCAGGCCAGGATTGGGTCACAATCAGGTAATCCAGACTTCGATGGAAGCGGTGTTGTCGATTTTTCCGACTTTTTGCTCTTTGTCGGCAATTTCGGAGCGCGTCAGGGCGATGAGAGGTATGAAGCCCAATTCGATCTGGATGGCGATGGCGAGGTTGCGTTTGGCGATTTTCTAATATTCGTCGGACAATTTGGCAAAGAAGTGCCTAAGGCTATGGGCAAGATATACTGGACAGACTCCGGCACAGGTAACCCTACCCCTATGGAAGATGATAAAATCCAGAGTGCCAACCTCGACGGATCCAATGTTGAAACCCTCGTCACATACGAAAATTTCTTGCGGCTTCCAATGGGCATTGATTTGGATGTGGCCGGGGGCAAGATGTACTGGACAGATACCACCAGAGATAGAATCCGGCGCGCCAACCTCGATGGCTCTGGCGTAGAAGATATTCTCAATACCAGAACATTCGGCGGGCAGTCACTCGCCGGCCCGGCCACCACCCCGCGCGATGTTGCCCTAGACCTGACAAGCGATCCCCCAAAGATGTACTGGGTAGATGCAGGCACGGCCAACGTCAATGACGGTAAAATCTGGCGCGCCAACCTCGATGGCTCCAGTCCCGAAGCCCTTGTCACCACCGGATTGATTACTCCACAGAGCATCGCTCTGGATACAACTGGGGGCAAAATGTACTGGACGGATTCCGGCACAGGTGGCCCCGACGCACCACAGGATGATAAAATCCAGCGCGCCAACCTCGACGGATCCAATGTTGAAACCCTTCTCACCTACGAAAACTTCTTGCGGGTTCCAAGAGGCATTGCTCTGGATGTGACCGGGGGTAAAATGTATTGGACAGACATCAGTAGAGATAGAATCCGACGTGCCAACCTCGACGGCACCGAACCAGAAGATATCCTCAACACCAGAACATTCGGCGGGCAGTCACTCGCTGGCCCGGCCACCGCTCCGCGCGATATTGCTCTGGACCTGACAAGCGATCCCTCAAAGATGTACTGGGTAGATGCTGGCACCGGTAACGTCGATAACGGTAAAATCTGGCGTGCCAACCTCGACGGCTCCAGTCCCGAAGCCCTCGTCACCTCCGGATTGGTCAATCCACACGGCATCGCCCTGATGCTCGCGCCGTAGGCTATGAAAACTGCGAGTTCGCCCGGTGCTGGGCGAACTCGTTTCCCGTCTCACCCCGCCTCCTTCCCCTCCCACAATACATCCGCATTTTTTGGTTCTTGTTTGTCCAGGCAAGACGCATTATCTTGTCGCTCTATGTTATTTTTTATAGTCAATAGAAAGGATGGACAATGGCGATTCTGTTTGCTCGGACAGAAAATCTGGAACGGTCATGGCCGTTTGTGCCAGAGGCACTGATGGCGCGGCTGAATGAAATAGATGAAGTGCGCGTGGTACAGGTAGAACGCGGATCACCTCTTTCGGAATTGACGGATTTATCGCATATATCCGCCATCGCGCTATTCGGCGGACAGTTGACAAACTCGTGTTTGGCACGCGCGCCCGAATTGAAAGCCGTGGGGGGCGTGTTGGATAATTGGGGCCATCGCTCTCTTCCGGTCGATGGCATGTTCGAACGCGACATCCCCATCATTGATGGCACGCGCGCGTGGGCGGCATCTGTCGCAGAAATCACACTCGCCCTGACATTAAATGCCCTGCGCATGATACCGCAATGGCACAAGCGCATGGCATCGGGGGAACGCCTGTGGAATTTTGAATACGTGCAATTTTGCGACAATCCAGATTTCGTCAACGGCACATTGGGAACAAAAACCGTCGGCGTCATGGGACTGGGACAAATCGGCGGACGGATGGCATCGTGGTGCAATACACTCGGCTCGCGCGTGCTGGGCTACGATCCATTTATTCCAAAATCGCGATTGGATGAACTCGGCGTAGAAGGCGTGGAAATGGACACCCTCGTAGATGAATGCGAGATAGTCGTCGTCACCATACCACCAACGCCATCTGCCAGAAAAATCCTATCGCGGGAACGCATCTATCGATTGCGCAAAGGCAGCCTAATCGTAATCACCACCCGCGCACATGCCGTCGATATGGACGCATTGCGGGAACGCATTATCGCCAACGAACTCGCCGGTGCATTTGACGTATATGACAACGAACCAGTGCCCACAGACGACTTATTGCGCAATCGGAACAATGTGGTACACACACCCCACATTGCCGGACGTACGCGAGACGCGAACTTGCAAGTCGCCGAAGTCATCGGCGATGATTTTGAACGAATCTTAAATGGTGAATCACCCCAGGCTCGGCTCTCCAAAGAAGCGATAGACGTACGAGGATCGCGCACAGATCTGCCAGCGATGCAGAACCAATAAACCCCTTACAGGAGGAAACATGAAACTCGGACTCAACTCTGTTCTTTTTGGCGCGTGGGACATGGAAACCGCTTTTAAGTACACCGCCATGGCAGGATACGACGGCATAGAAGTCTCGGCAATTGGCGGCATGAGCCAGCACCTCGTCCTCGACAACTGGCGCGAAACAGCCCGGGAAGCCAAGCGTCTGGGACGTGAATACGGCCTCGAACTCCTCGCCATGGAACAACCCAGGCAAGATCCCGACACCATGGAAAAAGCATTTCAAGCTGCAAACGAAGCCGGTATCCCCGTCGTCAATTGCGGTCCGGGTGGAAAATCAGACGACGAAGAAACCTTCCAGCAAAGCATCGACTCCCTCGGCAACCTCGCCAACAGAGCCGAAACATACGGCGTAACCCTCTGCGTCAAAGCCCATGTGGGTGCAGCCATCTACAACACCCCAACCACCCTGCGGGCGATGGAAGCCATCTCATCTCCCGCCTTTGGCATTGACATGGACCCCTCGCATATTCACCGCGCAAACGAAAATCCAGTTGAAGCCATCGCAGCCGTCGTCTCGCGCGTCAAACACGTCCACATCCGCGACTGCAAAGGCCGAGAACGCGGTCCCGGTGACCCTGCAAACCAGGCCAATGGCCGCGGCGACATCGACCTCGTCGGTTATATCCGCGTCCTGCACGAAAACGGTTACGACGGACCCGTCAATCTCGAAGTCATCGGCACAAGAGCACAAGGATACAGCCTGGAACAATGTTGCATCATCGGCGCGGAAACCCGCGGACACATGCAAGCATCCTTGCAAGCATGTGGCGCGCGATAAAGACGAATAGACCAACGGGCAGGCACAGGGGCCTGCCCCTACAACATTGCACGACAGCTCAAACCACACACAGAAAGATCTCTCACTATGCCCGATAAACCCAATATCCTCTGGATCTACGGCGAAGACCTCTATCCCAACCTCGCCTGCTATGGCACGCCAGCCGTGCAAACACCCAACATCGACAAACTCGCTTCGGAAGGCACACTATTTACAAATGCGTTTGTCACCTGCCCGGTATGTTCCCCAAGCAGATCGGCCATCATCACCGGCCGCTATCAAACCAGTTTTGGCGCGCACAACCACCGCAGCAAGCGCGACACCCCATTGCCCGAACACATTCGCCTCATCACCGACTACTTCCGCGATGCGGGATATTACACCTGCAACAGCCCGGGACCGCCCTTTGACAAACCCGGCAAAACCGACTTCAACTTCCAGCGCAACGGCGTCTTTGACGGCATCGACTGGACTCAGCGCGCCGGGGACCAGCCCTTTTACGCCCAGAACAACATCACAGACACCCATCGCAACTTCACGCCCGACCCGCAAAACCCCGTCGATCCCGACGCCGTAGAGATCCCGCCTTATTATCCCGATCACCCCCTCATCAGAAAAGATTGGGCCATGTATCTCGAAAGTGCTCAGGTCTTTGACCGCAAAGTCGGCGAGGTACTCCAGCGCCTCGAAGACGAAGGGGTCGCCGACAACACCATCGTCTTCCTCATCGCCGATCACGGACGCGCGCATATCCGCGACAAACAATTCCTCTACGACGGCGGCATTCGCATACCCTGCATTGTGCGCTGGCCCGGGCACATCGACGCAGGCGTCGTAAGCGACGAACTCGTCAGCGGCATAGACCTCGCACCCACCGCACTCTCGCTCGCGGGCTTAGACATTCCCCCGGAAATGGAGGGCAACATCTTCCTCGGTCCCGATGCAAAATCCCGCACCGAAGTCTTCTCAGCACGCGACCGATGTGACGGCACAGTAGATCGCATCCGCTGCGTACGCACCAAAAACTACAAATACATACGCAACTATCACCCCGACCGCCCCTACATGCAATTCAACCGCTACAAATACCAGCAATACCCCCTCTGGACACTCCTGCCCCTGCTCGGCAAAGAAGGCAAACTCACCGAAGCACAGGCAAAATTCCTCGCGCCCTATCGCCCTTACGAAGAACTCTACGACCTGCAAGCCGACCCCCACGAAGTCGAAAACCTCGCAGAGTCACCAGACCATCAGAACGCGCTCAACGACCTTCGCGCGCGCCTCGACAACTGGATCGAAACCTACGGCGACCAGGGCGAAATCCCCGAAGATCCAGAGGTCATAGCAGCACAAGCAGAAGACATGTACGACAAACATCAAAGCGCACCGGACAGCCAACTATCGCCCGAAGAATACATAAAAGCATGGGAACAGAAATTGCTGGGATAAGGGCCAACTAACGGGCGGGCACGGGGGCACCGCCCCTACATTGTGTAGATAAACGGCTAATGAACTGCTGGCGCAGTTGTACCTCGTTTCGTCTATTCGTCTATGAACTGGCCTGTGAAGCGGCCAGTTGTACCCCGCTCCGTCTATTCGCTTACTTATGTTCTCTTCCCCACAAGAATCCGTCATCCGGCGCATGACCCGCCTATCCCTTGAGCACAATGCCGTAAACCTCTCTCAAGGGATCACAGACGAACCCGTACTCTACGACCTCGCCTGGGCTGGCATCGCCGCCATTCTGGGCGGCTCAGATGAAGGCGCCGAGCAATTGCACGCACTCACCCTGCGCGACCTCCTCGCGCGCAACGAGGAGAACGATAACCGTTCCCTCAAAGACCTCTGCGCCATCCTCCAACCCCAGCACGACCGCTACAACCAGTATTCCTTCCCCTACGGATTGCCCGAACTTCGGAAAGCCATTGCAGACTACACCCGGCGATTCTACGCCTTTCGTCCCAACCCCGAAACGCAAATCACCGTCACCGCAGGCGCGACCGAAGGACTCTCCTCAACACTTCGCGCCCTGTGCAATCCCGGCGATGGCGTCATCGTCTTACAACCCTTTCACGAAATGTATCCCAACCAGGCCAGCCTGTTTGGGCTGCACTGCGAATATGTCACCCTGCGCGAAAAAAGCGGTGGCTGGGCACTCGACAAAGACGAATGGACCGCCGCGGCAAAACGCACGCGCGCACTCATCCTCAACACGCCACACAACCCCACGGGCAAAGTCTTCTCCGAATCAGAACTCGCCTTCATCGCAGACTTCTGTTGCAAACACGACCTATTTTTAATCACCGACGAAATCTACGAACACATCCTCTACGGCGATTGCGTCCACATCTGCCCTGCAACACTCGCCGGCATGGCCGAGCGCACCATCGTCGTCAACGCCATCACCAAAACCGCCAACGCCAGCGGCTGGCGCGTCGGCTGGGTCATATCGCCCGAACAACACACCCCGAAAATTCGCGCTGTTCACGACACCCTCGTCGTCCAGGCCCCCACCCCATTGCAAAAAGGCGCCGAGCACCTGTTGCAATTGCCCGACGCCATCTTCAAAAATATTCATAAACCATTCTTACAAAAACGCAACCTGCTCCTCAAAGCCCTCCAATCCACCGGATTCAAAATCACCCCACCCGACGGCTCCTACTACCTCTTTGCCGATTACCGCTCCGTCCCCACCTTATGCGGCATGAATCCAACCGATGCCGCCCTGTACATGACCCGGAAAATCGGCGTCACCCCCGTGCCCGGCGACAACTTCTACGCAACGGGCAACGACGGCGACCGGTACTTGCGATTTGCCTTCTGCCGCACCCTCGATAGCTTGAACGAAGCAGCAGAACGGCTGAAAAAGCTGACCTGACTTTATCGCCGCTCGTATTCAAATGGGAACGCCACAGGCTCACCATCATTTGCCCACGATCTCGCCATCGCCACGTCAATCTCCCGGTCCTTGCGACCGTTATAAGCCCCATATTCAGGCTCGGTATCGTTGCGAACGGCATTTGCGATACTCATCAACTCTGACGCGACAGTAATTTCGCCATCACTGAGCGGATAATTTTGCAACGGATTTTCCCACACCACCTCCGGCGTTGTATCCGCCACAAGAGCGGCGAGGGTCTCAAACCCATCGACATCGTTGGTTTTGCGGGTGATCGTGATTTTGCGCTGCTCATCGGCAGTGTCATTCAGAATGACCGCTTCATCGCGGAAGCACATCCCACGCTCGGCGTAGAACTTCGTGCCGTTGAAACCGCGAAGCGGCGAACCATAAGACAAACTGCTAAAATGGAATACCCCGACCGCGCCATCGGCAAATTCGATGACGCCTTGCTGCCAATCCTCTGAGTCGCGTGTCGGCTGACCCCGCCGCCAGATGTGCTCCTGCACTGCAAAGCTCTTTCGAACACCGAACACGCGCAGAGGTTCGTTATCAAACCCGACGTAACTGCGAATCAAGCCAATCCCGTGATACCCGTGTCCGCGAAATTCGTTGTAGGCAACATTGATTTTACCGAATACACCCGCCAGAATCATCTCGCGTTTAATCCGTTCCGATGGCACGCGATAATAGTTTTCATTGACCTCAATCTTCGTCCCATTTTGCTTTGCGGACTCCATCATCTCATCCGCCCAGCCGAGGTCTGTGTCAATCGGCGTCTCGGTGCAGTAACTCACGCCGTGTTCAGAGCACAACAGCCCCGGGATATGATTATTGCTCGGGGTAATAACGATGGAGCAGATATCTGGCTTCTCTTTTTCCAGCATCTCAGCGGTGTCTGTATATGCAGCAACGTTATACTTTGCGCCCTGCGCCTTGACAGAATCTTCGCTTACATCGCAAACAGCGACCAGTTCAAGGTCGTCCTTCAATTTAGCGATGAGCGGAAGATACACATTTGCCCCTCGATTCCCCGTGCCGATATGTGCAATTTTGAGCTTGTCCATTGATATGCCTCCAATTGAAGAAAGCCGATATGGTATGCCTCTCACGCCTCACACAGCATCTTAAACAACGCATCCGCAATAATAAAATGCCCTGTCCGATTGGGATGCACAGGCTCTGGACAAAAAGTTTCTGAACCTCTATATTTCAAATGCGCCTGGAAAAGATCGTGCAAACGCAACAGCTTTGTCCCGTACTTCTCGCTCATCTTCTCCACAATGCCGATATACTCCGGAATCAACGCCATAACCTCGCTCTGGAATGTCTGTCCGGATGTATCCGTGGAAATATAAAATGGCGTAATCAGCACAATAGGACACCCAATCTCCCGTTGTGTCGCATCCAAAATCGCATCGTACAATTCTTCAAATCGCGCGGGCGGAACCGCATCCTCCGCCTCTCGCAAAACGCTGTGCAAATCATTAATCCCGATCTTAATCGACAACTTATCCGGCGCGTGATCAATCACGTCTTCTCCCCAGCGCTCGTGCAAATGCGTCACGCGATTGCCGCCTATTCCCCTATTGATATACGCGATCTTTCGCTCGGGAAACTGCGCCGTCACAATCTCTGTAAACGCCCGCACATACCCATTGCCCAGCGGCGCCTCAGCCGCACGCCGACCACAATCCGTAATACTATCGCCAATAAACAACATCGTCTCGCCATCTTGAACCCAAAAATCGGACATACTATTCTCCTTATCCCATGAAAAAACTATTCATCTACATCTTCATCACAACCAGCCTCTCAACGCGCGGAATCGCCCTTGCCGAACCCGTCACCGTATATGCCGCAGCCAGCTTGACGAGCGCACTGCAGGACCTCTCCAAAACCGCAGAAAAACAGGGCATATCGTTGCGAATGTCTTTTGCCGGTTCTTCGATCCTCGCCAAACAGATAGCCCTGGGGGCGCCTGCGGATATATATTTCTCAGCTAATGTAAAATGGATGGATTTTTTAGCAACGGAAAAATTGCTCGAACCCAATACCCGAATCAACCTGCTGGGCAACGCGCTCGTAATCATCTCCCCTAAAAATGAAAAATTCAATATCGAACCCCACGCAGACTTTGACTTCCCCAACGCATTCGATGGACAATTAGCCCTGGGCGACCCCTCTCATGTGCCTGCGGGCATCTACGCTGTAGAAGCCCTGAAAAAATTGGGCTGGTGGCCCCTGCTCAAAAACCGCATCGCCCCGGCAATGGACGTGCGCGGCGCACTCACACTGGTCGCCCGCGGAGAATGTGCAGCCGGCATTGTCTATGCCACAGACGCGACAATCAGCGCTGGTGTCGAAATAATAGCCACACTGCCCGATTCCCTATTGAGCACACCCATTGTATATCCAATCGCCATCGTAAAAGGCCGACACACACCAAAAGTCGAAGCCGCCATGCACTTCTTTCAATCAGACACAGCGGCTGCGATCTTTCAGCGATATGGATTCCGCGTATTGGCTTCAGGAGATAAAAAATAAATCTTTTTTGGGGTATGACCTTGAATATCGAACTACGTGACAATTTTGGAGGCCTGGCGTGAACACTGTGAATAATACGGAACCTCGCATCAAAGCCATCGAGATCACCGAGGAATTGATCATCGCTGATTTGGTGGATGGTCGGACAATCAGTGTACCGCTCGTTTGGTCCTGGCGACTTGCAGATGCAACGCCTGCTCAGCGTGAAAACTATGAATTTATCGGCGACGGTCAGGGTGTTCACTGGCCGGATATTGACGAAGACATCAGTGCAGAAGGCATGTTGATGGGCGCACCTGCACGACCCGCCAAACAGCGTGTGTAAAGTCCGAGATACTGAGAATTATTTTTAGGGGACCGTGATAGGTCGCCTTTTTTGTAGAGATTTATTCTTTACCAACCGCAATTAAAAATTAAACGTGAGCGCAGCGCGAAGCCCTTTTGTAGATGTGGGTGCAACGCTCAGATTGAGGCGTTGAGGCGGCACCTCGACCCATTTATCGGTTTTTATTGTAGCACCAATGAGAGTGGAGAGAACACAAATAGGTATAGATATGTATCCTAAAACATATAGTAATGCCAGGCCCTCCGTAGAGTCAGGGTAGTCAAGATCAAGACGTGCATATACGGCCCAGAAAATCGCAGCTCCAACACCAAGGCCAATAGCCATTCCTTTCCCCGTGTTTCTATGCTGTCCAATATTCACTTCGAAATTGGAGATTGAAGACACGGGCACTTGAAAAAATGTGCCTCCTCTTGAGATAACGAGTGTGTCCGGTGTCATTTTGACTAGTCTGCCAACCACCTGACTCTTCCAGATTGAAGAGGCCTGGACACGCACTTTGGTATTGTATTTATTTTTCAAGTATCTTTGGACCTGTTTTGCATTTTTCCATGCATCGATGCTCTGCGCGTGTTGCGAAATAACGAGGGTATCAATGTCCTTATAGGCTATTGTTTTCCAAATGCTCAATGCGCGCTCCTCGTGCACTCTAATCTCAATATGCACAGAGTCATGCCCGGTAATTATTCCAGTTACAGTCTCTTCCACACCTTCCGATGTGTAGATAACATGGGCATACCAACCTTTCCTAATCTTTGAAAGATCAATCTGCCCACCTGACATGATCGTGATGGCCTTCAACTCTTCCTCTTTTTTTCTCTCTCCAATAAACCGATTCACCTCATTCATCTGCTTTAGTGTGGTTGATTCTTCACTCATAATCACGGACAGCACTTTGGCGTATGCAATGGTTTTCTTGGTCCAGTGTCCACTGCGAATTGTGAACGAAGTTTCATCAACCGCATCAATCCACCCCCTCTCCGTTTTTTCCTGGCCGTTGCGGTCGCGATAGGTGACTTGCACATAGGCATCTCGGACCAATGTATTGGCATTGCCCTCCGCGCCTTGCAGATATGTGGCTGCGTGGGCGAGCGGGGGAGTTATCGCGTTGAGTAGAAGAGCTACAGTTACAAAGATAACGGTTATTTTTTTCATAAATTTATCCTGCTCTCCGAATCAGCGAACCGCACTCTAAAAATTGAAAGCAACGCTGAGGATATGCACTCGGGGATCCTCAATGCGATAATTGAAGGACCTGCGCGCGTAATCCACCTTCACACCTCGACCACCTGTGGTCTTAAACTGCAAGCCACCTCCCCATGTGATGGGATTTGCAGAACTCCAGGACCCTCTGGATCTTCGTCCTCCTCGCAGTGAGACACCCAGAGAGTAGCCCTCTGCCTGGTACAAATACGTATATTCCATGCCCATATTCAATTCAACAGCCTCGTCAAAATTGATCTCAGTATTCACATCCAAGACCAGATCCAGCGTATGTGGCAAGGGCCTCATCCCCGTCAGCGAAACCACATCAATGAGCACCCCCATGCGGATGATCTCTGGAAGCTCCAATACCTCTGGCTTGCCTAACCCACCTGCACTCAAGTTATGCACACTCAACGCCATCACCAGATTCTGAAGCCCCATGGAATATGCGCCTACATCAAAAACAAAAAAATTGTGAACATATTTCGGGGTTGTGTCTGGATATTCACGAAAAATACCGTCTTCAAGATATAGCTCACCTGCGTTGGAATAGTCGTGATGCACAAACTCGACAGTGGCTCCCGCTGCAATTCGACGGGTAATATTGAACGCATAAGCCCCAGAAATGGCATATTCGTTCTCATTCTCATTATTGTTATCGAGATTCACAGCAGAAAGCCCGAATGTCCCTTTGCCCGACACATTTGCTGCAAAGCCAGCTACGTAGTTCCTGGAACCACTAATCCAATCCACGTACGTGAGATACGCTTCCCGACCTTCCATAAAAGCCAGTCCTGAGGGATTATAAAAAATAGCTTGTCCGCTTCCGATCAATCCCACACCCGCCTCACTCAAAGCAGCGGTGCGACCACTGTTAGGACGAAATAAAACGTCGTACCCCGTTGACCTGATAACCGTCTGTGCGCCCCCCTCGCCTGCCATGAGCCATATACACAGTGTGCATAGCCCAATTAGAGTATATCGTCTCATGATTACATATTCTCTGATTGAAGTAACAGTATTCATCCTGCGACAATCCCTAAAACTCTAAAAGCGGTCCAATAGCCACCGACATGCCCGAAATAAAAGGATCTGGAAAATACCCCACCAAAAAATCTTTTCGCACACTGGCTTGCAAACTGACGCGCGAATGGACAGGCATCAGAAAAGCAACTCCCGCAGACCAGCATAAAAAATTTCTGGGAGATTCCACCGGCTCCCTCCCGTAATTAAAAAAGGAAGTCCTGTACGCTATTCCGCCTGCAAGATCCGCCAGCATGACACCTCGCGTATTTTTGTAAACGACTCGTTGGTAGGCCAGCAACACCGAAACCAATCGATAGGTGACACCATCTCTATGCCGAATGGATTCGCTCCTGGGAGCGAGAGGGAATCGCTCTGCGAGTTCGGCCTGGGTATATCTTCCGAATATCTGAATTTTCCGATAGGCACCTCTCAGGGCAAGTCGCCAACGTCTCGCGTCACCAAATAAAAGAGACACTGACACAGGTAGTCCTTTTTTACCTATCGATCCACCAAAGTAGAGATCCAGAAATTCTGTTCTAACGCCCGTAAAATAGCCAGTTTCAAACAACAGCCTTATCCCAAGCCCGTTCTTTGTTCGCACAGAAAGCGAATCCATTGGCTGTCTGAGTTTGTCTATCCCGCGGTCAGCGTCTAAAATTGTTATCTTTTGAACGCGGGCCAAAGCGATCTGTTCTTCCAAAAACCGTTCGCCAACAATCAAATACTCCGCATCAACAGCTCTGACATATCCTTTTACTTTCTTTACACCTTCCCACTCTCCTGATACTGGATCGCCCTTCCCATAGATAACCTCGACAAAATCACCGACTTCAACCCTGCTGCTATCAATCTCACCGACTTCTAAAACAATCTCCTTCTGCAATGTCCGTGATCCGAAAGGCGAGTCAATCCCTTTGGCGCTATCCATCTCGCGATCAGTGTCTGGAATCGTCAGCTTTTGAATGCGCTCTAATAGAATCTCCTTCTTCCAAAACCGCTCGCCAATAGTCAAAGTTTCCAAATCAATAGCTTTGATATATCCTTTTACTGTATCCAGTTTCTCCCACTCTCCTGACACCGGGTCCCGCTCTCCCTTCCCGTAAATGACCTCGACATAGGCACCGGGTTTAACCGTACTGCTATCAACCTCACCAGCTTCAAAGACCACCCCTGCCAGCGAGGTCTCTGACATGCACACGCCCAAAACCAAAACGATTGTAGCTATTCGTGCCATGAGTCCTCCTTTCCGAATCAGTGATCCACACTCTAAAAATCAAAAGCAACACTGAGAATATGCACCCGTTCATAAAAAAGAGATTCAAAGGACTTGCTTGTGTAATCCACCTTCAAACCTATACCCTGGGTCTTAAACAACACGCCAATACCCAGAGTGTTGGGATCTATGATGCTCCCGGGTCTTTTTTTTCGTCCTGCTCGCAACGAAAATCCCAACATATCGCCTATAGCGGTCTGGTACGTATAGGTATATTCAAATCCTATATCTGTGTAGAAACCATCCTCAGAATCATTTGGATTATTCACATCTACGACCAGATCCAGAGTATGAGACAAGAGATCGAAATTCATCAGCGCAATCAAATCGAGAAGCACACCCAGCCGCACATTCTTCGGAAGTCCCCACCGCTCTGGCTCACCTAACCCGCTCGTGCTCAAGTTCTCAACGCCCATCGCGATCACCGTATTCCGAAATCCCGTAGCAAAATACGTGCCCAAATCAAAGGCAAAGACATTTTGCGTACGCTCTGGAAAGCTCTGATGAATCAACTTGAGGGTGGTCCCCAATGCAATCCGGTCAGTGATCAGGCCCCCATAAGCCCCAGAAATAGCATACTCGCTGATTTCTAGCGTGGTATTCTCGGACTCGATAGGACCGGTATCGTGATTCTCAACAGAAAGTCCCAATGTCCCTATACGCGGCACATTTGCTGAAATGCCAGCCACATAATACTTGATACTACTAATCCAATCTACATACGTAAAATACGCTTCCCGACCTTCCATAAAAGCCAGTCCCGCTGGATTGTACAAAATAGCCTGTCCACTCCCGATCAATCCCACACCAGCCTCACCCAGAGCTACCGTGCGGGCATTTTTGGGATACTGCAAAAAAGTGAACCCCGTCCCCGTTACCCCATCGGATTCCTGGGCAAATCCCTCGCCTGCTATCACCCAAATCAGTGTGCATAACCCAATTAGCGTATATCGTCTCATGGTCAAACCTTACCCTTCCCAATTGAACTGGTGGTATTTATCCTGCAACAATCCTTAAAACTCTAAAATCGGTCCAATAGCCAATGATATTCCCGACTTAAAAGGCGTGATGGATGCGTTCGGCTTTGGCTTGTATAAATTCGCTCGCACCGCAGCCTGCACGCCAATACTCCGATGGAAAGGCAGTATGAACGCAAGCCCAGAAGAAATGTGCGTACTGGACGCGGGAAAACAAACCCCGTCGCAGTACCTGAAGTCGTCATTTGTGAGCGACTTACCCATCGCAATCTCCGCCACTACCATACCTGCCGTGCTTCTTAGAATCACAAATTGATAGTTCAGCAGCAGCGATGACATCCAGAGGCGAGAGTGTTTGGGAAAGGGACCTCTTGCATCTGCTTCTACGACCTGGCGGACATATTTTATTCCCAACCGTCCACGCCTCTCACCCGTAAGAAAACGACCAAAATAACAGGATACAGACCACGGCTGTCTCGTTTGTGTGTCGAAGCCCGCAGCATACGCCCCTCCTCCGGGGTTAGATATCCAGGAAACATCATAGGGATAGACGCCCCCATTCCAGCCAATTTCAATATTCAATCCCACACCGCGCCTGCTCTTTATTCTTGAATCTCTTCTCCCTTCAATATCCCGTTGGTGTTTTGCAACAGCGAGTGTATCGATGTCACTGTATGCTATTTTCCAGTTCTTCCAAAAACTTTCCCGACTCTGGATTACAATACGATCTGAGTCCTTGCCGACAATCTTTCCAATGGCAGTTCCTCTATCCCCGTCTGATGTATAAACGACCTGCGCATACCATCCCGTCGCGATCTTTGACGTGTCAATCTCCCCGCGTGCCATAATCGCAACAGCCTTCTGATCAAAACGTTGTATCGCAGTCTGCGCTGTCTCTAACACTGACTTTTTTATTTCGCGAGCAACTTCTAAAATCGTCAGCTTTTGAACGCGCTCCAATGCGATCTCCTTCTTCCAAAACTGTTCCCCTATAATCAACCGCTCTGCATAAACAGCTTGAATATATCCCCTTGCCGTATCCAGTCTCTCCCACTCTCCTGACACTGGATCTCGTTCTCCTCTCCCATAGACAATCTCGACATAGGAACCGGGCTTAACCGCGCTGCTGTCAATCTCACCGGCTTCAAAGGCTACCCCTGCCAGTAGTGTCTCTGGCATACATACGCTTAACATCCAAACGATTGCTATCATTCGTACCATAATTTCCGCCTGTTGAAATAAGTGAACGCAGCCGTTAGTTCGAGTGGGCGTACCCGCACGACCCGCCAAACAGCGTGTGTAAAGTGCGAGATACTAAGGCACTATTTTCAGGCGACCCTCAGAGTCGCTTTTTTTGTGGATTTATTCTTAAACCATTCCATCTATTTGAGCAGATTTTGGGAGCCATTTAAAACCGCAACGTAGCCACCGCCGACAAATTGCCCTCGCGATCAGGCGCGATCCCGACAGAGAAACTCCGAGACCCAAACGAATCTCGTGATCTTTCGGACATCATAACGGCTCCAGCGAGCGGCAACCCAAGAATGGAAGCGATCATCCCTTCTACGATATACTCACTTGATGATGACGCTGCGAGCGCGCTAATCACGCCACTTGCCGCTGCTCCCATTAGACTACCCATTAGTGTCTTACCGAAACTATCATAAGGATCCGCAATACTTACCCCAATAGGGACGCCGACTGTATAGCCAATTCCGCCTACAAACAGCGCGCTATACAGTGTACCAAAGCTACATCCAGTATCATCATAACCACAATCTTCTGCCCTTATAAAAACGATGGCCCCTCCTAAAAATCCCAGGAGGCCACCACTCAGAGTACCAAAAGACAACTTTTTGGCGACACGATTATTAGATGAAGATTGTTCTATGAAGGAATCTTCGACGCGCTGAAGTTGGCGCAGGTGATCGTACACTAACAACACCTCAATCCTCGCCCTCAGAATGCGTTTGCGTAAGCCTCCGCGATAAATCGTCAACTCGGTCTCATCCATCGCGCGGACAAATCCCTCTGCTGTATCGGTCTTGCCATCCTCCTTGCGATAGGTCACACGCACATAGCGATCTTTGGCAACAATCACCTTGCGTGCCTCTTCACCCTCATAGCTTTCCACATCGCCAGTCCAGACTAATGACGCATTGCCACTCTGACCGTCCCAAGAAAACGGCTGAGCAGAATTGAAAAATGACCGCGAATGGGGGGCAAAGCTGGGCACCTGGCCCTGCACAGTTGAAAAACTCGCCATAAATAAACCGAGCGTCATACACAATATCCTCATAAAAGTACCCTCCTCAATCTTGATTCGTAACACCAGTTACGAGTAGATCCATTTTCAGACCATTCACAAGCGAGCACTGTATCTTGCAAGCTACTTTCGGCACAGTCAATTTGATGATACGACTTTGCCAAAGGCATTGGCAAAAATCAGAAAATCTCCAAATCCGATCCTGCCATCCCCGTCCAGATCAAACTGCGCGTCATACCCCTCATCGTCCTCACCGAACCCGAACTGCTCGCAAAGAAGGTCTGAATCTGGCGAATGGTCACTTTCATCGAATCCACCACCTCCTGGCGAAAGGGACGGTCATTCGGCAAAAAGTAGATCATTCGAACAGTGAGGGGTTCGCCTGCGTTTAAATTAAACGTTTGTTTTGGCGCAGCATATAAACTATCGCGCGCACGCTGGTCAAGCGGCAGACAGAAATGCACATCTGTGGATGGCGGCGAAGCATATCCAACAGACGATAGACAGAGCAAAGCAAACACGCGCTCAGGCTGAGTGTATTGCAATATATTCTCATGAATTCACCTTATCTGTATTTAACTTGCACATAGGCATCTCGAATCAGCATATTGGCATTGACCTGTGTGCCCTGTAGATATGTGGCTGCGTGTACGAGCGTTGGCATCATCGCATTGAGCAGGACTGCCAAAACCGTAACCATAGTGACTATTTTCATCGGCCTCTCCTTTATGTGCAGGTCAGGTATAGAAACGAACCGTTGCCCGAGCTTGTCAAAGGGCGTTTCCAAGAGCAGATAAGCCTATGATTTTGACCTAAAAAACGAATGCTATACTGACAATGTGCTGGTCTGGGTAAGCCATGGAAGTCAAGGGCGCGTAATCCACCCTTATACTACGACCACCTTCCGTCTCTAACTTCAGCCCAATCCCCCAGGTCGTATCACCTACACCTATGCCATATATTGATTGCACTCCTCCGCGCAGCGCGATTTCCAACGCATAGCTTGATAACAGGTATCTGTACTGATACTCAATGCCCAGATTCGCCCAAGAACCTCTGTCATCATTGATATAATCGTTCACATCTACAGCAAGGTCCAGATAGTGCGACAAAGACTCCGGCTCCAACAACGACATCAAGTCGAAGAACAACCCGGCACGGAGTTTAACATGTCCAAAACCTGTCCGCCTCACATTCTCCATGCCTGCTGCAACAATTGTATTCCGCAACCCGGTCACGAAATATGTACCCAGATCAAGGTTTAAGTCGTCGGCCCTGAACCTTCCCGAATGAAACAGACGGAGAGTAGCTCCCACCGCAAATCGGTCACTGATCATGACCCCATAGCCGCTGGAGATGGTATAGTCACTTGAATAATAACCGTAATTGATCGCGGAAAGTCCGAAAGTTCCTATGCCTGTGTTCCTCGCAACACCAGCTATGTATTGAGTATAATCTCTATCTACGAATGTGAAATGTGCCTCCCAGCCATCCATAAAGGCCAATCCTGCTGGATTGTAATGAATGGCCTGCCCGCTCCCAATTAAGCCTATGCCCGCACCAGCCAGAGCTTCTGTCCGAGCATTCAGCCCCCGGGCGAATCCCTCACCTGCCATCAGTCCTATGAACAGTATGTATAGCCCGATCAGAAAATATCGTCTCATAATTATTCACCTTTCGCGATTGGTATTTGTCAAAAGAGCGGAAAAAAGGAGAAACGCCCCTTGAAATACGGGGTAGCGGCCATCAAAAATTAAACGTGAGCGCGGCGCGAAGCCCTTTTGTGGATATGGGTGCAACGCTCAGGTTGAAGCGTTGAGGCGGCACCTCAACCCATTTGTCGGATTTGGTCATCGCGCCACTGAAAGTGAAAATAACGAGGATAAGTCCACCTATAACCATCCCACCTAATGCAATTGCAAGAGCATCGAGAGAATCATCAGGAGTAGTTTCGTCAATGTGTTCCGCATGTCGGAAGAAGACCGCGACTGTAGCAGATCCCAGTCCCACTCCTGCTAACAGGCCTTTGCCTATATTTCTATGCTGTCCAATGCTGACTTCAAGATTGGAGATCGACGACAGGGGCACTTGAAAAAAAGTACGCCCTTCTTGAATAACAAGTGTGTCTTCTGTTACTTCGACGAGCTTGCCAACTATCCGTCTTTTTGAAACGGAAGGTGCTTTGAAACGCACTTTGGTATTGTATTTCGCGCCACTTTCTCGATACCTTTCGATATCTCGCCACTGTTTGGCAACAACGAGTGTATCAATGTCATCATAAGCGATTGTAATGGTGGTCATCCGATCCCGTCTATCTTTTATTATTTCTATCCTATCCTTGATCACCTGGCGGACCGATATGCGAAATACATCTTTATCTAAAATCCATCCGGCTATAGTTTTTTTCTTTTCATCTTCGGATGTATAAATGACCTGGGCATACCACCCTTTCAGGATTCTTGAAGGATCAATCTGTCCGCGTGACATAACCGAGACAGTCTTTTCGCGTAATTTTTGTATAGCCTGTCCTGCATTCTTCCACCCCGCAATGTCTTGCTGATATTTCGCAACAGCGAGTATATCAATATCACTGTATGCTATTTTCCTGTATCTCCCAGATCTATACTTAGCCTCTTGGATCATAAGATGATCTGAATCTTTGTCGGTAATCTTTCCAACTGCGACTTTTTTCTTTTTATCTTCGGATGTATAGACGACATGGGCATACAGCCCCTTTGCGATTTTTGACAAATCAATCTGTCCGCGAGGCATGACTTTGACAGTCTCTGCCCATTGTATGGCCTGTTGTGTATTGCCCGTAGTCCGAATAAACCGGTTCACCTCATTCATCTGCTTTGCTGGCACAGTTGATTCGTCACTCATGATCACAGACACAACTTTATCGTAGGCAACGATCTTCTTGTCTCTGAATCCTCCTTCTCGGATTGTGAACGAAGTTTCGCCAATCGCATCAATCCATCCCCTCGCCGTTTTTTTTGGGCCGTTGAGGTCGCGATAAATGACTTGCACATAGGCATCTCGGACCAACGTATTGGCATTGATCTCTGCCAGATCTACGGCTGCGTGTGCGAGCGTGGGAGCCATCGCATTGAGCAAGAGGGCTGTAGTGACCAGGATGGCGATGGCTCTAATCGCGTTGTATTCGACCTGCATGGATTTCTCCTTTTGTTCCGTACAAAAAAAATCGCATTTCGTTCCTCATCTACGCAAGGCGCAGTGTGACGAGTTGACAACTGACTGTTTCGACACCCCAAAAAAGGGGTGTCGGGCATTGTCAACAGTCACGCAGGAATAGAAATGCGGGAATGTCCTACCTATTTACCGAGACATGGGGGATCAGTCCATATCTATAAATCGGCTATTGTATTCAGCAGATACCCGACATAACGGCACCTGCTTGACTGTTGACAAAAGTAAAATATATCATTCCCGCGGTTTTTCAAATATTTTTTCAATAACGAAGCGTAGCAACAGCGAATACGCTACCTTTGAGACCGGGCAGCAGACCGATAGAGACACGACGATCCTCTAACGGTTTGCGGAACAACTCGGACATGATCGCCGCGCCAATAAGGGGACTGATAACAAGGGCCGGCCAGAGGTCTTCTGCGATTTTTTCGTCCATCTTGAGCACCGCAAGACTTACTGTACTTCCTATCAGGCTGCCAGCCAATGAATAGGTAAATCGATCATGTGGGTCACATAAGCTCACGCCGACGGGCACACCGACAACCCAGCCAATCCCGCCACCGATTGCAATTGGTGGAACAAAACATCCCAGATCTTCAGATTGGCAGTCATCCATCGCAGCAGCGATTCCGGTCCCCACAATGCCGGATAAGAACCCAACAAGAGCACCGCAGCCCAACTTTTTGGTCATTCGCGAATACCCATTCTCTTTTCTCACAGAGGGCGAATCAGTCGTCTCTTTAAGCCTGTCTATTTCACGGTCAGACTCTGCAATGGTCAGCTTTTGAATGCGCTCAAAGACTATCTGCTCCTTCCAAAAACCACGTCTAATAGTCAAACTCTCAGCATCAACAGCTTTGATATATCCCCGTACAGTGTCCAGCCTCTCCCACTTCCCTGAGACTTGATCCCGTTCACCAGTTCCATAGATGACCTCGGCATAGACACCGACTTTAACCTTACTGCTATCAATCTCACCGGCTTCAAGGACCATCTCCGCTGGCGACACCTCTGGCATACACATGCTCAAAATCAGAACGATCACTGCTGTTCGTGCCATAAATTTCTCCTGTCAAAATATGCGAACATAGTCGTTAGCTCGATCCCTGACGTCAAAAATTAAACGTAAGCGCAGCGCGAAGCCCTTTTGTGGATGTGGGTACAAGGCTCAGATTGAGGCGTTGAGGCGACACCTCAACCCATTTGTCGGATTTTGATATAGCGCCAAGTATTGTACCAGTTAGGGTGGATAGGACAGCAGCGGGAAAACCCATCACCATTAACTCGAAGGAAGCCCAGTCCCGCTCGGTGCCACCATCCAAATATATCTCGTCATCGGCTCTGTATATTTTCCAAAAAGCTATTGCAAGAATGCCAAGTCCTATACTAAGACCAGTTTTAGCACCTTTGTCGGTGTTTCTATATCGTCCAATACTCACTTCGAAATTGGAGACCGAAGACACGGGCACCTGATAAAATGTGCGTCCACCCTGGATAAAGAGCGTGTCAAAATTCACTTTAACCAGTCGTTGTCGCCGTCCAGGAGCATAAGTCTGCAAGGGACCTTCGATAATGAGGGTGTCTTGCATCGCCGCGACAAGTCTGCCGGTTATCCGCCTTTTTGAAACTGAAGGTATTTTGAAACGCACTTTGGCTTTGTACTTTGCACCGAGTTCTCGATATCGTTCAATGTCTCGCATATTTTTGGCAATTCTGAGTGTATCGATGCCATTGTAGGCTATTTTCCAGTATTGCTGGTTATTCAGGATTATGATATCGTTTGCCATTTTATTGACAATACGCCCGGTTGCGTTTCCCTTTTCCCCTTTCGATGTATAAACGACATGAACATACCAATTCCAGGGAATTTGCGAGGAATCAATCTGCCCGCGAACCATGACTGTGACTGGCTTCTGATTGAGTTTCTGTATGGCGGCCTGTTTTCTATCTTGTTTTGCTTGCTCTACCACTCGTTTTCTCATAAACCGATCCACTTCATTGATTTGTTTTATCGGTGTGGTAGATTCGCCGCTCATGATCACTGACAGGACTCTGTCGTAAGCAATGGTATCCTTGCCGAAAAGTGCTCTGCTTCGAATTTTAAATGTGGTCTCATCAATAGCGTAAACCCACCCCTTCTTCAATTTCTGTTCTCCATTGCTATCGTAATAGGTGACTTGCACATAAGCATCTTGGACCAACGTATTGGCATTAACCTCTGCACCTTGCAGGTATATGGCTGCATACACGAGCGTGGGAGCCATCGCATTGATCAGGATTGCCATGACCATAACAATAGAAAGAGACCTAAAAATAGGCATGTATTCCCCCGCCTGCATAAACGCCAGCGAGACCTTTAGATTGAGAGCCGATTTTTTCCCGACCAAACCCCTGACCGATTTCCACGTTCAAACCCAGAGGAATCCCCCCAAGCGAAAACACAATCTCGCCTCCAAAAGCGAGTCCAGTTCCCAGCGTCGTGGTTTTGACAGTCTCCTGGCGGAGATCCTCCTCTTTTTTTTCTTGCCAGCCACCTTCGAGCGTGAAATGAAGTCGGGCAATATTCCACCGGCTTTGATGCTCGAATATCGCATACGAAACGCCAGCGCCCAACATATGGTCGCTATACTGACCATTGAGAATAAAACGCCCAACGGCTTGAAGATATACCGGTGCCAGTCCGTTATAGCGAAAACTAATCCCACCAAATGTGGGTGTCGCGCCCTGAAGACCAATACCATAACTCCTGGTGAGATCAGTCTTTTTCGCCTGAACTGAAAAACTGAAGGATACAATCGAAAAGACACAGACCAGGTAAGAAATTGAGCGTGTCATTATTTTCTCCTTTTTTTAATGTCTGTCGTGCATGATACACTACATCTACACCTGCTGAAGGCCATCATTTTTCGGCGTCGCATCAGCCCCCTTGCCCCGCGGTCCGATCAGCAGCAGCGTTAAACCCACCTGCATCCAGAAAAGCCTCCGAATCCGCCGAACAATGCCCACAGCCAAACCCATCTTTGGATCCAAACCCATCAAATGAAACAAAAACACATGCCCGCCTTCAAAAACGCCCATCCCGAGCGGAACAAAAAAGAACGCCGCGTTAATCACGACCATCAGCGCGTGGAACAGATACACCCAAACAAACGGCATCGGTTCGCCGAGCACATAAAGAATCACATAAATCTCCAGCGTCCCCATGCTCCAGCCCAACAGATGTAAGCCCAACAACCCCACCAAACGCCACCTATTCAACCGATAAAACTGCGCCAAATTCTCGTCAATCTCCACCGCGCGATCGCGGAACCGCTCCAAAAACCTGAGCCGCAACCACAGCATCAAATTCAAAAACCGCGCAAAGGGACTTCGGCGCTGCCTGAAAACCGTCCAGACAACCCCCAGAACAGACAGCACCAGAACAGCGATCAGAGCACCCCGCACCTCAGCCGGCCACGAAAACCGCTGCAAACCTATCACAACACCACCGATCACAAAAATTACCCCGCCAATCATCTCGCCCGTCTTATTGACCACCAGCGATGACACCCCGCGAGAAACGCACATCTTATCTCTCAGCACAATCGCCTTGCCGACCTCCTTGCCAACCTGCGATGCCGGCGCCACATTGCCCACTGCCTCGCCAGCCAACTGCACCCACAGCAACAGCCGCAACCGCGGCCTCTTCTCCCCGCGATCAAAGCACGCCCGCCATATCCACGCATGATGAACAAATACCATTAGCGACAGACCGATCACAGGCACATAGCCCCAGCCCATCATCAAAACATGCTGCCACACCTCTGGGGTACTGAGCTGGTACAAAAGCACACCCAGACTGGCAAACCCTATCAGACAAAGTACAATATGCGTTCCCTGTTTCATGTCATTCTCCTGAAAAAACGAATACCTTACACAACAACCCGTTTGGCAGCCGTAACCACTGGAATCGCCCGAATAACACAAAGCGCGACCGTCAGATATGTCGCCGCCACAGCAACCAGTTCGAGATAGGGTAAAAATGCGGGCGCCAAACCCGACATCTCCTGTGCCGCATTCAGGCTGAACAACAGCACAAACGCGACCACCTTGGACGTTCCATATGTCGCCCGGCTCACGCGCGAGGCAACCAGCGCGAACCCAATCCGCGACTTCATCATCGTTGACTCGCCAAACGCCGTAAACCCTTTGGTCAGGGCACAACTGCGAATCGCATCTGTCACAAACCCCCTGCTGAGCACCACAATCGGCACCCAAAGCGGAATGACATGCAACCACGCAAACACCACCCACCACACATTCTCCGCAATCCGATCCCCCACAATATCCAGCAACCCCCCGACCTTGCTCTCGCACCCCAATCGCCGCGCGAGATACCCATCCAGCCAATCCATCACCAGCGCGACAAAAGCGAGCGGCACCGCAACCCAGGCCAGCATCGCATCTCCAGACACGGCAAAAGCCGTCGCCAGAAACAGCAAAACCACTCTGCCCGCAGTAATCAAATTGGCAACCTGCCCTGGAAACGCAGTCGCAAACGTCGATGTAAGCGTTGACATTTCAGCCTCCTTCTAAAAGATTCACATCTCAAACTTCGCGGTCACAACACGTCATATGCAAATCCCGTGCCAAAACCATTTTATCCCCGAAAAAGGCCATTTTCCCTGTTATCCACCCTAAAAATTGCCCAATCAGTGCAAACTAAATATTGCACCTGCAAACTGAGTATTGCACAGCAGGCACAAAAAAATCCGGAGACACAATGTGTATCTCCGGACCTGTCAAATAGATTGTAAATTTTATCAGCAGTTTATCGACGCAAGGACAACCACAGGGGGTTGTCCCTACATAGTTCAGTTGTAGGGGCGGTGCCCCTGTGCCCGCCCGTATTCGTCCTAACGATAAATCCCAGGATCGATCCCGTGCTCCTTCAACTTTTGTTGCAGCGCCTGTCGTTTCATGCCAATGGCCGGTGCTGTACGGCTAATATTGCCGTTGTAGTATTCCAAAGCAGACCGAATAAACGCAACCTCAAAAGACTGCACAACCTCCTGCTTTGCATCTTGAAAAAACACCCCATCCCGCCAGACAGACTCGGCACTATCCACAGACGCAACGCCCCGAACCTCCTGTGGAAGCAAATCGCGGCTCAACTCAGACCCATCCGAAAAAATAACCGCCCGCTCGACCACATGCATCAACTCCCGTATATTGCCCGGCCATGCATACACCATCAACATCTTCATCACATCCGGCGGCACATCTGTCATCGCCTTGCCGTGCTGATCATTAAAACGCGCCAAAAAATGTTGAACGAGCAGCGGAATATCCTCGCGCCGATCCCGCAGCGGCGGCAAAAAAATATCCACCACCTTCAAGCGATAAAAGAGATCCTCCCGAAACCGCCCCTCTGCAATCTCCACCGGCAAATCCTTATTCGTCGCGCTGATAATCCGAACATCCACCGTCACCGTCTCCGAACCGCCCAGCCGCTCAAACTGTTTCTCTTCCAGCACGCGCAACAACTTCGCCTGCGTCTCGATATGCATATCGCCGATCTCGTCCAAAAACAGCGTCCCCCCATCCGCAAGCTCAAACTTCCCCTGCCGCCGCGCAGTCGCCCCGGTAAACGCGCCCCTCTCATGCCCGAACAACTCGCTCTCGATCAACTCCGTCGGAAGTGCCGCCGCATTCACCGCGACAAAAGGCCGCGCCTGTCGCCCGCTCTGCTCGTGAATCGCCCGCGCGACCAACTCCTTTCCCGTACCGCTCTCCCCGCCAATCAGCACCCCTGCATCGGTCATCGCCACCTTCCCGATCAAATCATAGACCCCCTCCATCGCGCGGCTGCGACCAATCAGCAACCCGAATCCCGACTGCTGCCGAATCTCGTTGCGAAGCGTCTCATTCTCCCGCCGCAACCGCACCGTCTCCAGAACATTCTCCACCAAACAGCGCAACTCATCCACATCGTAGGGCTTGCTCAAATAATCGTACGCCCCCGCCTTCATCGCCTCCACAGCAACCCGCTCCGACCCATACGCCGTAATCACAATAACAGGCCGCACATCCCCCTGATCTGCTAATCGCTTCACCAGCGTCAACCCATCCATCTTTGGCATCTGGATATCGCAAATCAACAAATCGGGATTGTCCTGCGCCACAGCCGCCAACGCCGCCGCACCATCCTCTGCCTCGACAATCTCACACCCCAGCGCCGCGAGTGCCCGCTTCAACCCGTACCGCGCCGCAGGATCATCATCCACAATCAGAATTTTATGCTGCATAGTCTTCATCCTTCACACATCTTGGCTGTCAGCGGTCAGCCCTCCAACATCTCTTTTATCTGCGTCCATCTGCGTCATCTGCGGATCACACTGCATCATCCCCCCCGGGAAGTTGAACCGCAAACACCGCCCCTGCCCCATCCGCATTTGCCACCTCAATCGCACCTCCCATCCGCTCCACATCGCGCTTCACAATCGCAAGCCCCAACCCCGTGCCCGAAGCCTTTGTCGTAAAAAACGGCTCAAAAATGCGATCCTGATTCTCCGCTGAAATCCCCGGCCCCGTATCTGACACCCGCACCTCCACACCGCCGTGCAATTGCCGCGCCTGCACCGTCAACCGCCGCTCTATCTGATCGCCATCCACAGCCTGAATACCGTTCAAAATCAAATTGAAAAATACTTCCTTCAGATCCTCTGGATCGCCCTTCACCGCGAGACCGTCATCCACCTCAAAACAGATCTCCACATTCTGTCGCTCCGCCTCGTGGAACAAAATCAACACCACATCTTCCAGCACAGCCTTCAGGTCCAACACCTGAGCCCCATCGTCCTGCTTGGGCTGAGCAAATCTGAGCAAGCGATCCACCACGCGGTTTAGCCGATCAATCTCGCGCAACACCACAGACAAATCGCCCGCCTTTGTCTGATCACCCTGCAAATCCTCCCGCAGCACAGTCGCAATCGCCTTGATCGAACTCAGGGGATTCTTCACCTCGTGCGCGATACTCGCCGAAAGCAACCCCAACGCCGAAAGCCGTTCCGCCTCGTACATCTGCCGCTCCAATTGCAACCGTTGCTCCACCAGACGCGTATTTTCAATCGCCAGTGCAATCTGATTGCAAAGCGTACCCAGCAAATCCCATTCTTCAGAAGAAAAAGATCCCCCGCGCTTCTTCTCGCCCAGACAGAGCAAACCAACCGGCTTTTCCTCTTGCAACACCGGAATACACAGCTCAACCCCTTGCTTTGCGAGTATTGCAGTAAGTGCCGGATGGTGCAAATCGCCCACATCCAGCGGTCGGCTGTGGACCAACAACCAGCCGACCACCGCTTCAATCTGCGTCCCGTCCCCATCCCCAAACGGTGTGACAGGCGGCTCAAACCCCGGTAAACCACTGCTTGCGATCACCTGCACCTGACTCACCTCCCCATCCTCGTACTCAAACACCACCAGCGAAACAGCATGCACCTTCAATACAGTTCCAACGGCATCCACCACCGACTCCAACCGCCTCTCCAGCGCGTGCGGCACATTCAGCGTTTGACTCAACGCACCCAGCAAATGCTGGTACTCATATCGCGCCCTGAAAAACAGGCGATTGATTATCCCCTGCAACCTGTTCTTAATCGGCTGAAACAGAAAAATCAGCAGCGAAATCAAAATAGCCTCAACCACCTCTACCCTGAACCCACTGTCCAGACGCCCAAGCACCTCTGCAACGCGCCGGATCACCAGCAAATAAACCGTCAGCACAATCCCCGTCAGCGCGGAATAAAACAACGCGGGATTCACCACAATCTGGAAAAAGCTGTACCGATAAATAAAATAGCCCAGAATATACGCTGGCGCGATAGGCGAAAGAAAAAGCACCAACGCGAGCACCGGTCCCACAACATTACTTTGAAGCAACCCAATCGGATACGCAAAAACCGTCAAAACCGCGATACCCGTCAGCGCAAACGCCATCAACCGACAAAACACCTTATGCACCTCTGTCTCCGACCGCATCGCAAATCCCCGGCAGAGATACGCTGAAAACAGAAGCATAGCAATAGCATACAGGCTAAAACTCACGCGCTTGATCGGCGCTTGAGACATGCCAATCAAAAAAATGATCACCCCCGGCACAAAAGTGATCGGAATGAGATACCGCCGCAACCCACGCGCCACCTTGTGTTCATCCGCAAAAGCCAGCACTGTTCCCAGCAGCGCAGACGGCAAAAAATCCAGCCCAAAACGCGCCAGATGCGCCGCATAATTCACCGCACCGGCATCCGGCGCAGCCTGCGCGATCAAAATGCGCAGCGCGTCCCCAGTGTACCAGAGCGCCCCCGCCGAAATCAACAACAACAGCGGCAGTGGCGTACCCCTCCGCTTTATCGCCGAGACAAAAATGCCCCAGAGCAACCCGGCGGCAATCGCCGCGCCGACCAGCCAGATCGTCTCGTATAACGACAGGTCCATCAATACCCCTTCGCCAAATCCGCTCGGCTTTGCGCCTCGGCATCTTCGGGATCACGTCTCAATTCCCTCGCCAACAAATCGTGCAATTGCGCGATGCGATCTGCCTGCGCGGGATCATTTGCCAGATTGTTAAATTCCCCGGCATCCTCTTCCAAATTGTACAACTCGCGTTCGGGTCCATGTACCTCGTCAAACCGCGCGTGATACACGTACTTCCACGGACCCTGCCGAACCATCATCATACCCGACGCAATATTGTGTGCGTAGTATTCGCTCACCGCAATATCCCGCCACTCGCTATTCCCATCGTCCAGATAATCGAGCAACGACTCGCCATCCCAGTCATCTGACCGTTCCGCCCCACCGATCTCCGCTATCGTCTGCGCCAGATCCACCAGCGAACACACACCCGTCCGCCGTTGCCCACCTGCCCAGCGTTTTGGATAAGACACGATCAGCGGCGTCCGCGAAGCGTGTTCATACATATTATTTTTCCACCACAATCCGTGATCGCCCTTGTTCTCGCCGTGATCCGTACAGTAAATCACAATCGTATTATCCGCCACTTCGGAATCATTGAGTGCGGCGAGCAACTTGCCGATCTCATCGTCCAGCCAATTCACAAAACCCCAATAAAGCTCGCGCCCCAACTTCGTCTGCTCGGGCGTCGCCTTTGTCACGCCAAATCCGGCTCGCAAATGCTTGTAATTGGTCGGCAACGTCTCCAAAAAACCCTCGGGGATCTCGGACATGGGCACCCTGTCTTTGTAAGGCGCGTAATATTCTTCTGGAATAGTCAATGGAAAATGCGGCGCCAAATAACCAGCCAGCAAAAAGAATGGCTTATCATCCGCCGATCGATTCTGCAAAAACGCACTGCACTCCGCCGTCACCTTGCGGTCCTTTTCCAAAACGGGCGATGTATCACTCGTCTTAAAAGCCGCCACCCGCCCTTCCCAACCGAAACCCGATTCACTCAGATCATCAAACGCGCGCCTCCCGCCCTTCCCACTCCTGTCCCCTTGATTCGCACCGGGATAAACATCGCGAAAACCATAGCGATGCGCACCCGCAAAATGCATCTTGCCCCCCAGCCAGCACTCATAGCCCACCGCATTCAGCGCGTGAGGCAGCGAAGGATAATCGTCAGAAGGCAACTGACAATCATTGGTCCACACCCCACAGCGGCTCACGTATTGCACCGCTGTAAAACTCGCACGCGCAGGCGCGCAAAGCGGTGACGTCGTATAAGCCGCATCAAACACAATACCCTCTTCTGCCAACCGATCCATATGCGGCGTTTGCACAATAGAATCGCCATAACACCCCATCACTGCCGGGTCGTGCTCATCGGACATAATCACCAGAATATTGGGACGGTCAGACATAAAATCTCCTTACGGTTAGTGTGATATAACACATCATCTAAAGCAACTGATCCAACGTCTGGGCGCGATTAATACTTGTACGCCAAAATTCTTCGGGCGTATCCGCACTCCACCTCGCCCAGATTA
This sequence comes from Gemmatimonadota bacterium, assembly GCA_028874765.1. Lineage (GTDB taxonomy): Bacteria > Latescibacterota > UBA2968 > UBA2968 > UBA2968 > VXRD01. The sequence continues at coordinate 29,272 of JAPPIE010000165.1, forward strand.
GAGCCAAAACCAGCCCCCATTTGATAATACGCTCGCGAGGGATATCCAATTCTTCCGCCATAATCTCCACACGGCGAACATCAATTTCGCCCCTGTCGCATCCATCACAGGAAGCATCGGGATAATTCGCCAAAAAAGCACCGACCTCATAGCCCGGATCGCCAAAATAACCTTTGGGATCAATGACGAGATAGGGATCGCGCTCAGCACTTAAAATATTCCAGTGGTGCAAATCCCCGTGCAGAACAACCGTTTCTGTACTCGTATTCATCAACTCATCGTAAAGCGTTTCGGCGCGCACAACCCATTTTTCGGGCAACGGCCCGGTGCTGCCATTGTATTTTTTACGCAACTTGTCAAAACCATCTATTTCATACGCCGTCGGTCGAAAACTGTGAACTTTCGGAACGGGTTGCCAGAACTTTTTCATCAGCCGAGCGGCAATGCGCGTATTCTCCTCGTCATCCGGACAAACACCCAGAGGCACACCTGGACGGATGCGCTCGAGCATCAGCACACCTAACGCCTCGTCAAAATCGAGCAACTTGACCGTACCATTACCATTGCAAAGTTGCAGCGCGTGGCACTCTTGCTGCGAGTTTTCCGCCAGTTGCACAGGCGAGCCAATTTTCAAAATAACCTCTGTGCCCTTCGCATCCGTCGCCGGCGCGATATAGCTATAGGACATCTCGGCATAATCTTCTGTCATGGGATCTTCAATGCGAAGATTCCACCGTTTTGCACACGCAGCGACGATATCTGGCAACCGTTCGATCCATTCAGCCCATTTTGGATTGGACGATAGAGTTTCTGGAATGTACATAGATTTTTCACCTGCCTCTAAATACCCTTCATCCCTGTCTGGATGAGACGTAAAATCGCGTTTGATCGCGGTGGCCGATCTCGTCAATCACTTCAAGAGTGTGTTGGCCCGTCGGCAAGGCGACAGATTTGACGTGCCGCGTATTCGTCTCACCCAAATAGCGATGGTTGAGATACCAGTATAACTTGCGGTTTTTATCGCGATGTGTCACCCGCAAAACGACATTCTGCACGGTCCCGTCAAAATCTCGGGGCAAATAAAGACGCGCATTCCGCGTTGGATACACAATATGTACAGGTGCGCGATCTGCTTGCGCCGCACAATCCGCGCGATGCGGTGGCAAATCCCCCGCGCTTTGACCGCGTTGCCGCAAGTGGTGAACAACATCTGGCGGATACACCAGCCGCGCAACGCGACGGTGTTCGCCCGGCTGCCAACAAAGAGAGCATACCCGCTGTGTACTGTCGGCATTCACCGTTATAACCCGATGATACGGACAAATCTTCAAAAGTGCGCGGGGTGCCTCCACAGAAACTCGCTCAGGACAATGCGGCGCAGCGCGATACCCCGTATCTGCACAGACATCGCGCCGGATCAAATCGGCCTGGGGTGGCGCGAACCACCGTTGGTCGGGATCGCGGGGCAAACTATTAAACAAATCGAAAAACAAAGGCGCAGCACAACGCGCGCCCGTGAGTTCAGACACGCCTTCACCTGCGAAATTACCCACCCACACGGCAATCGTCCACTGTGGCGACACCCCCACGGCCCACGCATCGCGATGTCCATAACTCGTACCCGTTTTCCAGGCAATGGGCCACTGGTTTTGAAACTGATGCCAGTAAAATTCTATCCCGGGCCGCGAGAGATCGCGCAACGTATTTAGCACCAGATAACACGCACCGCGACTGAGCAAAGGCGGAGGCTCAGACGGGCGATCCGCCGGATTTATATGAAGGGGCTGAAACACACCCCCATTGCCCAAACCGCGAAAAAGCACTGCCATATCCCACCCCGTCACCTCGGCACCGCCGAGAACGAGGGGCAAACCGTAATCATTCGACGTTCGGAACAACGTCGTCAAACCAGCCGCGCGGAGCCGTTCGTAAAACGCCACCACGCCATACTCATAAAGCAAGCGCACCGCAGGCACATTCGCCGACAAAATCAAAGCATCGTGCGCCGGGACAAGCCCCTGAAAGGTGCGATCGGCATTGTGTGGCGAAAACGAGCCGTAATACGTCGGAACATCCCGAATTTTGCTCTGCGGCAAAATCAGCCCCGCATCCATACTGAGCGCGTAGAGAAAGGGCTTGAGCAACGAACCCGACGACCGGGGTGCGCGAATCCCATCGACATAACTATCTGTAAAATTTTCCGACCCGACATAAGCGCGAACAGCACCCGTTTTCGTATCCGCAATCAGCGCAAAACCATTGTGAATCCCCCGCTGCCGCAACCTGCTGACGTGACGCGCAACGAGAGCTTCTGCCCGAACCTGAATATCCCGATCAATCGTAGTCGAATAAACAAACGACATCTGGCGATCTACAATGTACCGCGCCAGATGAGGAGCCAGCATGGGAAACGGATGCGACTTGCTCGGCACAGATTCTTTTTTTGCCAGATACAGCGTCTCCGTATCAAAATACCTCGCCCTGTGCAGTGCGGTGAGCAACGCATCGCGCTTCTTTTTTAACAAATCGGGATTTGTCTGAGGCGAAATTTTTCCCGGCGCATTGGGCAAAACCGCGAGCAATGCCGCCTCTGCCCAGGTAAGTTGATCCGGCGACTTACGAAAAAATCGCAACGCCGCCGCTCGATAGCCCACCACATTCCCGCCATAAGGCGCGTGATCCAGATAAAGTTGCAAAATCTCTTCTTTTGAATACCGCATCTCCATCTTCAGCGCCTGAAGCATCTCCAGTGTCTTGTTAAAATAAGTGCGCGATTTGGGGTGCATCAGCCGCGCCACTTGCATCGTCAACGTACTTGCACCACTCACAGTTCTGCCCTGTTGCAAATTCTGATACAATGCACGCACCACAGACACGGGATTGACGCCAAAGTGATAGTCAAAGTATCGGTCTTCAAAATAGAGCACACTCGTTTTGAGCTTCTGCGAAACGCGCGCACCCTTCTGAGGCGGAAAATGCCACTGCTGGCGATTATTGAGAAAAGCACGCAAAATGCGCCCATCTTTATCCAGCACAACCGCGCTATAATCCGCTAAAAAATGCGGCACCGGAACGGCAAAGTACAAAAGCACTATTCCCGCAAAGATACCGATTAAAATTTTGTATCGGCGTCTCATGATCAGGTTATCAGGATAGAAGGATGAACAGGATATCGGTCAGTCACCAGCCTCTCACCAGTGGTCAGTTATCCCTCCTCATTTCTCTTGCTATCCGCCTTTCATCTGCGTACATCTGCGTACATCTGCGGATCACTTCACCACAATAGTTCTACCCGGCACAACCGCCTTAATTTTATTATTGTACATCGCCTCGACAAGTGTGGGCGGCAGGGTAAATGTGCCCGCGGTAACAGCATTGAGCTTCACGACAAAATTCTGCGTTTTACTCTCAGGCGCGATGTCAAAAAAATATGTTACGCGATCGTCGCGCATATCAAAATATGCCTCACTGCCCAAACCCAAATTAGACGTCCATCCCGGCATTAGCGCGCCCGACAAGCGCGTATTTTCAATTTCCCAACCCGAAGGCAACAACTGAGTCAATGCAATCTCGCGGATATGTGCGACAGATGTATTTTTTACGCTGAAATGTCCCCAGAAAGTCGCCCCCTGTTTGAGCGTATCCGGATATACGGGAAAGCCGTCGTCATCGCGCCAGCGCACGTCGAGTTCCAAACTGTGGGATTCGGCCACTGCATCGGCCACGAGCGGAACGCCCGACCATTCGAGTGTCGCAAACGCCCGCGTCACCGTACTCTCGGGGTTGAGCTGGACGCGAACAGATTGGCCAAACCCAGATTCGATATCGACATTGTAAAACCGCGAACCCGAATCAAACGGCACGACCTCCCCACCGGGCAATGTCACCGAACCCGTCAAACGCAACGGTTGATCCCCCTCAGTCGCCCGGATATGCTTACCCAGTGCCAGCAGCGCGAAACCGCTCGTCTGTGTCGAATACCACCTGTCCGATGATAGTGCCAGCGCGATTTCATCAACCAGAGGATCGGCTTCTCCCCAGCGTTGAAAATCAATCATCGCCCCCAAAATCATCGCGCGATCTCTCAGCGCAGACCCAAAAGTATGTTCCCAACGCTCGGCCCGGTTTGCAAGCGTTCCCGCATTCCTGAGAATCTCATTGGCTATCGCAGAACTACCCGCACGGCGGTATGCCGATGCCAGCAGCCATTTCTCCACATCCGCCATATCCCGCAAACTGCTTTCCTTCAGTAAATTCATCGCCCCCAGCGCGGGCTGATTAGCCAGCGCGAGCAAATAAACGCGATAGGTTCGGATCATGAGATCATCGCGCGTGGTCAAAGCGCGAGATTGCTCGTATTGCACCCAGCTTTCAAACAAATCGTCTGGCACATGATAACCGAGGGCATTGGCCTCAATCAAAAAATGTCCGGCATACAGCGTACCCCATATCGAGGGCTTAGACCGCCCCGGCCAATAACTGAGCGCACCCGACGGCAGTTGAAATCGGCGCAACCGCCGAATCGCAGCATTGATGTGATCGTCAATCTCCCGCGCAATCTCATTCGATTTACCCGATACGATGAGAATGTCCTTGAGATACAACTGCGGAAATGCCGCCGACACCACTTGCTCCACACAACCGTAGGGATATCGCACCAGCCACAGCAGGCGGTTGCCGAGCTTCATATTCGGACGCGTGTGCAGGGTGAGACGTGCGCGATTGGAACCGGGAATGCCCCGATCCGGAACGGGAAGTACAACTGCTTGTCCCGGTCGTATCTCCCGCGTCTCATCGGCGCTGATGCGCGGCGACGATGGTGAAATAGTTAGATCCGTCGTATGCGTGGCAATTACATCGCCCGCAGTAGCAGTAATCGCAACGCGCGCATCGCCAATAGCATTGGGCACCACACACATAAATAGTATATCTTCTTCATCAGCTTCTCGAAACGCAATCGTATCTCGCGCCTGCCCATCGACATTGAGCAACCCCTCTGTACTGATCGCCACCTCAACAGATCCCAAACTATCTCTCATAGCAAATACAGTAGCTGGTACAGCAATGCGGTCTCCGGGGCGCAACACGCGCGGCAAAGTGGGCAAAACCATCAAATCCGTTTTCACGGGCACTGTTTTTTCCACGCTGCCATAAGCATTGCCCCGCGCTGCCACAGCCATGATGCGCACCGAACCGACGTAATTGGGCAGGGTAAAAGAAACCACAGCGCGACCCTGATCGTCAGTCGCAACCGGACCTTCAAAAAGCGACACAGACTTAAACCGCTGTTTTTGCTCCTCGGGTAGCCTATCGCGCCGATAAGCAGCCAGAGCGGCATCGCCGCCTATCGCAAAAGTCTTAAACACATCGCCGATATTGACACCTATAACCTGCCCAAACAGATCGGAGATATGCAGCCCCAAACGCAACTTACCGAAAAACGCGCGCCAGGGATCGGGCGTGGAAAACTGCGTGATATCCAGCAAACCCTCATCCACAACAGCCAGCGTCAACTGCGCGGGTTTTCCATCGCCCGTTTGCACGACAACCTCAAAAGAATCTTCGGGTTTGAGTTCATCGGGCGCAGTCAGTGTGAGGTCAAGCCGCGTATCTGGATCAGCCACGCGCAAAGGCACAACCCCATACATCCGCAACGGGCGATCATTTGCCGTCTGTCTATGCGGCTGAATAACGGATATCGTCACATACGCATTCGGCGCCATGTCTGCTGTAATGGGAATCTCGACTTGTGTGGTATTCCTCGTCCGCGGAGTATGCCACCGCGAATGCACCACATTTCCACCACGCGACACCGTCACCAGCACAGACGACGTATCGGGCACGGGAAAAGACACCACAGCTTTTTCACCCGGCGCGTAATTTTCGCGGTCTGTCTTGAGCACCAGTGCGCCAGCAACTCGACCACTTGCGGGCAAACTGCCCCAGGGATATGCGCGAATAAAAAGCGACGCCTTATGCCCATTCGCATCCGCTACCTCAACTAAATACTCTCCTTGTTTCTCAGGTGTAAACGCAACCGGCACCGGGCGATCACGAGAAATAATCGATGTCTCGAAAATCTTCTCTGTACTAAAATCCCGCTTAAAACGCAGGCGGAACTGATCCCTCGAATCGTATTCCCACCACCAGTAATTCTCATTGTGAAAAATGCGATACATCAACGTACGTCCAGGCACAGCCTCCCCATCGGGCGTCACCGCAACAACGGGCACCTCAAGAGAGGCATTGACGCGCGTAAAACCGTAATCCAGGTCCGGCTTTCGCAACCCCACATAAACATCAAACGGATCGACGTGTACCATACGCGCTGTGCTATTGGGTCGCCCGCCTTTCTCGAGCACGCGTGCGCGAAGGTTCGCGGACAGGCGCGAAGGCGCTTCGTTCAAAGAAGGAAGCCCCCACGACACAGCGGCTTTGCCCTCCTCATCCAGAGCACCCGTAAAAATATTAGTTGTAATCGGCTTGAAATTCACCGCCTGATTGACAAACGAAAAACCCTTAAAATTGGGAAATACAGGCGGAGAACTGCGCAGCGTAATATCGACGCTGGCTTTTAAGCCCGCCGCTGGATTGCCAAATAAATACGCACTCCTCAGATCTGCTTTCAACACGCGATCCCGCTCTGCAAGTTGCGGATCGAGAAAGACCTTGAGACGAAAAGGCACAATGGTTTCGACCTTGACCCTGTGATTGAACTTGCGGCTACCCACATCAATTTTAGCGCGCCAGTTGCCCGTTGGCGCGTCAGCCGAAGTCGATAAATCAAAAGTGTAAAATCCATCTTTCCCCTCGCGATTGGTCTGCGTGAGCACGCGCTGTCCCAATGGATTGAAAAACGCGAGCGAAATCGGATGCCCATCGGGAAACGTGTGGTTGTGATTTCGCACAATCGCCGACAAATGAATATCATCGCCGGGCCGATAAACCCCGCGCTCCGCGTAAAAAAACGCCCGAATACCATCGGGTGCGGGGTCTCGTCCCCCCGTATCAAAAGTCGATAAATTCCACGCCATATCCCCCGGTTTAATAAAACTGCGCTGCCCATCTTTCTCGGCTTCGATATAAAAAACATCCGATTTCACGGGACTAAAATCCGCCAGGCCATTCCGATCCGTAACTTTCTGTTCCATAATCTGATTTTGATATGTGCGCAGGGTTATCGTGACTCCGGGTAATGGGCGCGCATCTTCCAGATGGGTGGCATAAACGAGATGCCGATCATGCGTCTTTTGATGCGTAAGACCGATATCGCTGACAACCACAGGTTTATAGATGCGCCCGTGCTGATAGACATAACCGCGCGAATAGGGATTGTTATAATAATCAGTTCCGCGGTATCGCCTGCGTTGTTGACGCGCCTCTGCCGCTTCTACGGGATCTCCGTAGAGCATATCCTCTGCCGCAAACGTGAGACCGATCAAATAAAGCCCCTTCTCCTCTTTGGAAATCAGATTGTCCAAATCGAGTTCGTGCTGCAACCACACATTTTTTTGGTTGCCGATATTCAGTTTTTTATCCACCACATTTACCCCCACGCGACGCATATAACCACCTCGCGTGCGATCCCGCGATCCATCCACCTTTTGATCTTGCAAGAACTGTCCCAGGTTCGATTCAAAAACCTTCTCTATTTTCAGGTGAACGCGCAACACATTGACCGTCTGAAACCGGATTTTTCGATTGCCAGAAGAGGGTAAAAACACACCGTCCCGTGCAAAACGCATGCGGGGCTTGATATCGTCAAAAACCACCGTCTCCGTATGCGGTTGTGCCAGCGCAACGCCCCAGCGACTGCGAACCCCCGAATGTACTGTCAACACATAACGCTGTCCGTGCTGAAAATCGCCCACAACACTCACTGTTTTGCCAATCGCGTTGAGCTGAAGCTGTTGCGGTGGATCGGCAGTGATCAACCCCGCGATATCCTGACCAAAATCGAGATCATCTGAAAAAATTATGCTAACGCTCGGACGATCCCGATCCGCATGTTTTTCAATCTCGACAACGGAAAGTGCCGACAAAGGAGGAAGTGACCATGTATTGTCGTAGTCTTGCGAGAGATCCAGATCAGCCCGGTCAATATGCATCGCGAGTTCCTGGGACTCTCCTGTGCGCGTGATCTCGGCACTCGTAAAATCGTGCGTCTTGCCATCTGATAACACGCGCCAATGGAGTGCAAGCTGCTGATCTCCCAAACGCAACACCACCGCATCGCTCACAGCCGAAGAATCCGCGCGTTCGTTAAAGCTAATCTGACCACTAAAAACGAGACGTTGCGGATCATTCGCATCGGGCAACTCAAAATCTGCCTCGAGTGCGACGAGTTCCCGGCCCGCGACCTCAAACTGGATGACGAGTGGCTTCAGATCTTTGTGCTGGGGAAACAAATCGGCCATGCTGAGCTCACCGCTATAAGCTGTACGCAATGTCAGCGGTGCGTTTGGCTTAAAAACAAGCGTACGCACGTCTTCCCATGTCGCCAAACCGTCAATAGAAGGAACAAATCGAAACACGCGCGTTCGCAACACCTGCCCAACCTGACTTTTGCCAACAACAGGCGACACAAAGCGCACGCGAATCGGATCAGTCGATGCGAGCACACCGCCGCTCACATGGCTCACCATACGCGCGGTCTCCAAAGGATAGGATAGCGACGCGTCTTCGGGCGACTTTTTGCTACACGCAAACAGCGTCAGCAACACGAAGAGAGAGATACGGTATAACATATTCACCTCCTGCCCTCCCTGGGAAAACATCGTAGCAGACATCCTCACCCTCTCCCATCAGCCGCATCGGCAATCCACGTCAAATAAGATCTGTGTCCATGCGACACGGAAAATGAAATAGACAAATCTCCTAACCGTTTTTTCAGTGACCTCAAGCGGCCTTTTACAGTCACCACAAACAGCACAGTACCTTCATCCCGATCCGATGACAAAAAATACTGCGAAAAAACATCCACCCGCGCGGCCAACCGCTCGGCAACAAGCGCGTGCCCAACGCGATTTGCCTCCGCTTCAGATGGCATGGGAAGAGCCAGAATACAAGGCGCATTTCGCAACCCACCTTGAACTGCGACATCGCGATCCTTTTTCCCCAGACGCCGCGCCGCATCGAGCTTTCGCACAACCGTATGCACCACAAAAAACACCAGACAAAGCATCACCCCGATAGCAACGTGCTTCATCAGCCCGCTAAAAAACGCGCCCTGCTCCCGATCCTCCGCCTGAAAAAACGCATGCTGAAAACGCCCATCCGACTCCACAGCCAACCTTCTCGCAATAGCGCGCACCTGTGCATTCGCCAAAGGTGGCAACGGCTTCACGCGCTCAGAGCCATACAGAGAGCGAACCATCTCCCGCGCAATACGCGAAGCATCCTCTTCCTCGGCCCCTGCGGAAACAACAAAACAGAATCCAAACAGAATAACGATCCAGACTTTTAACATACTATCGGTATCCTTTCACGGGCGGGCACAGGGGCACCGCCCCTACACTCTTTCGTCTCACATCTTGTATCTTTGTGTCTTCGTGTGAAACCCTCTCACCCCTCACGTATCACAACGAGTTCTGGCGTCTTGCCCTCGCCTAATTCCTCT
>JAPPIE010000086.1:0-3247 GCA_028874765.1 Gemmatimonadota bacterium
CTCTTTATACACGTCGATCAAATGCACGCCGATGCGATCTCTGCGCTCGGCTGCGAATACGTACACACACCTGCTATTGACGAACTCGTGCGCGAGGGCTATACCTTTACCAATGCCTACTGCGCCATGCCCCAGTGCTGTCCGTCGCGGGCTTGTTGGTACACGGGGCGCATGTCCAAAGAACACGGCGTTGTCGTCAATTCCTATCCCCTGGATCCCAATATTCCAGACCTGGGCCAGTGGCTGCGCCGCGAAGACTATGAGTGTGTGTACACGGGCAAATGGCACGTCACGGGACGCGATTTGCACGCGAGTTTTGATGTGTTGCAACCCCAGCACGGCATGGGCGAACTCAACGACGGCAATGTCGCCCGATCAGCCGTCGCCTATCTGAAAAATCGCACGTCTGATAAACCCTTCTTTTTAAGCGTTGGATTCCTCAACCCGCACGATTGCTGCTTTCCCGCGATGTCCCACGGCGGTCCGGGCAAATACGCTTTTGCATCGAAAATTGAGGGCGACCTCCCACCTCTTCCGGGCAATTTCGACGACGAATACGCCCGGCGCGGGCGGCCCAGTACTCGCCATTGGTCGCGCCGCGATTGGCAGTATTACATCTATCAGTATTACCGCATGGTTGAGATGGTTGACGCCGAAGTCGGTCGCGTTATGCACGCCCTTCGCGCATCGCCTTACGCTGGCAACACCCTCGTCATCTTTGCCTCTGACCACGGCGATGGCCTCGGCTTTCACAGCAATACCAGCAAGGGCTTTCTCGAAGAAGAAGCGTTTCGCGTGCCCACCATTGCGTGGTGGCCCGGGCGTATTCCCGAAGGTGTGCGGGATGCCGAGCATCTCATTTCCGGCGTCGATATTCCCGCCACGATATGCGACTATGCCGGCGCGCCGCCCTTGCCCAAAACCACTATTGCGCGTTCATTACGTCCCATTTTTGAACGGCGCGATGTCCCGTGGCGCACATACCTCATCGGTGAGACTTCTATTGGTCGGCTATCGGTTGCCGTGCGCGATGTGCGCTACAAAAGCATTATTGAACGGGATAATACGCGCCTCTACGATCTTCAAAACGATCCGCTGGAGACGCGAGACCTCGCCGATGAAGCGCGTTGTAAAGATATTGTCGCACGCCATCGGGCACATTTTCGCGAGTACATATCCCAAATTGAAATGTATCCCGAGCCAGAAATCGATCTCGGTAATCTGAGCAATGTCTATCGCGACTATATCGATTGGTATCTTTCCGTTCTCAACGAGGCCTGATCCCATGGCAATTGACACTATTGGCCCCTATGCCGTTCAACCCATTCGCGATTTTCTCTCGGGTTTCACGCCGGTTCAGAAGTCTATCGTGGATGCCGATTGCGCCACGCTCACTTACGACATCCTCAACTGGTCTTTCGCGCCCGCGCAACCGCCGCCTTGTCCCAATAGCGTGTATGGCTCGGTGACTATTGGGCGCGAACAGGGCGGGGCGTATCGCATCCGCCAGCAAACCCACATTGGCGGCGAACCGACTATTTTTGAGGCGGATGTGATCTGCAACCCCGACGATACCCTCAAATCCTGGACGCTGTGTACTTATCGCGCCGATGCCGAGGGCGAGCCTATTCCGATTTCTGAACTGCGCGAGAGCTGGGAAAATAACAAGGGTCATATCCAGTCGCGAGATGGTGCATACAAATACCGCGCAACGCGTCCGGTCTTTAGCCATTGGACACTCCCTCACATTTTGCTATGTGGAAGGCACGCCTTGCCAATGGCATTTGATCTGATTCAAGATCTGTCCCTTTTGCGCCCCAATCACAGGCTCGTTGCCGATGGATCTGTTGAACTCTCTATCGGTTCTTATACAACTTGTGTTCAATCTGGGGAAGGTATCTTGCCCGTCCACTATTTGCTGGATGAAGATCGCCGACCACAACTCATTACTTTCGGCCTCATTGCCTGGGCACTCACCGATATTTCATGAGGAAAACGATGAAAAAAGCCGTTTATGCCGCCAGCTTTGATCCGGTTACTCACGGCCATTTGTGGGTTATTCAGGAGGCTGCGGAGCTTTTCGATCAGCTCGTTGTCGCGATTGGGATCAATCCGGATAAGGACTATACGTTTTCACTTGAGGAAAGGCTCGATCTGCTTTGTGAGACTACGTCGCAGTTCGATAATGTCGTTGTCGCCAGTTACGAAAATCAGTTTCTGGTCAATTACGCACGCGGTATTGGCGCAGGTTATATTGTGCGGGGTATTCGCACGCAGAGCGACTATGAGTTTGAGCGCAGGATGCGGTATATTAACAGCGATCTGGACGATACGATTACGACTATTTTTTTGATGCCCCCGCGAGAGATTGCCGAGATCAGTTCCAGTTTTATCAAAGGGCTGGTGGGTCCCGATGGCTGGCAAGATGTTGTGAAGCGCTATGTTCCGGAACCTGTTTTTGAGAAATTTGTCGAGTATTTTGAAGGGTGATCCGCAGATGGATGCAGATGGACGCAGATGATTCTATGGTCATGGGATACGTCTCAGTTCACACTGAACACATCAACCATTGGCTTGCGCGGGCGTTTCATGAGGGCGGTTTCCAGGACTTGATCCATGTGCGATGCAAATACCAGACGTATGTCTTTGCGTGCTGTGTCGGGTATTTCGTGTGCGTCTTTGCGGTTCTCTTCGGGTAAGATTACGGTTTTTACTCCTGCGCGGTGTGCAGATAGGACTTTGTCGCGCACGCCGCCGATGGGCAGTACTTTGCCGCGCAGTGTAATTTCGCCTGTCATTGCCACGTCTTTTCGGATGGGCCGATTGGTAAATACCGATGCGAGCACGATCGCCATGGTAATGCCTGCCGAGGGACCGTCTTTGGGTACGGCACCTGCGGGTACGTGGACGTGTACATCTCTTTTTTCGTTAAACTGCGCGTTTAGCCCCAGTTCATGCCAGCGCGATCGCACATAGGTCAGGGCTGCATGCGCAGATTCCTTCATTACATCCCCAACCTGTCCGGTCAGATTTAACTCGCCTTTACCGGGTACGACTGTTGCTTCGACAAAGAGAACATCACCACCGGTAGATGTTACGGCGAGGCCAGCGGCGACGCCCACCTCGTGATCTTCTTCGGCTACTTCGTGGCGGAATTTTTGCGGTCCCAGATATTCGGCGATGTTTTTTTGATGGATGTGTACGCGCCGCTTGCGGCCCTGGGCAAATTTGCGGGCTACTTTGCGCG
>JAPPIE010000086.1:3347-4889 GCA_028874765.1 Gemmatimonadota bacterium
ATTGTGTGGAGCGAGTTGGCAGTGGCGAGGAATAAGACTTCTGAGAGGTCAAAGGGGACGTCGAGGTAGTGATCCACAAAGGTGTTGTTTTGCGCCGGGTCCAGGACTTCCAGCAGTGCTGCGGAGGGATCGCCGCGAAAATCCGCGCCGAGTTTGTCGATTTCATCCAGCATGAATACGGGGTTTTTTGTGCCGGCGCGTCGCAGTCCCTGTATGATGCGTCCGGGCAATGCGCCGATGTAGGTGCGGCGATGTCCTCGAATTTCTGATTCGTCGCGGATGCCGCCCAATGACATTCTGACAAATTCGCGGCCGAGTGCGCGTGCCACGGATTTGCCCAGTGATGTTTTGCCCGTGCCCGGCGGTCCGACGAGCAACAAAATAGGCCCGCGCATGTCGTCTTTTAAGTGGCGCACGGATAGGTACTCCAGGATGCGTTCTTTGGGTTTTTCCAATCCATAGTGGTCTGCATTTAAAATGCGTTCGGCTTTTGTAATGTCCAGTTGATCGCTTGTCTTTTTGTTCCAGGGGAGTTCGACGAGCCAGTCCAGATAGGTGCGCGATACGGTGTATTCGGCAGAGGCTTCGGGCATGCGCGCCATGCGTTTTAGTTCGCGCTCGGCTTCTGTTTTTGCTTCTTCGGACATGCCAGCGGCTTCGATTTTTTCGCGCAGTTCTTCGATTTCGGCGCCGATATCCTCTCCTTCGCCCAGTTCATCTTGAATTGCCCGCAGTTGCTGGCGCAAAAAGTATTCTTTTTGTGCGTCTTCCATGGTTCCCGCGGCTTCCGAACTGATTTTTTCGCGCAGTTCCAGAATTTCAACTTCGCGATTTAAGCATTGATTGATGGCTTCCAATCGCCGATACAGATTGCGCTCGGTTAGTATTTTTTGTTGCTCTTCAAAATCCACATTGAGTTGTGAGGCGATGAAGTCTGCCTTGTGGGATATTTCTGAGAGGGCGTCTAAGGCTTCCCCGACTTCTCGGGGTACATTGGGGGCGAGTGCCACGGCTTTTTTGAACTGGCCGAATATGTTGCGCGCGAGGGCTTCCAATTCGGTGTTGTGTTCTATGTCTGATGCTATTTTCTCGACTTGTGCTATGGGATGAGGTTGCGATTGCAATACATCTATGAGTGATAGTCGCGCCATGCCCTGTACGAGCACTTGCATGCGGCTGTCGGGCATTTCCGCGGATCGCGCGATGTAGATTGCAGTACCTACGGGATATAGGGACTCCCGGCGGATGTCTTCCTCGGCGTCGCTTTCTTCCAGTTCTCCAAAGATGGCGAGTACCTTGTGCCCGGCGTCTATTGCCGCTTGCGCGGCCTTGACTGCGCGTTCGTCTTCCAATAATAAGGGGGCAGCCATCAGGGGATAGATCACTACTTCTGATGTCACCAGCATGGGTAATTCAGATGGGATGCTATACGCTTCGATTGCGTTTACGCTTGTGAGGGGGTTGTCGTTTGCCATGATCAGATGCTCCTTGGAATGATGGTATATCAACTTTACCATTTTTTAAGCAATATCCGTGCCTGAA
>JAPPIE010000326.1 GCA_028874765.1 Gemmatimonadota bacterium
AAATCAATGCGTTTTGCCATGCGCAAATCCGACGACCACGACCGCACTTCAAGGCGTTGATGAATGCCCTGAAGGTCGAGGATATAACGATGCGCTACAAGCCCCATATCGGGACGTCGCCGCTTGTTTTGCGTGCCCATAAGATCGGCCTGAATAGTATAACCACTGAGTTTGTACGGCGCCACATAGAGATTTGAACGGTCTAAGCCGCGTGCAGCCGGCGGTTTTGTCAGCACCTTGTTGCCATCTTTTTCCTCCACTACAAAACCCCTGCCTCCCCACACCCAGTGCAATGGATTTGTGCCGACTTCAACATTTTCAAAATCCTCTGTCCAGGGCACATCGGGCACCACGCGCACCCAGGTTTGTCGGGTTAATTCCCCCAGTTTGGCCGTGATCCAGCCGCCCCCCGCTCTGGATGGTACAAACTGGTTGTTCTTCATCTCTCCATCCAGGCCGCTCAATGACCATTCAACGTCGGCATTGCCGATCAAGCGCCCCTTTTCGTCATAAGCCTCTGCCCGCAGGGGCAATACCTCGCCCTGTTGTATGGTCGCCTCAGCCGGAATCGAAAGAATGGATGTGGGTTTGGCACCCGAAGGCGCGCTTTCGTGCTTTGTATGAGGAGAAGATGTGACTTCAAATCGCGCGTTTTTATCGCCCAGGCAAAACAACCCGGCTTCGGTCGCAAAATAGATGCGGCGATACGCAACTGCGACAGACCCGTAGATCTCGGCATGCCCACCCTCGGGCATAGCGATTTTCTTTTTGTCGAGCACTTCCGCATCCATATTGTTCGTTTTGAGAATCTGGAAGCCGCCATTGACTTCAGTAACATAGAGTTTGCCATCGGCCCATGTCGGCGATCCCTTGCCCACAGTGCCGATATTTTGCTCCCAATATTGCTTTCCCGTCCTGGCGTCCAAACAATGCACATTGGCCGAATTATCTATAACATAGACGCGTCCCCCGTGAACCGCTGGCGAAGCATAGCCCGCGGTCATACCGTCTTGTCGCCAGATTTCTTTGCCCGTACGCGCATCCAGACATGTAACGCGCCCCAGGGCGGTATTATCGACATTTTCTTCACTATGTGCGACATAAACGCGATTATCAGCCACGACAGGCGAGGTGTTGATGCCGCGCTTACTGAATGGAAAACCCCATACTTTTTCGCCCGTTGCGACTTTAAAGGCAAAAATGCCGCCATTGCCATTACCGGCAATCAACACGCGCTGCCCATCAATTGTCGTGACAACAGGCGTAGAGTAAACCGTTAAATCAACCTGTCCACCGCCTCCCGGACGAGCCATCCAAGCGGTTTCACCCGTGTGTTTATTAAAGGCAACATACCGATGAGAAGGCGGTGCACCAGCCCATCCGCGATTGCCCATGCTGATGATGACCAGATCGCCATCGACAACGGGCGTGTGCAATCGCCCACCATAACCGGAAAATCGGTTAAATTCTTCGGTTAGAGACCGCTGCCACTGGACATAGCCATCGGTATCAAAACAGATCAATAACCCACTGACGAGATGGGCGTAAATATTACCGGTCTCGCCATCGGCCCCCAGGCTTGACCATCCCAAACGATTGAAGGTTATGGTTGAGTGCCAGACATTGAACTTTTTTTCCCACACAAGATCGCCCGTTTCCGCATCAAAACACGCGATGTGCTCCTGCTCGGTTATGTCTTTGCCGGTTCGCCCGATAACATAGACCCGACCATTTACAATAATCGGTGTCGATCTGCCGATAAACTCGCGATGCCAGATCAGATTTTCGCCCTCCAGAGACCATGTAGAGATAAGCCCCGTCTCTGGCGAAGCACCATTTTGCATGGGACCGCGCCAGTGCGTCCAATCAGACGCCTCGGAAATACTTCCCAAAAAAGAGAAACAGAACAACAAAGCAAAAATAGTACGTATATTCATCGGTTTTCCTTATTTTAATGCCCAATTGGGCGGTGAAAAAAGGGCGGTTTTTCTCTAAAAATAATTATAACGCATCAATTTAAGACGTCAACCACTCTATTTCTGTTCCCTATTTCTAATTTGCACGCTATACAATATAAATGATTTTGCAAGAGCGTGTCATAATTTGTAAATTAGATGCTGTGAAACTACAAAGGAGTGTCCAATGGGGCTAACGGATGCAGAACAAAAATTCTACGACCAGAATGGATATGTGTTGAAAAAGGGATTGATCACCTCCGGAGAGATTTCCCATATCGAATGCGAAATTGCGGGATTGCACAAGCGAATGGCAGAAAACGCACACGACGGCGTCGGGATCTCATGGGAAGAATTTGAGGATGAACACCTGCCCAGGCGCATCCGACAGCTGATGCACAGCGAAGTAATCAGCGAGGGATTAAATCGCGCATTGCGCTGCGATGATATGTTGGATATTATTGAGTCACTGATTGGGCCGAATGTCTCACTGTATCACAGCAAGCTATTGATGAAAGCCGCACGCGATGGAACGGCAATACCCTGGCATCAGGATTACGCGTATTGGAAACGCGAAGACAATCGGCCCTTGATGGTAAACTGCCAACTCGCCATTGATGGGACAGATGACGAAAATGGTTGTATTCAGTTCATCCCCGGCAGCCACAAATGGGGCCTGCAAGAACACGAACGCGCACAAACGAGTTTTGGCGTATTTTTGCCGGGGCACTATCGCGAGCGAGAAGACGCGGTACCCGTTCCGATGGAACCGGGCGATGGGGTATTTTTCAGTGCCTTGACCATCCACGGATCGGGACCAAACACATCGCATCGAGACCGCCGCATGAATACCTTTGCCTATAATGTGACGGGCAATAGCGAGGGACAATGCCGCGAGGTTTTGCGCGGGCGCGCACTGTAGGTACGTATTTTTTGAGGAAAACTGAGAATGGCAACACAAATACCAAATATTGGCCGCGAAGCCGAACAATCCCCTCGCGGGGGTATTACGCCGCGGGCCATCGGTTTGGGGTTGCTCCTGGTAGTACTGCTGGATGTGATTGCGGTCTATGTGCGATTTTATTATCACGGCTCGCGCATGGTGCTCTCGCATATTCCAATGGCCATGCTCATCGTATTTATTACCATGCTCATCGCAATAGCAGTGATAGGCAGGCTTGCGCGATTCTCTCTTCAGTCCGGGGAATGGCACACCATTTTGTCGATGGGTCTCGTGGGTGCAACCATGCCGATCTGGGGCAGTACGGGCTTTTTGATCGGATATATTTCCGCACCTTATTTTTATGCGACCGAAGACAACAACTGGGCCGAATTGCTACATCCACATCTGCCCGAATTTTTAATCCCCACCAATGATGGCAATGGGATCGCGTGGTTTTTTGAAGGCCGTCCCGAAGGCGCGCCTATCCCCTGGGATATATGGGTGCTGCCGCTGTTCTGGTGGTTTATGGCTTTTACGGCTGCATTTGTGGTACTGACCTGTATAGGCGTCATTTTTAGAAAACAGTGGGTGCAAAACGAACGCCTGGCATATCCGGCCATGGCGCCCCTGATCAATATGATGTCCGAACCGGGAGGCGACAAACGCGTATTGCCGGGCTTTATGTACAATCGCCTGTTCTGGGTTGGATTCATCCTGGCATTTGGCATGATCGCCTGGAATTGTATCAATTATTTCTTGCCAAATTTCCCGCGCTTCCCCATCCACGGGGGAAGATGGCATATCATCGATCCACAGTTTCCGCGCATACGGGCATCGGTGGGCTTGTTTTCCATCTTCTTCTCCTATTTTGCCAGCCTCGATGTGCTGCTCAGTTTATGGATATTCGATCTCCTCTTCATTGTCGAAGGTGGCTGGCTCAACAAATTGGGATATAAATCCATGGTTCCCGTTGCCTATCGCGGCGTGTACCAATGGCAGACGCGCGGCGCGTTCGTCGTACTGGTGATTTCGATGTTCTGGGTGGCGCGACTACATTTGCGAGATGTGATAATGAAAGCCCTGGGCAAAGACGACAGCATAGATGACCGCGATGAGCTATTATCCTATCGCGCAGCCGTGGTTGGCGTGGTTGCGGGCCTCGCGTTTTTGTTTATCTGGATGATGCAGATGAACATGGACCCCATCATCAGTGCCCTGCTGCTGATGGCGTGTGTGTGTGGATATATCGGAATGGCGAAAATTCTGTCAGATACGGGCATGCCCTACACGCAGATACCGGGGATTGCATGGAATTACGTGGCACCCTTTTTCGGCAATGTCGGGATTCCAACCACTACGCATGTGGCATTTCGGTTTGCCAATTTGATTACGGGAAATGCCAAGGGCTTGTTTTTGCCGGCTACCGCCCAGGTAGGCAAGTTGTCCGAAGGCATAACCGATAACCGCCGCAAGTTGATAGCCGCGCTTTATATGGCTTTTGCGGTAAGTTTTGTAACGAGCATTTTTCTCACTTTGAACCTGGGCTACAACGAAGGCGCGTTTAATTTTAATGTCCAAGAGATTCCCAGAAGTGCGCGCAATTATTTTAGGAATTCCGCCAACGCGGTCAAGAATGCCGACAATCCGCCCTTTTACGTGGATAACCCCGAAAATCTGGTCTTTTTCGGCATAGGTGGCCTGGCGATGATCGGTCTTATTTTCATGCGCCACCGGTTTGTGTGGTGGCCCCTGCACCCGGTGGGCCTCGCGCTTTCTGGAACGCCCTTGATTCGCGCCAGTAGTTTCACATTATTTATCGCCTGGCTGATTAAGCTGGTCATGCTCAAAGTGGGCGGTCCTTCTGTCTATCACAAATCGCGTCCCTTTTTCATCGGCTTACTCGTCGGCTATGTCCTGGGCGTAGCTCTCTCAATGATGCTGGATATAATCTGGTTCCCAGAAAGGGGCCACGCCGTACATTTCCG
>JAPPIE010000018.1 GCA_028874765.1 Gemmatimonadota bacterium
ATCAGTGGATTGGGCAAAAAGACGAGCATACAAATCACCCCGCCAATAACCGCAGCAAAACTACCGATAATTTTGAGCTGGCGCAAATCATTTGGCACACCGATCTCTTTCTCAAAATCAACCGGAGTCAGCATGCGATCAAAAAAGTCCTGCGCCTGCCTCTTATAAACTTCCGGCGTGCGATTCCAGAACGGCATCGTCAACAAATAAACCACTATTCCCACGGCGAGATTGGTAAACACCTTCTGCTGAAATGACCAGGTCTCGCCAAAAAGCTCCGCGCTAAAAAACCCGATCGCAGATGGAATCAGCGTCACACACACCGTCACAATAGCCGCCCAACTCGGCGACGTGCGAATAAACAGCCCCATCAAAGCTGGCACAGCCATCGGCAACGCCAATAACGCACCGATATTCAACATATGCTCGAATACCCCTCTGCCCTCTGTATTCGCAAAATACGTGGCAATACTCACAATACACACCCCAAACACCGCTGAAAACACCTGCCCCAACCGCATCAGGCTCTTGCCCTGCATAGTCGCCCGTCCAAATAACCGGCACAGCGTCGGATAAATATCATTCGTAAAAATCGCCGCATTGCGGTTCAACCCCGAATCCATCGAACTCATCGTCGCCGCAAACATCGCCACCACCATCAGCCCCGTCATGCCCAGCGGCAACACATTCAAACTCGCAATAGCATACGCCGCTTCCGCAGCCTTGGGAATATCCACCGCCATCACCTCGGCGTGAAACAAAAGCCGCGCAGTCATCGGCGGAATAAACCAGATAAAAGCACCCGCCGTCATCAGCACAAAGCCCAGCCACGCCGCCTTTTGCGCCTCGCGTCCATCCTTCACCAGAAAATACCGCTGCGCCGACGTAAGCGTATTGTATCCAATCACATTCTTCAGCAGCATCGCTATAGCCCACGCATACGTATAAGCCCGCAGCGGAAACTGGTCGGGCGCATTAAACACACCATAAGCCGACGACAGCCCCATATCCTGAATGCCCTGAAACAACGCACCCACACCGCCGAGCTTCACCAGACACAACACCCCCACCAGAATAGTAATGGGAATGAGGATAAGCGTCTGCAAAAAATCCGTAGCCGTCACCGCCCAACTACCGCCAATCAGCGAATAGAGCAACACCACCGCCCCCACCACCACGATCACCTGCTCAATTTTATATCCAAACACCGCCGAACAGAAAATCGCCAACCCCAGAAGATGCAGCGACGAATACAGCGTTTGCATAACAAATGACATCCACGCGTAAAATTGCTGCGTCGAAATGCCAAAGCGCAGACGAATAACCTCTGGCCCCGTAATCGCCCGGATCTGCCGAAACCACTTGGCGAGAAACAAACCGTTGATTGCAAACCCCACTGAATTTGCCAGATAAATCACCAGCACACTCCAGCCAGCTTCATAAGCCGCACCCGCCGCGCCCGAAAAAGTCCACGCACTAAACGCCGTCATAAATGCACTCGACCCCACCAGCCACCAGGTGCCCTTACAGCCGTTTCGAAAATAATCACTCACATTTTCATTAAAACGGCGAAACACCATCCCCACCCCAACCAGCACGGCCAAATAACACCCGATCACAACATATTCAACCGATGTTTCACTCATAAGGAGTTCTCCGATTAACCATCACCAGTGATGCACCAGATGCCCTTGCCCAAAGAAAAACAACACATCCACGATAAAAATCAACCCAATACCCAGAACATAACCGAGCATCAGCCCCATAAACAAAGGCAGAGATTGGCGATAAAGCCCAATACCGCCAATCTTCAACAAAACGGACTTAACCGCCCACGCCACAAAAACCGTAAACACCTGCCGCTGCAAAATCCCCGTTGTAAACACCGTCAATCCAATAGGACTCAACGGCCACCTCAAAAACCGATAGCGCAAAAAACTACACAAAACGGTGAGAGCCGCGCCAATACCAAAAAACATCAGCCTATCCAGACTGATGCCAAAGGGATTTTGCAATTTCATCACCACATTGCTAAAAATCACCACATTCCCGGAATTGAACGTATAAACATTAAAATTGTACGCGCCGTACATATAACCCAGATACAGCGTGAACACCGCCGAAATAACCATCGACACCACCAGCGCACACATCGTTGTCCAGAACAGCGAGCGGGTCTTGAGCTTGAGCCTCGCGCCCATCTGCGCGATATGTGCCAGCGTGGAAGCACCGAAAGTATTGCCCAGGCCAAACGTCGAATAAGACAGCGCCAGAGACGCGGCACTATTGGTATCCATCTGCCGAATACCAATTGTATAAAAAGTAAAACTCTGCGGCGTAATAGGCATCCGTGCATAAGCCAAACCCGACTCGGCCACAAACCGCGTCACACCCACCGTCATCAAAATCAGCGCAAAAAGAAAAACGCCGGCCACGAGCGCGGACATACCCGAATGCCACAACCAGAAAAAGAGAAAAGCCGCCCCCACAATAATCCCCCACACCGCCGCCCGATAAGATAACAACTCATCCGAATCATCCACCGCATCATCGCCGCGCATCGCCTTGCGCCACACATCCCGCAAATGCGCACGCGCCATCCACATACTCAACGCCGTAAATACAAAAAAAGCCCCCATCGCCTGCCAGCCCAACGCAGCGCCACCGCGAGACCCCCAGATATCCGACGCCCCAATAGTATATCCCAAACGGTCAAAAACACCGGTTTGCACAATGCCCAGCGCATAAAAAAACCACAAACTGAACAACACATCGAGATTGGTAAAAAAGGCGAACCCCAGCACGAAAAAATTTAATTTGATCGTAACACTTGGAAACCCGCGCCCAAGTGGCAACGCCCATCTATCCATCAGTGGAATAGGTGGAAATGTGTGCCAAAAATAACCCACGATATTCCACACCACCACAACCACGGGAATGGTCAGTCCAACCCAGAACAAGCGAGAATGCAGGAGCCTGTATTTTCCTGCTTCAATCTCCTCCAACATCGTCAACGGTGCTTCAGCTAGGGGAAAAGGCAAGCGCTCTCGATCCACCCACTGCCGCCGCAACACAGCCATCAGCGCCACGCTCACCAGCGCCAGTGCAATGAGAAAAACACCCCACCACACAAGCGGCGTCATCCACGCATCCCAGGGAATATCAACCCCAGGAGGCTTGCCCTCAAAAAAATACGTCATCTGCCTGGCTTCATTGGGCGGTGCGGCCCATTTGGGCAATCCATCCAACAAATAATCGCCCCACTGATTCTCGGGCGAGGCGTAATAATAAGGCGCGGCAATCCCCCCAATAAACAAACCCATAAAATTCGCCGCAGGCACAGCCCCTGCAATCCACCCCATTGAAAAAACCACCACCATCTCGCCCCGCGACAGCGCCCACTGCGGCTTTACCCGCGCCATCAGAACATTCAACGGCCACGCCAGCACCGTGAAAACCACCATAGTCGCCATGGGCAAATGGGCAAAAACCATACGCGACGAATGCACGATATAGGCCGAATAAGCGGGCAACAAATTCACCAGAAACGTCACCGCAATCCCCACGCAAAAAGCGCGTGTAGTCACGCTCAGATGTTTGCTCTCCGGGTGTAAATCCCGATCCATCGCTTTCAATTCGGCCATCGCAATCTCTCAAAAACTCAGGGCAGGTCCTGCGCTACAATATATTCCGTGCAATGTACCTCAAAAAGCAAGTGTGTGCAAGGAATCCATCCCCTGCACACACCGGTTGTGGTTCAGGATCTATCAGCGATCCACTCACAGACCGCTATCAAAACGACCCACTAACAGCCAGGCGCAACGGCGCATCGAAATACGCGCCGCCATCGCTATACGACAGATCCACGCGGATATCGCGCCCGCCAAAATCGTACTTCAGGCCAGCGCCCAAACTGTAATCCTCCACGTCGTAGTTGACCTTATATCCACCGCGCAAAGCGAGCATATTGGCAATCCAAAGCTCACCCCCAAAATTCCACCGCTGACCGTAATCAGTCGCCATAATGGTCTCGGCCGCAAGCGTCAAATACGTCGGATCGCCCTGCTCCCCATAGACTTCACCTGCCAGCCCAAAATTGAAATTGATCGGCGGCGAAAACTGCTCGGTCTCCACAGTAATCTCAGTGCCCACATTGCGTGCGGCGGCGGCAATACGCAAACTGCGATAGCCCGTATATGCCGAAATGCCCAGGTCAAACTGAAATGTACTCGTCGTCTTGAGCACCAGATCTTCCTGCACCCACCGCGCCTGCACACCCCAGGACACTTTATCGGTCATCTGACGCGCAAACATAAATCCAATGGCCGTATCGCCGCCCTGGATCATGCGCCCGGTACCTGTGGCCTGAAAAATCGTCGTTTCCTCCACCTCTTCGGGCACAAAGCTCACAATTGAAACGCCAAACGTATTGCCGCCCCATTTGTAAGCCAACGCCCCCGAATACAATCCCGAATTGACCAGCCAGCGCGTGTAGGACAGCGCGTATTCACCGCCCGAAACAAATCCCAATGCGCCGGGATTGTAAAAAGACGCATCAATACCGCCGTTCATAGCGACAAAGGCTTCGCCCATAGCCACGGCACGGGGCGACGCACCGATTTTGAGAAATGCCAGCGACGACTGGCCCTTCACCGGCAAAATCGTACCATATTCGCCAAAATCCGACTGTGCAAAGGCCGGTCCTGTCATCAGCCCGACCCCTATCATCAGCACCAGCAATATTCTTTTATTCATGTCAGGCTCCCTATCTCAAAATGTAAAACGTCCCCGTCACCGTTTGCCCCATACTTTCGGGCGTCAGCGATTCAACGACGTAAAAATAAAT
>JAPPIE010000300.1 GCA_028874765.1 Gemmatimonadota bacterium
GTAGTTATTATTACGGATCAGCAGCGCACGGATACGATGGCGTGTTATGGCAATGAGTGGATTCAGTCGCCGCATCATGACGCGCTGGCTGCGCGGAGTTTTGTTTTTGAGAATGCTTATGTGACGCAGGCGGTTTGTACGCCGGCGCGGGGGTCGTTGATTACCGGGCTTTATCCGCATTCGCATGGGTGTGTGGTCAATGGGATCCCGCTGAGGGAGGAGACGTTGTCCATCGCGGAGATGATGCCCGATACGTATCGCAAGGGGTATGTGGGCAAGTGGCATCTGGGAGATGATGGCAACTGTCAGCACGGGTTTGACGAGTGGTGCAGTATTGCGGATGGGTGTGGGTACCACCAGTGGCTGTTGGATCAGGGCTTTGCGCCGGATGTGCCCAATAGGTTTACGCCTCAGCAACGCGCGGAGATGCCAGCGTCCGCGCAGATTGGGGCTTATGTGGGTGCGGAGTCCGAGCGGTTTATTCGCGAGAATACGGGGCGTCCCTGGCTGCTCGTTGCCAGTACGTTTGAGCCGCATCCGCCTTATCGGGGACCTTATGACGGGTTGTACGATCCGGAGGAGATTCCGGTGGGGCCGACGTTTTTGAAGCATCCAGAGGGGCATTCGCTGTTTAACCGCGTGCGTTCGGATTTTTATCGCAATACCACGGATGCGCGGGTTGTGGCTGAAGATATGACGCGGGATGAGAATTGGCGGAAGTTGCGGGCGCAGTATTTGGGCAATGTGAAAATTGTGGATGACGCCATTGGTCAGATGGTACAGGCACTGGATGAGACGGGTCAGATGGAGAATACGATTTTTGTGTTTACGAGCGATCACGGCGAGATGGCGGGCGATCACCGCATGTGGGAGAAGCGGGCGTTTTACGAGGAGTCGGCGCGGGTTCCGTTTTTGATGCATGTGCCGTGGTTGAGTACAGAGCAGACGCGGGTGGATGGGGTGTTTGGTCACGCGGATCTGGTTCCGACGCTTTTGGATCTGGCAGAGCTGCCGATTCCAGACCAGTGTCAGGGTGAGAGTGTGGCAGGTGCGTTGACGGGTGAACGCGATTTGAGGGCGCATATGGCGTTTATGGAGTGGAATGGGATTGGCGACCGCAATTTGGGGAATCCGGATATCAATTTGGTGGCGACGCTGCCGTGGCGTTGTGTTGTGACGGGCGACCGGTGGAAGTTGAATTTGTGTGCGGGCGATCAGTGCGAGTTGTTCGATTTGAATACCGATCCTTTTGAGGAGAATAATTTGTTCGACGCGCCCGAGCACCGGGATCGCGTTCGCAGTATGGCGGCGGCGATTCGCCTGTGGCAGCACGAGACGGGTGATACGGCACCTTTGCCGAGTATTTGAGGAGAATAGCTATGGGTTTTTCGTATTGTTTGAATACCAGCACGATTCGCAATGAGGGTGTTTCTGTGGTCGATGCCATCGATATTGCGGCGGATGCGGGGTATGAGGGGATTGAGCCATGGGTGGCAGAAATTGATGAATGGGTTGCGGGGGGTGGTTCGCTGTCTGAGATACGCGATAAGGCAGCGGATAGGGGGATTCAGATTGTCAATTTGATCGCGTTTTTTGAGTGGTCAGTGCCAGAGGATGAGGAGCGGGCAAAGGGGCTTGAAGAGGCGCGTCGCTGTTTTGAGATGGCCGATGCGCTCGATTGCACGTATGTCGCGGCTCCGCCTTTTGGGATTCGAGACCGGGATGTGGATTTGTTTTCTGTGGCGCGTCGCTACGGTGAGTTGGTAGATGAGGTTGCCGGGTTTCAGGCGAAACCTCTGCTGGAGTTTTGGGGTATTGCGCAGACTCTGGGTACGCTGGGCGAGGCTTTGCTGGTGGCGGCTGAATGCGGGCGACCAGATACTGTGCTGCTGGCGGATGTTTATCATATGTACAAGGGGAGTGGACATTTTCACGGGCTGGAACATCTGGGTCCGGGCAAGTTGGGGTTGGTGCATGTAAATGATTATCCAGCGTCGCCTGGGAGGGATACCATAACAGATGCGGATCGGGTTTATCCAGGGGATGGGTTGGCGCCCTGGGCAGAGATTGTGGCGGGGTTTGAGAATGCGGGGTATGAGGGAATGTTGTCTCTGGAGTTGTTTAATCCGAGCTATTGGGAGAAGGGTTCTGTTGCGGTCGCTGAAGAGGGGTTGGCAAAGCTCAAGGCGTGTGTGGAATGAGTTCGAAAAATATTTTTGGCAATGCGCTACCCGCGCGTGCTCCGTTTTATTACGGTTGGGTGGTTCTGATTTTTGCGGCGGTTGCGATGGTGGCTACGCTGCCGGGCAGAAGTGTTGGTATTGGTTTGATTACAGAGCCTTTGATCGCGGATCTGGGTATTTCCCGGCTCGATTTTGCCGAGAAGAATTTCTGGGCGACTATTTTTGGGGCGTTGTTCAATTTGGTCTGCGGTGTAACTATTGACCGCTTTGGGGTTCGCGCTGTTGTGACGGCGGTACTATTTGTTCTGAGTCTGGTGGTTTTGGGGTTTAGCCAGATGACAGGTGCTGGTTTTTTGCTTTTGTTTCTGGTTTTGATGCGGGGTGTGGGGCAAAGCGCGCTGTCTGTGGTGAGTTTGACGATGGCTGGCAAGTGGTTTGTGCGGCGGTTGAGCGTTGCGATGGGTATTTTCGCCGTGCTTATGAGTCTGGGTTTTGCGGTTGCGATTGTTGTTGCTGGTGATGTTGTGCTCACGCAGGGTTGGCGGGTTATGTGGTCGGGGCTGGGGTGGATTTTGATGATTCTATCTGGTTTGTGTATGCTATTTGTTCGTCGAGATCCAGAGGCAGTTGGGCTGGATACCGAGGTTGTGAAAGGTGATGAGTCGGATGAGCCGGTGATTGGGTTTACGCTCGTACAGGCGTTGATGACACCGGCTTTTTATGTGTTTGCTATTGGGAGTGCGCTCTACAATCTGGTTATTGCGGGGGTGATGCTGTTCAATCAGTCTATATTGGGCGAGTTGGGATTTGATGAGACGGTGTTTCAATACGCGATGGCGGTGTTTATGGCGACGGGTTTATTGGGGAATTTTACAGCGGGGTGGGCGGCGCGCCGATGGTCTTTGGGCAGGCTGATGACGGTTGCGATGCTGGCGGTTGGCGTTTATTTGCTCGCGTTTCCGGAGCTTAAAACACCGGGGCAAGCGCTGACACATGCGGGATTGCTGGGGTTTTCCGGGGGTGTGGTTTCGGTGATTTTTTTTACGGCGTGGGCGGATATTTTTGGCCGTCTTCATTTGGGTAAAATTCAGGGGGCGGCACAGGTGTTTGCAGTTTTGGCTTCTGCAACAGGTCCGTGGTTTATTGAATCTGTTTTTAGTTCTTCGGGGTCTTATGCACCCGCGTTTTACGCGCTGGCGCCAGCGGTGTTGCTGGTGGCTATTTTTGCCTATTTTGTGAATATTCCCAGGCCAGAAGATGCACCGGTATTAGGCCAGTAATTCAGAAGATTTTGGTTGTCATCGCGGCATGCTTCAGCCGCGATTCAGTCCCAAATAGTATTAGAGGTCTGAGTATGAATTTGAAATGCTGTATTGTTATTTTCGCTCTTAGTATGGCCAGTGCGGCGATGGCGCAGGATATGTCATGGCGCTATGATTTTGAGGCGATGGGCGAGAGCTATCAGGTGGATGCAGGTAGCGAGGTGTCGCTTTCGACGAGGCGTTATAAAGGGGGGCAACAATCCCTGAAGTTTGCATGGCAGAATAACGGACGGCTTGTGTTCACGGATCCCGCGCCGGGACGCAATAAGGCACTGACCGGGTTTCGGGCGTGGGTGTACAACGAGGAGGCGCTCGATGAGGTGCTGACGTTTGGGTTTGGGACAGAGTCTGAGTTGTCGGCAAATAATCCGCGTTATCAGTTTGAGTTTGGCTTGAATTTTACGGGCTGGCGGGCGATGTGGATCCATTTGCGGGAGGATGCGCGGAACAGGTCTTATGAGGGGGCGAGAAATGGACGGGTGACGGCGTTTGAAATTAGGGCACCGAATAGCGGGACTGTTTATCTGGATCTGGTGGAGTTGGTGGAGAGGATTCACCCCAGGCGGTCTCCAGATGCACAGGTTCCTTATATCAATGCGAATAGAGCAGATAGGAGCCGCGAATATCGGTGGAGTTTGAACACATTGCCGGGTCCGCTTCCTACAGAGATTACCGATGATGAGAGGCTGGCTCTTGAGACGATTGCCCGGCGATATGAGGCATGGGTTCTGGGCGATGGGGTGAAGGATGATGAGCGAGAGCCTGTGCGGATTCGGCTCAACGAACTCAAAGCCTATATAAGACGCGGGTATCGCAGTCTGGCGGATTACGAGATTCGACGCGAGGATGATCGCATTTTGGGGAAGCCCCTGTTTGCCGAGCTGTCGCCCTATGAACCTCTTTTTCAGAGTGTTTTTCAGGGGGTTTTGTTGCGTCTGGTGTTGGATTATCGGTTGAATGGCAATGAGGAGGCCAGAGATCGGACACTGGATGTGTTCGATTATTTGCACGATCAGGGTTGGGCAGATGGCAGTGGTGTTGGGGCGATGCATCACGAGTTTTTGCGGGTTGCTGGCTATGCCCATGCGGTGTATTTGATGCGGGATATTCTGAAAGATACGGAGCGGCTGGAACGAGAGTTGGCGACGCTGAAATGGTTCAGTATGTTTGGCGAGTTGTATGAGGATCCGGAGGTGCCGGGCGCGAATGCGGATTTTATACGTTCGGTGGCGATGTATCGGCTGTTGTGCATTTTGATGATGGATGATTCGCCCGAGAAGGTGGCGAATATGCGCCGCTATGTTGTATGGCTGAATAATG
>JAPPIE010000108.1 GCA_028874765.1 Gemmatimonadota bacterium
TGCCGCTCGCATCGTAATACGTATCCTGCGTCATATAGTGAATCGCAATCGCGCGTCGGGGTCGCTTACTGCGATTATCGTGCGAACCGTGCCAGGTCAGAGCGTGATGATAATGAACCTCGCCCTTTTTCACCGGTCGGCGCACCACCGATATGGGATGGCCTTCAAACTCTGATGGCATAGCACCAAAGTCCTTTACCTTCCTTACAAACGCAATCTGATTGCCCCACTTGTGCGAACCCGGCACCATACTCATACATCCATTTTCCACATCCACATCGTCCAACGCCACCCACGCGCTCACCTCTGTCATCGGTCGAATAATCGGCCACAGCGGCGCGTCCTGATGCCATCCGGTCGTCCCCCCAATTTCAGCGGGCTTGTACTGAATCTGATCGTGCCAAATACGCAACTCCGTCGCCCCGGTCAACTGCGCCATTTCCTCCACAATTTTCTCTGAATACATCAAATTCTTAAACGGCTCACTCGCCTCCCAGATATTCACAATCTGCCAGACCGGCGCCGAATCATCACCGCCCAAATTGCGCAACAAAACCGGCTGTGACACATCATCTCGATCTTTACTCTCAATCACCCGGTACAATTCCTCGCGCAACACCTCAACCTGCGCGTCCTCCAGCACCGGACCCCCATTCAAAAACCCATTCTCGTGAAATTCCGCCACTTGCTCTTCTGTTAGCATGATTCATCTCCTGAAAAAACATCCTTCACACTACGCCCTGCCGATGGGTGCGGGCGACCACAGGAGGTCGCCCCTACATTTCATACCAATCTGTCCTCAGTCCTTCTTTTTTATCTGCGTTTATCTGCGAAAAACGCTCAAATTACTCGCGTTTTTTTCTGCGGATCATACCAAATTCCCCTCTGCCCGGCTATTCCTTCCCACAACAGTAACAGCCTCCTCCATCCCCACACACAAATTGCTACCGATTAAATTATAGTCGCTCTCACCACTCTCCTCAATACCCTTCAACTGCGTCGGCTTCTCCTGATCGTCTGCACACCGATTGCCCTGCACAATCGAATGCGTCAAATCCTGCACGCGGATACCGGGATATGTCCCCTTTTCCGCCCGGGAATTGCTCAACAACAAATTCCCCGTAATCACCTGCTCATCCCCTCTATTGGCATCTATCCCACACATCCCATTGTACGAACACACATTATTACTCACAATATTGTGGTGATCCCCGCCATTTGCCACACCGCCAATCCCGTGTTGTCCATTTTCGGAAAACACGCTATCGCTACACACCGAATGATGCACCCGCGCGCAAAAATAATACCCATCACCCCCATTTCCCTTCCCGATATTGTGTGACCACACACTTCGCGCCAACCCCGTTCCGGGATGAAATCCATGCCCGCGACACCCGTGAGCCTGACAATGCGCCACCTGGGCATCGCAACCGCGCTGAATCCCAAACCCATCGCTGGGCCATCCAAACACCGAACAATTCAGAACCCGCACGCGCTCACACCCCACAATATGCATTGCCGAATACGTAAAATCCCACCAATCACCCTCGTA
This sequence comes from Gemmatimonadota bacterium, assembly GCA_028874765.1. GTDB lineage: Bacteria > Latescibacterota > UBA2968 > UBA2968 > UBA2968 > VXRD01. Next base: position 1,553 of record JAPPIE010000108.1, read on the forward strand.
ATCTTCGGGCCCCTTAATGGTCAAATCTCGTATCTCAATATCCGTCTCACCCTCTGCCCATATACAGGGAAACAGATTCACCACCCGGGCATTGTCACGCGCCAACAACCGCCGATTAAACGGCACACTCATCCACACGCGATTGCCCACAACCCGCTCAACCTCCCCGTGCGTACCCCACCACCCCCTGTGCTTATCGTCACAAACCCCAATCCCCTCACCCACGCGAAAAGGCGGCCTGGTCTTACAGGTCAACACCCGACCACCTTTGCGAATGTCCTTTGCCAGATAAGCCACCTGCAAAGGCCGAATCTTCAACACAGTCGCCGGCCCATCGCCGACCAGACTCACCCGACTGGGCACGTACAGCGTCTTCCGCAAAAGATACGTACCCGCCGGAACACGCACCCTACCCCCGCTCTCTGGCAAAGAGGCAACCGCATCTTCCAACCCACAGGTCATCGACTCCCGATCAAAAAAATCCCCTGCATTCACCTCATCTCGCGGCGCATCGGGCAATGGAATCTCTCTCGCTGGCATAGCAGGCATAACATTATCCTCCTGATTTTTTCAAGCACTCTCCAAAAACACCGTCGTATCCGCCTTTCATCTGTGTCTATCTGCGTTCATCTGCGGATGACATGTCTTTACGCACTCTCCAAAAACACCGTCACCCCCATATCGGCGTATTTCTCGCGCGTATCCGGCGTGCGGTTGCGATGACAGACCGCCACGCCAGTCCCTTCCAAAGACCTGCACAAATACGCGATCGTATCATCCACAGACTTCAACCAGTGCTGCGGATGTGCCTTAATACTCATAGACAAATCCGTCGGACCCATCGACAAACAATCCACACCAGCCTTTGCGAGCAAATGCCCGCGCGTTGCGGCCTCTACCGACTCAATTTGCAACCACAAAACCCCAAAACTATTCCACCAATCGGCGTACTCCTCTGGAGTTTTATCTTCCGCGCCTCGCCGATGTCCCCCGCCAAAACTGCGCCCTCCAGCTGGCGGATAATAAAAATAATGCAACGCATCATCAACCGTCTCTTCCAACTCGGTCTGCGGAATCTCAATCCCACACGGTCCCAAATCGAGATAATTGCCAATCAAATAGGCATTGCGCGTGTGTTTAATCCGAAACTGCACGAACACATCGCGCTCGGCAGCCATATCGCAAAACGCCGCAATGCGCTCTTCGCTCAACGGCGTATGCTGGCTGTCAATAGACACAAAATCGTAATCATCTCCATCCATAATCTGATCGAACCGATCCGGCGGTGTATTCGGTGCCATAGACACGCCAATAACGCGTTCACCATTGCGATATTTTTGTTTCAGTCCAATTGCGTTTTCAAACATAATTATCTCCTCTCCCATTCTCGAAGTTTATCTGCATTCTCGCGCACCTTGACAAATGCGCGCGACATATCCCGCATCCGCGTCTCAGAAGCCAGCAAAGCCCTCTGGCTTATCGACAGCCGCTCCTTGCAATACTGCTCGACCTTTGGCAGGTGCAACGAGCGATAATCCTGCGCCGCATCTGTCCACGCAAAAGGCGTGTAATCGCGGGCTTTCCAATCCTCTTGAAAAACCGGATGTTTGTAAACCGGCGTCTCGTATCCCGTACTCACCGGCACCCCTTCAGCGCGTATCGCCCTGACAAATGCATCGCGAGAAATGCCCTCAAACGCCTCGGATAAATACCTCGCACCATACACATGCCAGTTGACGCGGGTCGCGTCTTCCAACCGGTGAATCGGCTCAATACCCTCAACCTCCGACAACGTGCGCGTCAACATCGCCCCATTTTGTTCGCGGATCTCCGTATGCTCGGGAATGCGCTTCAACTGGCACAACAAGACCGCAGCGACAAATTCCGTCATCCGATGATTGCCGCCCCATTGTCGAGATTCCTCCGTACGACCATACCGCGACCGCCCCACATTGACCGCACAGCCAATCGCATCGGCAACTGCCTCGTCATTGGTCAGGGCAATGCCCCCATCTCCACCCGTCATATTTTTGCTCTGCTGAAAAGAAAACCCCGAAGCCAGCCCCCAACTGCCCAGCCCGCGATCCCGATAAGTCGATCCCCATCCATGCGCCGCATCTTCTAAAATCGCGAGATTGTGTCGCTCGGCAATATCCAGCAACCGCTGGAGATCACACGCCAACCCACCAAAATGCACCGGCATAATCCCCTTCGTGCGATCTGTAATAAGGCTCTCGACCTCCGCCACATCGAGATTATTGGTATCCGGATCTATATCGCAAAAAACAACTGTAGCACCTGCTTTTAGAATCCCCGAACACGTACCGATAAATGTATAGGCACTCGTAATCACCTCATCGCCTACACCAATACCCGCCCCGCGACAAATCATCTCCAGAGCCACCGTGCCACCCGTACACGCGATCCCGTATTTCGCATCTTGAAATGCCGCAAATGTCTCTTCAAACTCCTGGCACTTCGAGGAATTGTACCACGCCCGACTCTCCAGCACCTCAATAAGCGCATCTCTTTCGGCCACATCGTACATCGGCCATGAAATATCATCCTTTTCTTTAACCTCACGCTCGCCACCCAACAGTGCTAACTCTGCCATATTTCCCTCCTTGATCAATCCCGCTGCAAACATTCGACCAGCAGGTCCAATGCTTCGCGGGCAAACACCTCCATATTCTCGCCCCGTTTATCGCTGCCCGTTGCGATCGCAATCACTCGCTCGGCATCTGGCCCCACAACGCCGATACACGTATGGCCGGGCGGATCGCCGTACCGATTTCCCGTCGGACCAGCCGCACCCGTCTCGCCAATACCCCAGTCCGCCCCCAAACGCTCGCGCGCAGCGCGTGCCAGATGCAGGGCATGCGTCTTTGTCGCAGCCCTCGCCTCGCCCATTGCCGCATCGGAAACAGCCATCAATATTTGCTTTGAATCACCCGTATAACACACCCCACCGCCCTTAAAATAAGCCGACGCCCCCGGCACAGCCAAAAGAGCTGCAGAAATGATGCCACCCGCCGAAGACTCGGCCACCGCCACGGTCTGCCCCTTTTCTTTTAACAATACACCCACATCTGCGGCCATTGTCTTAAAATCCGCCATATTAAACCTCTATAGTTTTGGTGATTGAGTATGTACTGAAGGCATAACAATATGCACTTGTGCCACGGCATCTACATACCATATCTACATACCATTTAGCCGTTCATCTGCGTTCATCTGCGTAATCTGCGGATGCT
>JAPPIE010000118.1:0-11755 GCA_028874765.1 Gemmatimonadota bacterium
GTATAAACCGTGCCAATCGCACCATTCTTAAATTTGAACAACGCCACAGTCTGATCTTCTGCCTCGATATCGTGTCCAAAAACGCCGAACATGCCCATCACAGACTCGACGCCGCCAGCGAGCCACTGAATCAAATCGACGGTATGCACGCCCTGATTCATCAGCGAGCCTCCCCCATCGAGATCCCACGTTCCCTTCCACGATCCATGCGCGCCCTGATAATAACTATCCGCGCGATACCAGGGCAAATGGCCGTGAACACCGATCAACTTGCCCAGCTTACCGCTATCAACAGCATCTTTAATCCGCCTGTTTAGAGGTTCCAGACGCGCTTGAAAAATACATCCTACCTTTACGCCGGCATCTTTCACCGCACCAATTAATTGGTCAACGCGCTCAGGCGTAATATCCGCGGGCTTCTCAACGATCATATGCTTACCTGCATCTGCGGCCTGAATACCCAACTCAGCGTGCTTTCCGGACTCAACACAAACGTTGACGACCTGAATCTCATCGTCCTGAAGCATCTCCTCATAACTCGTATAAGCTTTGCATCCGTATTCTTCAGCCGTCGGTCCCAAACGCTCCTCATCTAAATCGCACACAGCCACCAACTTCGCGCCATTGGCCCGCGTGACAGACCGACAGTGGTTCGTCCCCATACCCAGTCCAACAACGCCAAAACCCAGCTCTGCTGCCATAACATTCCTCCAATCGAAAATGTAAAATCAATCTATAAAACGCGGCACAATGTAATGAGACACCCGTCCACGAGCAAGAAAAATTATTACGGGAAAGACCTTGACATTTGACGATAAGAGACTATACATAGATAAGCGGTCAGCAGTCAGCTAAAATTTCCTGGATCGCGGCTTTACAAAGGAATCACATCATGTGCGGTCGATTTGTTTATGCTACCCAAAGCGATGAAAACCAGCTCGCATTTCCACAGGTCGTTTTTCCCAACGAGATACCCTTGCGATACAATATCGCACCGGGCCAGGATATCACGGCGATTGCCAACACTGCCGAGCCGCGTGCGGACGCCTTTAAATGGGGACTTATTCCATCGTGGGCAAAAGATCACAAAATTGGCAACCGGCTCATCAATGCGCGGGGAGAAACCCTTGCGGAAAAACCCTCATTTCGCACGGCCTTCAAAAGACGGCGGTGTCTGATTCCCGCAACGGGATTTTACGAATGGCAACGCAATCCCGATGGCAGAACCAAAACCCCTATGTATATCGCGCTCAAATCCGGTGCCCCTTTTGCTTTTGCTGGCCTCTGGGAATCGTGGCAATCACCCGAGGGACATAGCATTCAATCCTGTACGATTATCACAACCGAACCCAACGACCTGATGGCACCGATTCACAATCGCATGCCCGTCATTCTGCGGGATGATGTGTATGACCTCTGGCTCGATCCAGCAGAACGAACAGATTTACAAGACCTTCTCTTACCCTATTCCGCACAAGAGATGACAGCATATCCTGTTTCTCCCCTTGTCAACATTCCTACTAATGACACGCCAGACTGCCTGAAACCCGCACAACCGCCCGAACAGGGCGCATTGTTTTGATCCCACCCTTTCGGAGTAAAAACGCAATGACCATTGTCGATACACACTGCCACATTGGACTTCACAAATACGAACCCGTAGAATCCCTACTCTACCACATGAACACATCTGGCGTTGATCGTGCCGTCTTCATCCAATACGCGGGGAACTCGGATAACCAGTATATGCTCGACAGCCTGGCGGCAGATCCGGAAAAATTTCAAGCGGCCATGATCGTCGAACCAACAGACGATGGCACAGCCATGCGACAATGGGCAGAACAGGGCATCGTGGGCATCCGTCTCCCTGCAAATAGTCGCGCCGATTGCGCCGACCCCCTCGCGCAGTGGCGTACAGCAGCCGAACTCGACCTCGTCGTCAGTGCGCCGAGCAATCCCCAAAGCCTTCTGAGCGATGAATTTGCAGAAGTAATCAGAGAATTTCCAAATCTGTCCATTGTAATCGAACACCTCGCGGGCATCGGCGAGGGCCAACAGCCCCCTTATGATACCTTCAAGAAAATCCTCGAACTCGCCGAACAGCCCAATCTGTCCATCAAACTCCCCGGATTCGGCGAAATCTGTCCCGTGCCCTTGCCCTTTGATCCCATTCCCCCACTCGCCGACATGACCATCGAAGCCTTTGGCCCCCAAAGAGTTATGTGGGGCAGCGATTATCCCCCCGTAAGCAGACGCGAAGGCTACGACAACAGCCTCAAAGTCCCAATGGATTATCTGTCTGACCTCAGTGAAGAAGACAGAGAATGGATATTCGGAAAAACCGCCCTGAAAATCTGGCGGTTCTAATCACAAAATCCAAAAAAAAAGCGTCAGCTACTTGAGCTGACGCTTTTTTCATTCTTAATTTTTATTCGCTTACGTCTTCATACTCGGGAAATGCGGGAGCCAGCAAATACGCGCAATCTTCGTGACATTTGCCACAATAAGGTACCATGGCGCGGAACTGCTTATTCGCCTCTTTGACATTTCCCGCCTTGGCAGCCGAGGCAATCCCCAAAGCATGGGTTTGAGAGTCCTGGTTGTAAATCGTGTACTTCTCTTCGTGTTCTGGCGGATAGAGATCGATCACCGCTGCCAACGCATCCTGAATCTTCTCGGCATCATCGGCAACCCCCTCAACCGTCTCGTTTTTCAGCGCGACCATAATCCGGTCTGTACTCAACTTAATCTCACGCATCTTCGCACGTCTCACTGGCAGATTATTATCCGACTGTTCTTGCCCCCCACCACAGCCAGCGATACCGGCCATCACAACGCCCAGAATTACCGAACCCAAAGCCATAAACCTCAAATAGCGCATTGCTTCCTCCTATTTCCTTTCTCGTTTCATATCGCGGACCATGATAATAAACTTTTCTCAACACAAAATCAAGTTTTTCCAGAGGGCTTATCTCTGCCCCCCAACACTTTTCTCAATCCCTCCTGAACCCGGCGATTTTGATTGTGCTGACGCACTCCCGCCTGAATCATAAACCGCGAGAGCCGATCCTTTTTGGCCCTCATCCAGCGATTCAATGGTGGATAGGCATACATCAGAAAACCAGAAAGACAAATCGTCAACGTAACATAGGCAACGATATCGGTATAAATATACGCATTGCTAGCACCCGCAAAAATAACCCCTGAATGCAACTCCAGCATGATTTTCCGGAAATCAGCAGATCGCACCATTACCAGAGAGGTAATAGACATCACTGCCAACAAAATCATGCCGACCAACCCGGCCCAATAGTGTATCTTGCGGTTGTACTTAAACACAGTATTGATAACCGTGCGATCCTCCACCAGATGCTCAAATCCCGACAAGCGCTCCATCTGCGCTTCGAGCAACTCATTGCGGTGGGCCATCTCCTCTCGCCGCAGCATCATATCGACCAACCCACCGATTTGCGCGGCCACCTCATGCAAAAAATCCTCATCATCTTTTGTAAAATACCCCGGATCGCCTTTCTTATTCAGGAGTTCCAGCACACCTATCACCTCTCCGCGTCTGTTGTGCAGCGGAAAGGCCAGCATAGTATGCGTTTCATACCCAAGCTCATTGGAAAACAAGGGGTCTTTAGAGGTATCTAAAACATTTCGTACATCGCCGCTCTTAAACACATGCCCTGCGATACCCCTATTGCTCGGGATTCGTACCTGCGTGTCTTTTTCGACCCCTGCCCCAACATGCGTATAAAGCTCATCCGTCAGGCGGTTGTGAAAAAAAATCGAACACTGATCCGCTTCCAAATACGTAGAGATTTCATGCGCAATACCACTGATCAACCGCCCCTGGTTTGCCGTCGCATTCATCAACCGACTAATTGCCAACAGCGACTCCAAACGCTCCACGCGAGCGGTGAGGTCTTGAGAAAGTTCGCTATCTTGTGCCATATACCAACCTCGAATATAAACTATATTCGATTGAGACTAACGTTCAATGTGTCCAATATACAAAACTATTTGACGAAATACAAACCTGCTTCTCGACTTTTGACACTTACCCCACCAATTCCGCTGTACCCCACAAACTCGGATCATAAGACACGGGCAAAATTTCCTCTGCTGTCCAAACTTGCCGCCCTAAATTCTTATCGCGCAACAAATAAGTAAAACCGATCCGATTATTCTCATCGGGATCAAATCCGGTCATTGCAGCAGCGGGAATATGGGCTTCCAGGCGATACCTCTCTTTGTACACCTTTGAAGCCACCTCTAAACGCTCGGGATCGCACAATCTCGGATGCGCTCTTGCCCGTCGCAGACGAAACTGCCTTCCCCCGGCTCGCTTCTTGCCCCTTCCAGGCCAAAAACAAAAATGATGACAATACCGGCTTCCTCGCGGCGCAGTACGCACATCGCGCGTATCAATCCATACCTGAAAGCTATCACCGCGCAATGGTCGGCTAACATCGGGCGCACGTCCCCCGGCACCTTTTACATCAACTGCAAAAAACAATCCGGTATTGTGCCAGGCCATATACACATCAGCAAAGGGATATTTTCCCTCAACCCCGGTCAAATCCGGTACCAAATAAGTTGCCTCCCAGTCATTGAGCACGCCATCAATAGCTGGAGCGTCTGCGCGAAATATACAGGGAAAAGCCACCTGAAAAAACGCGCGTTTGGGAATACCAATATTCATAACCTTAGCCCCCAGTCCCAACCTTGCGACCAAAGAGATTGACAAAGATGAGAAAGTCGGAAAAATTGACGATACCATCGCCATCAAAATCATAAGTGGAATCGGAAGTTTGAAATGCGCGGACAAAAGATAGAAAATCTGCAAAATCAATAACGCCACTACCATCGGCATCGGCTCGCGCGAGAAGGTCTGAATCAACAGTATCTGCAATCCTTATCAACCCAAGAGGTGTACCGCTCGCATCGGATACATTGAGAATGGTCAATGTATAGCGGGGCGGAAACGGCACGGCAAAGGACAGAACCGCTCGGGTATTTTGCTGGTCAAGTATAACAGATGTGGGCTGTCCAATACCGCTGAGCAGATAACTCGACGGTCTGGCTACATCTGCTCCCATTTCTTCCGAAAAGAAAATTTGAATCTGACTGTCCGACAGAGTTTCAACACGCACGACTTCTGGTGCATGGTTTGGCGTGAGAGATACAATACCCGAACGCAGGTCCCAATCGGCCACAGCGACAATCTGGTAGCGGTAGGTCTGGCCTTCCGTCAGCAAAGAATCGATGTACACCGTGCGATCGCTGATCTCATCAAAATAATCGAGCGTGCCATTGCCAACAGCGCGATAAATCTGGTAAGAAGCCGCATCGGGCACCTGCATCCAGTCGATTTCAACGCGGGTTGGTCCCAGAGCCCGCGCGCGTATAATCTGCGGCGACCCAACTGTAACTGGCGGTTCATCGCGTTCAACGATATGCACTGCACCATCAAAATTAAAAAGTACCTCATTGCGAAAATCTTTGTCCAGATCGGCAATGAGTGCGCGTCGCATCAAACCCACTGGCGTATGCCAGATCGGACGATAGTAATCGGGCTTCTCTGCGCAAAAAGCATAGAGATCAGGACGCAGGCATACTATCAAATCAGCCAGACCATCCCCATCGACATCCCCTGCTGAAATCCCATTGCCCGTAGTCGCCACGCCGTTGATCCGCGTAGTCCATTCGCGCGCATAAGTATCGGGCGCACGCATACTGTAAATCTCCAATTCCCAGAAACCATTGGAAGGATCATACGCATCTGTATAGGCGCGTGCAACGGCAAATTCGACTACCCCATCGCCGTCCAAATCCACACCTCCGCCGATCCAGCGCGCATCTCCATCGCCCGGCAAGTACCATGTCTGCACGTATTTTCCCGCGCGATATTCGTACATCCAGAGATCGCCATCGGCATCGCCAGCGAGAATTTCCCGTTGCTCGTCCCGATCGAAATCCGCAACCACAAAGCGCGGACCGGGGTCTCCACCACCTTCCGAAGGATCTACGAGAAACACCTCCTCGCGGATCACACTGCCGAGATTGCGAATCACGCGGATACCGCGCTGATCACCTGCGCGAGCGATAATATCGGGAATGCTATCGCCATCCACATCAGCAAAATCGCCTCCCCATGTACCGCTCTGTTCAAATTCTACCTGAGTGGGATAGGGATCGGAAAAGCTATCTGTAAAAAGCACAAGACGCTCATAAGTCACACCCAATAAATCATCAGTCCCGTCATTTGTAATATCGCCAATTGCCCAGGGCAAAAAACGCTCATTGCTTTGAAATTCATCGGTAAATGTACCATCCATTTGGCGTTCGTAAATATGCACTGGCCCATAAGAATCGCCCGTAAGATATGGCATAAGCGCAATTTCCAGCCTACCATCGCGGTCAAAATCCGATGCGCGATCAGGCAAAAAACCATCGGGCAATGTGCCCCTTTTCACAAAGCCATTTTGCGGGACGCGAAAAGGAACATAATCAATTGTCTGCGCCGGATGCACTGCGCGGATATTGTTTTCTCCATCGGCTAAAACGTGGAATGTCACAACGCCTGATGGCAATGTATGAGGCAAAACAACGCGGTGTTTGTTTTGTACCAGACCGGTGTACAGAGTATCAAAATCCGCGCCATAGCGATAGGCAATCCCTCCGTGTGCGCGCTGATCTGTCCGCCAGCGACATTCAAAAACGCGGCGGTCACTCTCCAGCACATCGCCACATGCAAGTGCGGTGATAGAGGGTGCCCTTTTTTGAATGGCAACGCGAACGCGGTCTTCCACAACCGAGCCATCCGACAAATCCGCCTCAAGTCGCAAAACCACATCAGAATTTGCAAAAGAAGAAACATCCCACGTATGGTGAACTTCTTGAGAAGCCGCCCCTTCTGCAAGAAGTGTCCACGTATGTGGATTGTATCCCATGCCATAAGACAGGCGATAACCCGTGACCTGTGCGCCTGAAACAGAAGCGCGAATATCAAACGCAGTATCTTCCCCCTCGTCATTGGCAGGAGATTGAATCGCAACCGTCAGTAAATCGAAAGTACTCAGGCGGTTTGCGAGTTGCGCGCCACTCACGCGCCCTGCGCCATAGTCATTGTCGTGCCCCAACGGACCCAGGTCAATTGCAGATGCCAGGAGCAAATTGCGCACAGAGTGAGGCGAAAGATCGGGCCGACGCGAGAGAATCAGCGCGACCAAACCGGATATGTGAGGTGCAGAAAAAGAAGTGCCAGAGCCTGAAGCATAGCGATTGTCGAGGCGTGTGCTGAGGATACTGACACCAGGCGCAACCAGATCGAGCGACGCGCCCGTGCTGCTAAAACTCGCCAGGCGGTCGGCGGAGTTCACCGCACCTACGGCAATCGTATAGTGATTGCCCGCGGGATATCCCAACTCATCACCCGAGTTGCCCGCAGAGGCGACGAGCACAACACCCTGAGCATGCGCGTACTGGATTACATCCCCCAGGATAAAAGTGCGCTCAGGTCCTCCCAAACTCATATTAATAACATGCGCGCCATTTTCCACGGCATAGAGAATGGCTGCAGCAATATCATCTTCTTCGAGAAAGCCAATGCCGCCAAGCCGTCTCAGTCCCGCCCGCAGTGCCATAATCTGTGCATTGGGCGCAATACCGGCAATACCTCGATTGTTATTTGCCGCGGCTGCAACAATGCCAGCAACGCGCGTACCGTGCGCCGATTCATCCTGCGGATCATTATCCCGCATGAGATAATCTCCCATCCCTGGCAGATCGGGCGCATGGGTGAAATCCCAGCCCCTTATATCGTCGATATACCCATTCCCATCGTCATCAACACCAGACGCACCGCCTACTTCTGCGGCATTGTGCCAGATATTGTCGCGCAGGTCTTCGTGGTTATAATCGGCACCAGAATCAATGATCGCGACAATGATCTGTTCTCGAATGGGACCGAGATTTTGTTGCAATATCTCCCAATCGAGAACCTGAAGGCTATATTGATCTCTGTAGCGCGGGTCATTGGGTATCTGGTGGTGCGTAAACAAATAATTGGGCTGCGCGTACACAACATCGGGACGCAATGCGTAATCGGCTGCGGCTTCGATTGGATCACCCGACAAGCGCACGCGGTACACCTGAGTTAAAGGATGGGGATAAACAGCCTTGGCACTTCGCGGCGTAAAAAGCGGCTCAATTTTCGTCACGCCATGGCGCTCTGATAGGTCGCGGAATTGTGAAAGTGCCGGCTTTGCGCTGCGAAACTTGACGAGAATTTGTCCGGGAGAATACGCGGGTTGCGCGTGCGCTATCTGTGAAAAGCAAACACTAATAACCACAGCAAGCGCGTAACACCACCTCAGTTCCCGCCTTTCTCCGTATCTCTGTGTCTTCGTGTGAGCCATCCCACTTCTCGCTTTTAATCTGCGTCCATCTGCGCCATCTGCGGATTCGCCTCGCCTTTTATTTTTTTCCACTTCTAACCACCTCACCATACTCAGAAGGTAGCAGTGCGACCAGAAAAGCTGCCGGAATGAGCACCATGGAGACAACCACAAGCGCAGTAGCAGTAGAAGTCCACTCGGCAAGGCTTCCCACACCGATCATAGCAAGGCCCGCCATGCTCCAGGAAAAACCCATCACCAATCCCGTCGCCGTACTCGTATTGTGCGGCAGGGCGCGTTGCGCCAAAGAGATATTCGTCGTAATGCCGAGATCGAACAAATACCCCGCCACAAAAAACGAAATAAGCGACACGTACCCATCTGTCAGACAAAAACCCGCGTGAAAAATTGCGGATGAAGCACACGAAAAAGCCAGAAGCTTGCGCTGAGACATGCGATCTGCCAGATAACCACCCGTGATACGTCCCAACGTGCTGGAAAGCAAATAACAGGAAAAAACCCAACCGATCTCACTGGTAGTCCAACCGCGAGACGCCCCCAGAATAGCTGTAAAACTGACAAACCCCGTGTGAATAATAGAGCGCAAAACACTAATGGCAAAAAGCGTCCACAGAGAGTGGGTTTTGTTCAAAAAAGCAAAAAGCGTCCGCAGAGAGCGGGTATTTCTCAAAATCGAGAAATCGATTTTACCCGCAGTTACGCGGCGTTCATGCACGGGAACTTTTCGAGATTGCCACAGGATAAATGGCGCGAGAATCAAGGCGGGGATGACAATAAGCCACAAATATTCGATGCCGTATCGCTCGACAATTTGCGTTCCGGTAATTGAAGCAAGCGCCATGCCGAGCGTCCCCCCTGTGAGAAAGATGGCCATAGCCAGATTGGCTCGATGTGGCGTTAAAGCCGTAACCAATCCCCCGGCGGTGGGATGAAAAAGGGAGGACCCAAAAGACGCGAAAATTAAAAAAGCAGCGAGTATATAAACGGTGGGTGCAAAGCCGATACAAGAGACAAAAATGCCCGTGGCAAAAAGTCCCAGCGCAGCGAGGGCCATGCGATCGCGTCCATCGCTAAAATAGCCCATAAAGGGCTGCGCGATAGAACCGCAAAAGACAATCACCGTGGGCAAATAGGCAAACTGCGCCACCGTGAGATTGTAATGACTCTGAAAAAAAGCCCACAATGGCGGCGTGAGGACCATATAAAAATCCAACGCCATGTGTGCAGCGGTAATATAAAAGACAGGCCGAAACGACCCTCTTGGGGTAGAGCGAAACGATGGCGCGGTTTCTGTGGACATAGAATCGTCTTCCCCTCACAACCCGGCGCGTTGGAGAATAACTTCACATAGTTTTTCGTGCAGGCCAAGAGGTTCGGTAACGCGGATACTTACATCTGGATACGCAGCCCCTGCTTCTGTTGCCATACGCGGAATATCCTCCGTGGCATGGCGTCCGGGAGACAACATATAGGGATGAACTATAATCTCACTTGCCCCCTCGCGCACACAGGCCTCAATGCCCTGGCTGATAGTGGGTTCGGCCAGTTCCATATGTGCGACGTGAACAATGATCTCGGGACGTTCTTGACGCAGAATATCGGCAACGCCGTAAAGCATCTGATTTGCTTCTTCGCGCCTCGACCCGTGATCGACAATAAGAAGTGCAATAGGCATGTTAGTAAATGCGAATCTACGACAGGGTTTGTAACGACTTTGGGGGGTTGGCGGAGTTCGTCTATGAACTGGCCTGGGAGACGGCCAGTTGTACACCGCTCCGTCTATTCGTCCAGCCACGCTTCAATCTGCTGTTCATCCCCATCTGTCCACGGCGCAATATCCTCAATACAAATGCGATCATGACCGCTATAGACGAGCGCCATTGTATCCTCATAAATACCTTCTTGTTGCGCCTGCTCGCGCCATGCGACAAAACTCTCGCGGTCGTATTCTTTGGCCCGCGCATCAATACCTTCACAATCGAAATTTTCGGTCAACACCCGATCCAATCCGCGGACGATTTCCGGTTTGTCCTGGACGAGGTCCGTCGTTTCGTCGGGGTCGTCTTTGAGATTGAAGAGTTCGGAGTCAAAACCCGTGTGCTTGACGTATTTCCAATCGCCCTGGCGCAACATAAACGTGCCAGTGGCACAGCGGTCGCCGTGGTATTCGCACATCGCCCAATCGCGTTCGCGCCCCGCCCCCTCGACGAGTTGCGGAAATAGAGATTCTCCGTCCAGCGCATCGGGGTACGCGGCATTATCCGCATAATCGTCATAGCGAATACGCGCCATATCCATAAATGTGGGATATAGATCAACGAGAGAAACGGGCGTATCGACGACAACGCCTTTTTGCACATCGGGACCGCGAATAATGAGAGGAACGTGGGATGATGCCTCGTACATTGAGCGCTTGAGTATTTGATTTTGATCGCCAGCCATTTCGCCGTGATCGCTCGAAAAAATGACATACGTATTATCGCGCAACCCCAGATCATCGACAGTCTGAAGTACCCGACCAACCATCTCATCAAGCGCGGCGATCATTGCAAAATAGGTGTGCCGAATCTCTCGGACGATGTTCTCAGAGAACTGTTTATCGCAATTTTTGGTCACGCGCTGATACGCAATCGCCTGATTGTGCGTGGCTTCAAGCGGCATTAACGTTGGCGGAATATCGACCTTATCCACATCGATCAACGGCATGTGGCGCTTCTCAGCAGTAAATGCGGGATGCACCAGTCCCGTAGTGAGATAAAGCCAGAAGGGCCGGTCGCTCCTGGCGTATTGGTGTAACTGATCAACAGCCTGATACGTACGGTCCCAATCGCGCCCATTCGCCTTGCCATCATCTACAACTTGCGGCAAGGTCGTGCGACACAAAGGCCGGCGAATATTGGCCGCGCGCGTCCACGAGCCAATGCGATCTCGGATGGAGTGTTTGCCATAGGCGTAATCGATAGGACCGATAGCAGAGGTCTGATAGCCCGCGCTCTCAAATGTATTTTGATACGTGGGCACATTCTCGTGTAGCCCTTCGTGATTATTCCAGCAATCGTAATAATTGGGATATTTTCCACTCCACATGCTCGCCCGCGACGGATTGCACACCGGACAATTGGTGTACGCATTGGTAAACAGTACCCCATCACTGGCGAGGCGATCCATATTGGGCGTGGCATTTTGCAGGGCGGGATGGCCCATACAGCCCATCTTTCGCCCATCCATGCTCTCGGCGTGAATAAAAACGATGTTCGGTTGAGAAGGCATTTTTGTTTCCTATTTTAGGTGTCATCAATTTAAACATCCACCACACGCCCTGTTTGAGC
>JAPPIE010000118.1:11855-18932 GCA_028874765.1 Gemmatimonadota bacterium
GTTTCCTATTTTAGGTGTCATCAATTTAAACATCCACCACACGCCCTGTTTGAGCAGCTTTGTGCATAGCAAAAACAATGCGCAGGGCTTGCAATCCGTCTTCGCTGTGCGGATCGGCAAAGGGAGCATCGGGATCGGGACGATTGCCTTTAATCGCCTCGACAAAATGATCGCTCGAATTGCCGTATTCGGGCAGGTTCTCCACGCGTTGCCAGCCATCCCTGCGCTTAATCGTGTAGAGACGCTCGCGTTCCAGGCGATAACTCTGCTTGTCAGTATATATGTTGACTTCATCCTGATTTTCGTCGCAAGTCTTGATACAGAGCAGACTGGCGCACAATCCCCCTTCAAATTCGAGACGCATATCCACCAGCGTTTCCTCTATATGCCCGGTCTCGTATTGAATTTTGCCCTCCACTCTGACCACGCGCTTGCCCGTGATCCACGGCAAAACATCTGTAATATGAATCGTGCGCCGGTGCAACATACCCCCGTCTTCGATACCGCGCTTGACAGGACTTTGCCGCTGGACAGCCGTGAGCATTTGCGGAGTGATCGCACCAGACGCGATTTGTCTGCGCACGTACTCCGTACTGGACATAAAATGGCGCGTGAACGCCGTCATCAAAATGCAATTTTGCGACTTACTCAACGCCACGAGTTCCTCGGCATCCTCCAAAGTCACCGTAATCGGTTTATCGACAACCGCCGGAATACCGCGCTCAAGCGCCAATTTGCAGGACGCGAAATGCGCCCGATTGGGCGTACTGACAAAAACGCCATCAATCAAATCCGGATCGAGCATATCGCGGTAATCGGTAAATACCCGACTATCCCGCAACCTCCTATCGCGCCCGTCCAAACACGCCTGAGAAATATCGCAAACCGCGGTAACCTCCACATCCGACCTCTTGAGCAAATTCGGAATGTGATAGCCCGAACAAAAAGAACCGAGACCGATAATACCAATTTTTATCTTATCCATATCAATCCTTCCCCAGGCGCAACCAACCATCCACATCAGGGGTGAGTTCGCGCCAGTGGCTGGTAATCGCCTGCGCTTCTTCAAGGCCCATTTTGCTCCTGTCTTCATAAGATGCGGGCGCGCCCTTTTCAGTGAGATAATCCAGACAGCGAACCCACATTGCGCTCCATACATAGGCATTGTGTAATTCTGTTTCTGGAGCCGAGCGGCTGCGCGCAACAAAACCCGGTATAAACGGACGACCAGAGGGTTGCCCAATAGGCAAATAACGGAAATTATAAGCCCAGCGATAATCTTCACGACTCGTGTTGGGCGTAGAGCTGTGCATCACTTTATTATCTAAAAAAACAATATCTCCAGGATCAACGGGCAGAGTAATTCCCTGCGCATCGAGATCTTCTGGAAAAGGATGGTATTTGACGCCTTCTTTGTGACTGCCGGGAATGACCACCAAGCAGCCATTTTCTTTGGTCGCATGGGTAATCGGAATCCACGCATTGATAATCTCGCTCTCATGAGAATCTCTCAGGCCCGAACCGGCGTCCATGTGCCATCCTGTTTTGCCCACCTGAAATGTATAAAATCCCTCCTTCGAAAGATCTGCACCCACAGACTCGGCCACCCGATCTGCCAGCTTGAGATGATCGGGCGCGAGTTTGAGATTAAAATGGTAAATCGGCGACGCAGCTATCTCCGGCCCGATAAGAACTTCCAAAACATCTAAGACTTTTGGATGGCGCATAAGAGCAAACATTTCGGGAATCCGCGCATCGGGCAGGTCTTTGCGCCACTGAAAAGTCGGAACAAAGATATTCAGCACGGGATCCAGATGGTGTAAAACCGTTCCTCGACTGGCGCCGAGCGACATCGCAAATCGCTCGGGCAAAGACATCTCATCAAATCTATCCAGCACTTCAGAATTAGTCTCAACCAGATAAATCCGCGCCAGCGCATATAGAAGCTCAGAATAGGCTTTTTGCAAGGGATAAATATCCTGCTCGATATTGAGCACATCTTTGACAACGAGGTATCCCTCTTCTACGTATTGTTCTTTTAGTGACGACATATATGGTCTCCTATATTGGTCATCAGTGAAAAGCCGCAATCCCTATTGGTGCTCACAGTTATCAAAAGCCCAGCGCAATGCCTCTATGGATTCATTGGTCGCCGCGTCAATTTCAGCAACCGGAGTTTCAGTTGGCAACATATAAAACGCATGCGTCATGCCAATATAACGCCGTGTAACAGTGTCAACACCTGCGGCTTTTAAGGCCTGGCCATAATCTTCAGCCTCATCGCGGAGGGGATCAAATTCAGCGGTCATAACCAGCGCGGGCGGCAAGCCAGACAGATCAGAAGCGTGAATAGGCGCGACATCGGGATGATTGCGGTCTGCGATATTGGGAACATAACAATCCCAGAACCACTTCATCGCACTGGCCGTGAGCAAATACCCCTCGGCATTATTAGAATAAGAGGTACGATCAAAATTTGCCTCAATAACGGGATAAACAAGCAATTGAAAAACGAGATTTAATCCCGCATCTCGGGCGCGGAGAGCGACACAGGCGGCCAGATTGCCCCCGGCACTATCGCCAGCCACGGCAATGTGGGACGGATCAACCCCCAATTCATCCGCTGAAGACGCCGCCCATAACGTAGCGGCAAAACAATCGTCAATCGCACCGGGAAAAGGCGTTTCTGGCGCGCGGCGGTAGTCAACTGAAACGACAACACACCCCACATCGTGTGCGAGTTTTCTGCATTTAAACTCCCCAGTATCCAGATCGCCCAGCACCCATCCCCCGCCGTGAAACCACATGAGAAGCGGCAATTCTTGATCTTCATTGGGGCGATAAATGCGAATGGGGATCTCCCCCGTTTTACTCGAGATCGCGCTATCTGCCACATGATAAATAGGCGGCAGCATATCATCTGGCATTTTGCGCGAATCGTTAAAAGTTCTTGCGGCTGCCACCCCTCCGCTGTGCAAATCCGTCAGACCATCCTCGTGCATCGCGTTTTCAAATGTCTGTACGAATTTCTGTATTTCCGGATGCGGTTGGCTCATAGTTATATCCCTCACTCCGGCATTGGAACGGGTCTCGCATCCTCTGTGCGAATACTCCAATCCGCCAATTTTAATTGTAAATCTGCGATGATATCGCGGTGGTCGGCATTATCCATCACATTGTACAATTCCCACGGATCGTTTACCAGATCGTACAACTCATCCAGATCCCCCATAGGATCATGCACATACTTCCATTCGGCTGTACGCACCATCTTGCGGCGCCCTTCAGCCTCGCGCCATTGCAAAGACTGTGCAATAGCCCGCCGCCCCCAGGGCTTCTCAAACTGTTCCAAATCCGCCATTGTAAATGCCGGTCCACCCGCGCCGTATTCTGAAAACGCCGCATCTCTCGGTGCGGTATCCGTAACCGTGGGCAACCCCTCTCCGTGCATAGAACGCGGCACATCGTGCCCCTGCAATTGCAAAACCGTCGGCACAATATCGATCAAATTGACACAACTCTCATCCACCACACCCTGCGGAATCTGCCCCGGCCACGACACGATAAGCGGCACGCGCGTCAGACAATCGTAAAACGCGCCACCCTTGGCGATCTGCGCGTGTTCGCCCGAAAAATCACCGTGATCTGCACAAAAAACCACAACCGTATTCTCGCGCAAATTGAGCCGATCCAGCGCATCCAAAATCCGCCCCACGCCATCGTCCAAAAAACGCACCATCCCGTGATACACGCCCACGCAACCCTTTACGTCTTCAATCGGATCCTCTTCCACCCCAATCATTGCATGCAATACCCGGTTGCGTTCGGGTGCTGTACTATCGCTATACTCATCCACTCGCCAGGGCGGCATCACCACATCCTCGGGTGCAATCGCATACCGCTCGGGACATTCATAAGGCGTATGGGGATCGGGAATAGAAACCCACAGGGCGAACGGCTCATTGCCAAATTGCTCCAAAAACCGCACAGTCTGCCCCGCCACAAGCCCGGTCGAATAATCCTCCAGCGAAAAATCGCTAACCCCATAGGAAAACTGCGGACTAATATCCGGCAAATTCCTTCTCACCGCATGTGCGGCATTGATCGACTCACGGGACCGAAACCAATCCATCCCCTTTGTCGCAGCACCTCTGGGCAATCCGCCATGTCCGATCTCACACCACACATCGAACAAATCGAGATCGCTTTGTTCCTCAAAACAGTGATTCTTGCCAATCAGACCACACCGATACCCCGCGGCTTTCCACAGCTTAAACGCATGCGTGGCATCCCCAGGCATCAGTGTCTGATTTCGCCGTCCACCGTGCGAATGCGGAAACTGAGAAGTCCAAAACGAAATCCGACACGGTACACACAGCGGATGTGGCGTAACCGCGTGTTTGAACAACACACCCTCATTCGCCATCCGCTCTAAAGACGGCGTCTGACAAAACGCACTACCGTACAAATGGCTCGCCGTTGCCTTCATCTGATCACTCATAATAATAATCACGTTGGGTTGGTTCATGAGTCCTCTCCATTTACCATCACCGGTTCACCGCACTCCGCACTGAGCTTCACCGCCTCAATCACAGCCATCGTGTGCCGCACAGACCTGCCATTGGCATCGGGCACTTTTCCATTGAGACAACAATCTACAAATTCGGCTATCTGACTGGGCATCCCCACCCGCGATGTCACATCTATGGGCACTTCTTTGCCATTGACCATCAATTTTTGATTGGTCATCCAGATAGATCCCTCGCTACCCATAATATACGTATCGTGCGCGCCAGTATGCGTCACTACAGTTTGCGTCAGCACACTCACCGTGCCATCTTTGTGATTCATAATCGTCGAATACGAATCCTTTTGCCCTGCGTATCGCTCCGCGCTTTCACTGCCCTGCGAATATACCTTAACCACGGGAGAATCGATATACCAGGGTAAAATATCGTATTCGTGAGGACCAAAACAATACAAAACACAAACACCACCCAATTCCAAATCGAGATACCAGGATCGGTCGGGAGGATCAAAATTGCCGTATCGCCTGCGGATCATGTGCCCGACCTCGCCAATTGCACCCTCCTGAATCAGGGCCTTTACCCTCAAATTCACGGGAAAGTGTCGCATCACCTGTCCCACCATCAGCACCACACCGGCATCTTCACACGCAGCAATCATGCGATCGCATTCGGCTACAGACAGCGCCATTGGCTTTTCAACCAGCACATGTTTTCCAGCACGCGCCGCGGCAACCACCTGCTCGGCGTGTACTTTGTGAATCGAACACACATGCACAGCCTCAACTTCGGGATCATTCAATAAATCGTCCAACACCCCATAAGCCCGGGCGTTGTGCTCATTGGCAAGAGCCTCTGCCCGAGTGCGGTCAATATCCATAACCGCCGCCAGCCGGATATTCTCATTTGCCGCAATACCGCGCGCATGTCCCCCCGCATTCGAACCTGCACCAATCAGCCCGACAGATAAAATGTCCTTCATCATGTCCCCCTGAGATTTGTGCCACTAATTTCAGTTGCTCGTGCAATAGCTTTTGTTTTCTTTATTATTCTCTCACAAAGGAGCAATTCATGAACCCCGTAAAATTTGGCATTGTTGGTATTGGCGGCTTTGGACAAACACACGTACGCTCTGTCGAAGCACTCGAACGAAAAGGACGCGCGCGCCTCGATGCCGCCGTTGTCATTGACCCGGAAAATCACCCCGAAAAACTCGCCGAATTTAAAACCCGTAATGTTCGCATTTACGACACTTATGACGACCTCCTCAGCGCAGGAGGCGTAGATTACGTCACCTTACCCATCGGCATTCACTATCACGTACCCTATTCCGTCGCAGCACTCGAAGCGGGATTCAATGTCATCTGTGAAAAACCACTATCAGCCACGGTACAGGACGCCAACCATCTAATTAATACAAAAAACAAAACGGGCAAAATCGCGCTCATCGGATATCAATCGATCTACGCACCCAGCATTCAGACCATCAAAGCCCGCTTATTGGATGGTCGGCTGGGCAAGTTGCACGCGATTCGCATCAAAGGCGGATGGCCGCGCAACAACCTGTATTACAGCCGCAATACCTGGGCCGGACAACTCACACTCGACGACAGCACCTATGTTCTCGACAGCCCAATTAACAACGCCATGGCGCACGACCTCAACAATGCCATGTACCTGTGCGGCGCAACCCATCATGAATCGGCCATGCCCGAGACCGTACAGGCAGAACTCTACCGCGCACGCGATATCCAGACACTCGATACAGCCGTACTCCACATTTTAGCAAATGGCGTTGACGTCCTCATCGGTTTATCCCATTCCACACGCGAAAATTTCAATCCCCTCATGCAACTTCAATGTGAACATGGAATAGTGGAATGGAGTCGTCCGAGTTCAATCATTCGCTACAACGACGGCAGCACAGAATCCTTTGAAGAACACGACTTGCGCGATCACCACGGCCCGTTTCACAACGCTATAGACGTATTGCAAAACACCGCCACGCCCCTGTGCCCGCCAGAAGTTGCACGCGCACAAACCCTGTGCGTCAATGGCGCACACGAAAGCTGTCCCAATATCGCCACTGTCGATCACAGTGAAATCGAAGTCGTCAAACGCGATGGCGCGACCTTCCACATCATAAAGGGTCTGGACGACCTGTTAGACCACAGCTTCCGCACGGGCAAGCTCTTCTCAGAACTCGGCGTCAGTTGGGCAATCTCACCCCAGCCTTATGACATGGCGAACTACGACCACTACCCTCACGGAGACAAATAATTCAAAAACCATGCCAGTGTCCGCCGCGCACTATCGCGGCGGTTTTTCTCTTTCCGGAATCCATGACCCTCACCCGGATACACCACCAGCCCCACCGGCACCCCCAACGCTTCCAGTGCGCGACAAGTAACTTTGGATTCCGACAGCGGACAGATCGGATCCTGGTCGCCGTGCAACAACAGAAGCGGCGTGCGAATTGCACCCAAATTGGGAAACACATCGCCCCCGCGCGTACGCTCTGTAATCGGCCACGACAGCGGTTCCAAATACT
>JAPPIE010000118.1:19032-28517 GCA_028874765.1 Gemmatimonadota bacterium
ACATCGCCCCCGCGCGTACGCTCTGTAATCGGCCACGACAGCGGTTCCAAATACTCAGTCTCATACGTAAAATCACCCGTTTCCAAAGTCATCCGCCTGTTGTCGATAAAACCGAAAAGCGCGACACCAGCATGGAATCGATCCGTCACAGATAGTGCCCGCAGAGTCATATATCCCCCGTAAGACGCACCAAAAATACCCACCCGGTTTTTTAATACAAGCCCTTCTCCAATCAAAAAATCAACACCCGAAATAATATCCTCGAGATCAGCCCGCCCCTGGCATCCGATATTGCTCCGTGCGAAATCGTCTCCAAACCCAAGAGAACCCCGGAATGCCGGACGAAAAACCCGGTAGCCCGCCCGCAGCAAATGGCGATACCGAACCGCCTCACTGCGCACATTTTCCACTGGCGCGGCAGGCCCACCATGTGCAGAAACCAGCAACGGTGCAGAGCCTCTAAGGCCGTCTGCTTCGTAGAGCACCCCTTCGATCTCCATGCCATCGGGAGCTTCCCATTCCATTTCTAAAACGCGCAAATCCTCGTAATTCGCTGGCTGAGGCAAAGGCACACGGCGCGTTCCCGTCCAAATTGCGGGAAATCGCTCCGCGTCTTCGGTTTCAAAAATAGCCAGACTATCGGGCATCCACACAATATCTGATACCGCGTCCAAATCGCCAAATGTTCCCTCTGGCGTCCCGTCCAGAGCCAGTACTTCCGTCTGTGTTTCCAACCCCTCTACAAACGACACCCAGACGGTTTTTTCGCGAGGGCCCCAGCCAAAGCGCGCAATATAACGCCCGCCCTCTGTGAGATTCACCCGTTCGCTGCCATCCCATGACAACCACCACAAATCCGTATGCGTTGTAATGGGATACTCCGCCTCGTGATTGGCTTCGTAAAGCAGCGCAGAGCCATCCGAAGCCATCACCACGCGACCGGCTTTGCCCGCACCCTCGGTCAGTTTCCGTACCTCATTTGTATTTAAATCAAAGCCGTAAAACTCTCCCCGCTGCGCTTCTTCGGGAATCACATTGAGGGATTCTCGCCATGCGATTCGACGACCATACCGGCACATACTCAGGTTTCCACACCCTTCTGACACATCGGCAAGGTCGTGCCACCCCTCAATAGAAGCATATCGACACAGCGTGACCTTTTCTCTCGACGCGGGGTAAAAATAAGGTGCTTTGGGATCTACGGGCGCGCGGCGATCCACAAGCGCACCCACAACCAGGCCCCGTATTCCCCATTTGACATCATAGGAAATCGTCCCTTTGGGAATAGTGAGCAAGCGCCCCTTTGTACCATCCAGATCAACCCGCCATAGCGCACCTTCAGATTCGACCAGCGCACAATTTTCATCGGCTGGCCATAAGCGTGTCACAGAATCAAACACGGGTTCGAGCACAGCCCGCTCTGTCGTCAGCTTGAACAAGGAGCCACTCAAGATTACAAATAACACCTCAGAACCAACGCGCACCATCCCTTGAACGCGCCTGAGATCCAGAGCCGTATCTGTCAGACGATCTAAATGCGACGGCAATTTGACATCATCCAGCAACACATCCATAGCAATCCTTCCGACCAGAACTCCATGCACAATTCAATGAGACAAACAAATCGCCCCACAAGATAGTGTTAGACCTCGATATAAGCAACAGCACAATGCACGAAAAATAAAATAAGAGCCTGATTTGCGCGATACAGAACAGAATAAGCTTTCTTTTTTAATTCTGCTCAACTTGACCAACAGAAATACTTTGCCATACCTTTTTCCCCATCCTATCTTGTCCCGTCCTTTTGATCCACCTGAACAACACCC
Source organism: Gemmatimonadota bacterium (assembly GCA_028874765.1). Classification (GTDB taxonomy): domain Bacteria; phylum Latescibacterota; class UBA2968; order UBA2968; family UBA2968; genus VXRD01. The sequence goes on from JAPPIE010000118.1 coordinate 20,859, forward strand.
TCATTCCGGAGCACCTCATGGCTCGCAACCTCCTATTAATCACCACCGATCAACAGCGCTGGGATAGCCTGCCCTGTTACGACCTCGACTTTATGCAAACTCCCAACCTCGACCGCCTTGCACTTGAAGGCATGGTATTTGACCACTGCATTGTCCCCTCCCCTGTATGCGTACCTTGTCGCGCGTCCATCATGAGCGGACAGTACCCCAGCGTGACCGGCGTGCTCGGCAATGGCAACTGGCTACCCGATCATGTCCCAACCTGGCCGCGCATCATATCCGAGACCGGAAGGCGCACAGCAGCCATTGGCAAAATGCACTTTCACCCCTGGGACTCGCACCAGGGCTTTGACGAACGCATCATGGCCGAAGACAAACGGCACATTTTCCTGCCCGACCACCACGTACAATTTCTCGCTGCACACGGCCTCGACCGACCGCATCCTACCACATTGCCGGGATATTACGAAAATCTGGGCGCATCCATCACACCGAGAGAGCGAAAATTCCACGTCGATGGCTTTGTCGGCGACCAGGCAGCCGAATGGATACAACAAAACGGGAGCGATCCCTTTGCCGCATGGGTCAGCTTTCCCGGACCTCACGACCCCTACGACCCCCCAGAAGACATGGCCCTTATGTATGCCGACGCGCCCATCCCCGCCCCCGTCGGTTCCCCAGAAGAACTCGCCGACAAGCCGCCTGCACAAAGAGACCGCGGCAGCGGCAGCCTGTCCAACTCCATGTTCCGCCTGGACTATTCAAAAGCCACGACAGAACACTACTACAAATGGCGCGAGCACTACTACGCCAACATCAGCCTGATAGACGAAGGCATTGGCAAAATCATCGCCGCGCTCGAAGCCCATGGCGTACTCGACGACACCCTCATCATCTTCACCAGCGATCACGGCGACGCATTAGGCGATCACGGCCTGCCCTTCAAAGGCTTCTTTTACGACTGCATGTCTCGCGTGCCCCTCATCATGCGCGGCCCCGATATCCCCGCCTATCAGCGCGCACCGGGCCTTGTCAGCATCATCGATCTCGTCCCGCTCTTTTACCATGCCTGCGAAGCCAAACCGCCCAGCACACTCCAGGGAGAAGACATTCGCCTATTATTCAAAGATCCCACCGCGACCATTCGAGATGCCGCATTTTGCGAAATCGGCGGTCGCGCTATGGTGCGAACCGAACGCTACAAATACGCGCACTACGCCGACGGATCTGCCGAACTCTACGACCTCGAAAACGACCCCGAGGAACTCGTCAACCACGCGGGCGACGCACTATTCGCCCATGTTGAAAACGACCTCAAATCCCGCTTGCTCGAACACTGGATTGACAACCAGAAACACCAATCGAACTACGTCTCTGCCCCACAATACTGGGTGCGAGAGGCACTCGAAGCCGATTACAAAAAACAACAAGAAGAAGGCGGAGACCTGCGTTATAGACCGCTTTATTGAAAGGAGTTCTCCTTGAAAATCACCGATGTCGAAACCATTCAATTCAAATACATCGCCAACACCGAACAGGACAGCGATGGACACGGACATCCAGGTCCCGAGCGCGAAGCCGTTCAAACCCTGCTCGTAATTTCAACCGACGAAGACGTATCCGGGTACTGGTTTGGCGCAAATGCACGGGTGATCAACAGCATGGTCAAGCCAGAACTCATCGGCAAAGACCCCTTTATGCGCGAACAAATCTGGCACGACCTCAACCACCGCCAGCGCATCAACTCAGACACGATAACCGACAAAGTCATCATGTCCGTTGACCTCGCCCTCTGGGACCTGGCAGGCCGCGCCGTCAATCAACCCGTTTACAAATTGCTCGGCGGGTACCGCGACAAAGTGCCCGCCTATGCCTCTACCATGTGCGGCGACGACCTCGAAGGCGGTCTGGCCACGCCCGAAGACTATGCCCGCTTTGCCGAATGGTGCATGAAACGCGGGTACCCCGCCTTCAAACTCCACACCTGGCAGCCACCTTACGAGGGCGCACCGAGTGTCAAACGCGACCTCGAAGCCTGCGCTGCCGTGCGCGAAGCCGTCGGCCCCGACGTACCCCTCATGCTCGACCCCTATCACTATTACGACCGCGAAGCCTCGCTCGCCCTGGCAAAAGGACTTGAAAAACTCGACTATTACTGGATGGAAGAACCCATGGACGAACACAGCATGTCGTCCTATGTCTGGCTCTGTGAGCAAACATCCTTACCAATCTGTGGTCCCGAAACCTGCGAAGGCAAAATGTATGTCCGCGCCGAATGGATCAAAGCCGGTGCCTGCGACATTTCCCGCTGCGGCGTCGGCGATGTGGGCGGCCTGACCCCCCTGATGAAAACCGTACACCTGTGCGAATCCTTTGGCATGCGCTGCGAAATCCACGGAGGCGGTCCCGGCAACCTGCACGCCCTGTGCGCCATGACCAATGGCGAATTTTACGAACGCGGCCTCCTCCATCCCTTCATCGACTTCGACGAACACGCGCCCTGGCTGCACGAACACGGCGAACCCCTGGATGACAAAGGATTCGTTCACGTTCCCCAGCGTCCGGGATTGGGCATGAACATCAACTGGGATTATATCGAACAAAACAGGATCGGGATGTAAGGATGATAGGATGTTCAGGATGCCCCCCCACATCCACCCAAAACAAGATCAGCATAACCCCCTACCCTGAAAAAAATAAGGAGAATTTTTATGGATAAGGTACGCATCGGCATTATCGGCATCGGCAACATGGGCAGTGGACATAGTCTTTATTTGCACCCGGGTGAGGTATCCCATGCCGAACTAACCGCCATCTGCGACATAGATCCCGACCGCATCAAGTGGGCGCGCGAAAACCTGGGCGAAAACGTCCGCACATTCGACAGTGCCGATGATATGACGGCCTCTGGAACCGTCGATGCCGTCATCGTCGCCACACCGCACTACCTGCATCCGCCACTGGCAATTCAAGCCATGAACAGCGGGTTGCATGTGCTCATCGAAAAGCCCGCAGGTGTTTATACCAAACAGGTAGAAGAAATGAATGCTGTAGCTGAAAAAAGCGACCGCGTTTTCGGCCTCATGTTCAACCAGCGCACCATTGGGGCACACCAAAAACTCAAAGACCTGGTCGCATCGGGTGATTTGGGCGAAATTCAGCGCACGAATTACATCATCACCACCTGGTTCCGCTCGCAAAGTTATTACGACTCAGGTGGTTGGCGCGCGACCTGGGAAGGCGAAGGCGGCGGCGTCTTAATGAACCAGTGCCCGCACAACCTCGACCTGTGGCAATGGATTTGCGGTATGCCCATCCGATGCAGGGCATTTGTCGGATTTGGTAAATACCACGATATCGAAGTCGATGACGAAGTCACCGCCTATGTGGAATACGAAAATGGCGCAACGGGTGTATTCATTACCACAACAGGCGAAGCTCCCGGCACCAACCGTCTCGAAATCACTGGCGATCGCGGCAAAGTCGTCATGGAAGGTGGAGATATCACCTTCTGGCGCACCCGCGAATCCGTCAGCAAATTCTGCAAAGAATACAAAGGCGGCTTTGGCAGCCCCGAAGCCTGGAAATGCGACATCCCCACGGGCAGCGGTGGCGAAGCCCATCGCGGCATCACGCAAAACTGGGTTGACGCCATACGCACGGGCAGTCCACTCCTCGCACCTGGGGTAGAAGGAATCAAAGGCGTCGAATTGGCCAACGCCATGCTCTTATCCGCCTGGACAGACGATTGGGTAGATATCCCGGTTGACAGCGATCTCTTCTATGAAAAACTCCGGGAAAAGATCAAAAACTCCAATACAACTAAAAGCGCGGAAGACAGCACCGTACTCGACGTATCTGAGACGTATTGAGGGCCCCAAAAAAACGAGGGCCGATTCTCAAGTAAAGAACCGACCCCCACGCGGAAGCTGACTGATGAATAAGTTATCCGCATTCTGTGACAACAAAGTTTCGGATGAGTTACAGCCACGTCAAATCGACTTTGGCACCTCAAAAAACACCAGATCCCCTGACTCTGCATCTGACCAATCATCAATCGGCAGATCAATACCTGCGACACCACAAGTCGGCACATTGGCGATAGCAGATCCCGTCAGTGCATTGACCAATACGGTCATATCCGGGTTGTGCCCTATCACCATAACCTCTCGATACCGATTATCGACCTGGCGAATCAAATCCAGCACATCCCCACTGTGCCCCGAATAAATGCGCCCGTGCCATTCAATCCGTTTTTTGGAAAAATTGAGAGATTTGCGCAACCGCTTGACAGTAGATCGCACGCGCTTGGCCGTGCTGCACAACAAGTAATCTGGTTTGACCTTCCACGCCCGCTTCAGATATTTGCCCATGCGCTTCGAATCCCTTCTTCCGCGCTTGTTCAGAGGCCGATCAAAATCAGCCAACCCGACATAACTCCAATCCGACTTGGCATGACGCACGATATAGAGCCGTTTCATAAAGCATCCTCCGTTGATGTTGTACATACGCAACCAATGGGCTTTTACTTCGAAAAAATATAAAGTCTCAAGTCACTCGGCGGTGGAATCTCCTCTCGGGGTAGGTCCCGATTGCGCCCCAGCGTTTCCCAGCGCAAGAGATATCGCTCACCGGGTCTTGTGCCTGATCCCCGCGCCCAGCGCGTATTGATCCTCATCCCCGGATACTGAGAAGTCACCCGCGCCAACTCCCTGGGGATCGCACTCGGGGGCGGCGGATAAGTCCCGATCACTTGCATGGTCTGGGAATCCAACTTCCAGATCCCCCGTCCTTCTTTCACATGTATATAGCTCATACTCAGGCCCCCATCGGACTCCACCTTTACGCTGCCCAACCGAATCTCTGCGACAATTGATCCGCCCCCTCCAAATTCCCACCGATAGGTCCAATCGCTCACCTTGTGTACGATCCATTCGCCGTATTCCAATCGCGCACAATAGGCTTGCGTGTATCCATTTTCATCGTGCTTGTGATAACTAATCACCGGGCGTTTTTGATGGTCAAAACCCAATGACTGCGTCATATTTATCATTCCACCCCTCGGCGGCACGGGATCGACAATGGCACCGCTTTCTATTGTAATCGGTAATTCCAGCGCATCGCCGCCACCCGTTTCCCAGGCGACCAGATCTCGGCTACGGGCATAGGAGATATCGTGATTGGTCGCAGCATCGGGCGTATCGCGCCACATCCAGATCATGTGGAACATCCCATCGGGACCTTTCTGGGGGCTGCGTGCGTACGCATTCATCCGCCCCAACCCATCTAATAACGGCGTATCGTGCAATCTTCGCCAGGTTCTGGTCTCAACATCATAGATATTGTAAAATTCAACCGCATTACCACTACTGCCGTCTCGATACCTGAAAATTAACTCATTATTGGGACCGCGCATAAACACGGGATAAGTACAGCGGTCTTCACTTTCTCCCACCATAGAATCAATGCGCTCAAAACGCCTCACATCGAGTGGCCGCGTTGTGCGAAAGTAAGTCAGCGGATCCACGTGCATATTCCCGCTCAGATGGATATGATCGTCGGTGTCAATAGCCATGGTCAGGTAATTGTGGGTGTCCCATCCAGTTTCCGACGACAGTCGGCCTCGATTCTCCAGCCATACACCTCTGGGCTGTTCAAATGTCCACATCTCGGCATCTAAATTTCTCATTCCCACCGTCATTTTGCGGTCGGCATCGTAAAATGCGACAAATTGTATATCGCCATAAGTCAACAAGTCAAAACTAACGGGATGTCCAGCCCATACCTTCGAGATAAATAACGAGCCGAGAATTTTCCTATTATCTCCCGTCGGAGTCCCCCCATCTGGCGCGACTGTTTTGCCAAAGTCTGTGGCAAAACGCAAAAAATCGTCGAACCCGATCTCACCATCGCCATCCAAATCAAAACGCTCATCATACTTTTCATCGCTCTGACGTGCTCCAAACTTGGCCACAAATAGCAAAAAGTCGGGAAAATCAACCACACCACTATTATCAAAATCTGGACTGGGGACTTGTTCTAACGCGACATTAGCCCGAAGAGGTTGAATCAGAAGCACAATGGATAGTAAGGCGAGGATATGCCAACGCATGGCATCTTACTCCTATCGACAGAAAAAGGGCTTGCGATGCATATATCACAAGCCCTTGCTTTTATTGTGGTGCCGAAGAGGGGATTCGAACCCCTACACCCTTTCGAGTACTGCCCCCTCAAGACAGCGTGTCTACCAATTCCACCACTTCGGCACAAAATCTACGGCGTGGTACTGCCGGTATCGGCCGGTGCTGTTTGGGTTGTTCCTTCAGTGGGTGTGGTTTCCGGAAAGGTCAAAGGTTGAGGAATTTGCTGCATGGGCATCTGCCCCTCTTCCATTAATCGCTCAGCAGCCGTTGACGGTACAGAGTCCGTCGAACGTCCCGCATACCAGAGCCCGATGCACGTCAGCGCAAAAATAATCCCCACATACGTCGTCACTTTTGCCAACATAGGCACGGCACCACCACCGCCAAACATCGATGTGCCCCCACCACCCATACCGCCAAAAGCACCGCCGGACAGCCCACCACTTCTGCCAGGCTGCATCAAAATAACCAGAATGAGTACCGCACAAACGATCACATGAACAATCAAAAGAAAAATTTCCATAGCACCCTCTATATAGCCGCTTTCACAATAGCGGCAAAATCATCGGCCTCCAGCGAAGCCCCGCCGATCAATCCTCCGTCAATATTGTCCTGCTGAAACAACTCCGCCGCATTATCGGGCTTCACAGACCCGCCATATTGAATGCGAATCCCCTGTGCGACATCTTCGTCATAAATTTGCGCCAATACCCGTCGGAGAAACGCGTGGACGGCCTCTGCCTGTTCCGGCGTCGCCGTCAGCCCCGTGCCAATGGCCCAAACAGGCTCATAAGCCAGGGTAATGCCCTGTGCATCCTCAGCGGAAATGCCGTCCAGAGCACCCCGCGTTTGCGTCTCAACCACCTGCTCAGTCACATTGGCCTGGCGCTCATCAAAAGACTCGCCAATACACACAATAGGCTTCAAATCAGCACTCAGGGCAGCCTTTAAACGGCGGTTGACAGTATCGTCTGTTTCGCCAAAAAACTGCCTTCGTTCAGAGTGCCCTAATATAACGTATTCACAGCCGCAAGTCAACAGCATGGGGGCCGAAACCTCCCCTGTAAAAGCACCCTCGGCCTCCCAGTACATATTCTGAGCACCCAGCCCTACACCAGTACAGCACACCACACTTGAAACCCGTTCCAGCGCCGTAAAAGGCGGACATATCGCCACATCCACATCCGTTACGCCCGATACTGCATCCACCACGCATCGCGCAAGGGTTTCCGCCTCATCAGGTGTTTTATTCAGCTTCCAATTTCCCGCCACAAATGGCGTTCGCATCGCTACGCCCTTTCACAATTTGAATACGCACCTATCCTTCTTCCTCTTCCCTATCCGAAAGTGCCGCCACACCAGGCAGTGTTTGGCCTTCTAAAAACTCCAGAGAAGCCCCGCCTCCGGTCGAGACATGGCTCAATTTTTCCGCCACGCCAAAATCTGACATCGCAGCAGCAGTTTCCCCCCCACCAACAATCGTCGTTGCACCGCGCTCAGTCGCCGTAACCAGTGC
>JAPPIE010000118.1:28617-38275 GCA_028874765.1 Gemmatimonadota bacterium
TTTCCCCCCCACCAACAATCGTCGTTGCACCGCGCTCAGTCGCCGTAACCAGTGCGTTGGCAACCGCACGTGACCCCTTTGAAAACGAGAAAATTTCGCACACTCCCAAAGGCCCATTCCACACCACGGTTTTAGCACTCAAAACCACATTGGAAAATCGTTTCCGCGTCTCAATCCCGATATCAAACCCCTCCAAATCTGCTGGAATTTGATCTCGTGGCACAACCTGAGCAGGTATCCCCTCCGTCATCTCTGCCGCCACAACCGTATCGGTCGGCAATATCAGATCTACACCTTCGGCCTCTGCGCGCTTTAACAAATGGGCAGCGACTCCAACGCGATCTTCTTCCAACAACGACTTCCCAATTTCCAGACCCATCGCCTTAAAAAACGTAAACGCCATACCACCGCCAATGAGCAGGGTATCCACTTTTGAAAACAAATTTTCAATCACATCAATTTTACCGGAAATTTTTGCCCCGCCCATAATAGCAACATAAGGCCGTCCTGGATCGGCCAATGCCGTACCCAGATATTCCAATTCTTTCTGCATCAACAAACCCGTAGCACAGTCAACAAAATAATGGGTAACGCCCTCAGTAGAGGCATGCGCGCGATGGGCACTGCCAAAGGCATCGTTGACATACACATCACCCAATTCTGATAATTGTGTGGCAAAACCCGGTGCATTGGCTTCTTCGTCAGCATGAAATCGCAAATTTTCGAGCAGTACAGCCGAACCTTCGGGCGCGCGTTTCACCAATGAGGTTGTTGCTTCCCCCACGCAGTCTGGCGATAGAAGCACTTCGCGTCCCAGCAGTAGTTGAAGGGCTTCGGCCACTGGCGCAAGCGATAACCCGGGCACTACCTCGCCATCAGGGCGCCCCAAATGAGACATCAACACGGGCTGCCCCCCCACATCCAAAATGTATTGGATCGTAGGCAAAGAAGCTCGCAAGCGCGTATCATCTGCGACCTGCCCATTTTCAATGGGTACATTAAAATCAACGCGCACCAGAACGCGTTTATCCTTCAAATCCAGGTCTGTAATCGACAACTTCGCCACGCCATCGCCTCTCAAAAAGCCAAAATCCGCTATTATTTTATACCCCTGCCAACTTCGCGATCAAATCTACGCACCGATTGGAATACCCCCACTCATTGTCGTACCATCCACACACCTTCACCATATTGCCAGCCATCACTGTAGTAATCATCGAATCGAAAATACAAGAATGGGCATTCCCCAGGATATCGGCAGAAACAATGGGATCATCGGTATATTCCAGAATCCCTTTCAAACGCCCATGCGCTGCACACTTAAAGGCATTGTTCACCTCTTCTGCCGTCACCTCTTTTTTAAGCACCGCGACAAAATCGGTAAATGAACCATCTGGCGTGGGCACGCGCACGGCCATACCATCGAGTTTGCCATTGAGTTCGGGAATAACCAGACCCACTGCACTCGCTGCACCCGTAGTTGTCGGAATCATCGACAGAGCAGCAGACCGCGCACGGCGCATATCCGAATGGGGCGCATCGATGAGGCGTTGATCGCCCGTATAAGAATGGATAGTGGTCATAAGCCCGTGTACAACGCCAAAAGAATCGTGCAACACACTCACCATAGGTGCCAGGCAATTCGTCGTACACGATGCATTGGAAATAATCGTATCATCCTCTTGCAAGATATCATCGTTAATCCCCATCACCACAGTGGGCAAATCTCCTTTGGCGGGCGCAGAAATAATCACCTTTTTCGCACCTTTTTCTCCCAAATGGGCACTCGCGGACTCTTTATCGGTAAAAAAACCCGTCGATTCAACCACCACATCCACACCCAATGACCTCCAGGGCAATTGTGCGGGATCGCGTTCGGACAAAACAGCTACCCTTTTGCCATCTACCACAAGCGCGTCAACCGATGACTTCTCAACTTGCACGCCGTTTTCTCGATGTTTAACACACCCGGGATACCGCCCGTGCGTCGAATCGTATTTGAGCAAATGCGCCAGACTTGCAGCATCGGTCAAATCGTTTACAGCCACCACATTGAGACCGCGCGCCATAGCCGCGCGAAATACCAGTCGCCCTATCCGTCCAAATCCATTGATTCCTACTCTCATTCCTACCATAATTTCCCCCAAATTCGTTATCCGAAAAATACTTTGGCAATATCGTAAAGCCCCATATCCACCGTACGCAACTTCGACACGGCCTCCTTCAAATCAATCGCAACAATATTTTGTCCCCGCAATGCCACCATCTTCCCAAAATTCCCTTCGTGTATCAGATCAATTGCCGCAATCCCAAATCGCGTCCCCAACACCCGGTCATAAGCAGAAGGGCTGCCCCCGCGCTGAATATGGCCCAGCACGGTTGCGCGACTTTCGTATCCGGTGCGCCGCTCAATTTCATCACTCAGCAAATTGCCAATGCCTCCCAGGCGAACATGCCCAAATGCATCTTTTTCCTGAGACTGCAAAACCATACTGTCATCGTCGAGCTTGGCCCCTTCAGCAACTACGACAATACTAAATGTCTTGCCGCGGGCATGGCGTTTTCTGATGGTATTGCACACGTCATCCATATCAAATGGGACTTCCGGAATCAGAATCACATCCGCTCCCCCTGCAATACCAGCCTCCACGGCAATCCAACCCGCATGGCGGCCCATAACCTCGACAACCATCACGCGGTTGTGAGATTCAGCCGTTGTATGCAGACGGTCAATCGCCTCCATCACAATATTAATCGCCGTATCAAAACCAAAAGTCTGGTCTGTGCCATCCAGATCATTATCAATGGTTTTGGGCACGCCGACCACTTTGATACCCTGATCTGTGAGCTGATGAGCCACACCGAGCGTATCATCGCCCCCAATGGCAATCAGCGCGTCCAGACCCATTTTTTCCATCCCCGCCCGCACGAGCGCGCCGCCATCTGCACCATCTTGATACGGATTTGTCCGCGAAGATCCCAAAATAGTGCCCCCGCGCGGCAAAATCCCCGAAACAGCGTTCAAATCCAGGGGCACTGATAGCCCTTCAAGCATTCCTCGCCATCCCTCCTGCACGCCCGTCATGTCGTAATCGTAAACCATAATGCCTTTGCGTACAATCGCGCGGATTACCGCATTGAGACCTGGGCAATCGCCGCCACCTGTAAGTATGCCAACGCGTTTTACAGACATAATATCTCCCTTACAAAATCACTATCATGAGCATAAGCGCCTGAGCCCTTTAAGATTTTCAAAGACCTGAAGTTTAAGGTATTGCAACATACCTGTCAAGCCCGTTGTATCCGCTCACTAAAATATAAAATCAGCGTCAAGACCCCGATTTTTCTACATATTGAGACAGATCATCTTCTCCCAATAGGGGACTGGCAACAGCGCCAACAGACACGCATTGCGCCCCCGCAGATCTAAGCACCTGAACACATGCATTTAGCGTTGCGCCCGTTGTGATGACATCGTCAATCAAAAATATCTTTCGTCCCTTAATAGACGCGGGAAGACGCACGTGAAATGCTCCCTGCACATTGTATTGACGTTCCAAAACGCCCAATTGTGTCTGCGTAGGAGTTGGCCGCACTCTTTTCAGCGCGTTTGCCAGCACTTGCAAACCCGACACTCGTCCTGTAGCCCGTGCAATAATCTCACTTTGATTGTATCCGCGTTCTCTTTTTTTTGCAGAGTGAAGTGGTACCGGGACAATCACCGTATCGGGATCGAAGAGGCCTCCAATGCGCTGCCCCAAAGCCTTCCCAAACATCTGTCCAGGAAGTGTTTTTCCCCGGTATTTGAGCGCGTGAATTAAAGACCGAATACAATCATTAAATTGATATAAAATAACTATCTGATCAAGTTCGTGTTCAAAATCCACCTCGTGTAATCCCGAATCCCAAATATCGATATCATCCCAACACGAATCACACAGCCCTGGCGAATCCGGCAGTGATGCCTGGCAAAGCATACAAGACGACGGATAAACAAAATTGAGTGCCGCCTTCCAAATTTTCCACATTATCTGCACAATCTTTCTTCTTCCCCACTTTTATTTTTTTTCTTAATCTAAAAAGTCTTATCTTCCTCTTTGCCCCACAACTCAACCGCGGAGATGTGCCGTGTCCCTCGAAAATGCCCGCGCAATCGTATTCGACCTCGACGGAACCCTCTTTGATCTGACACCCGTCGTACATGCTGCGCGCCAACGCGTCGCCACCTTTCTATTTTCAAACGGTTTTTTTGCCACCCGCGCCTACGCACGCCAGCGCATCAATACCCTCGAACGCAAACACGGTCCTTATTATTCCTCCTCGCCCTATTATTTCGCTTTTTTTGATATCGCCAAAGCCGTCTTCAAAGACAAACCCGATCAGGTGCGCCGTTTTCTCGACAAACAAAAAACCGACCCGGAAGCCGAGCCGGTCGAAGCCCTTGTAGCTGAGATGGAGCGCGTTTACAATGCCGAAGATGTAGAAGACATTCGCCCCTACCCCGACGCCTTACATACCCTCCGGGAATTGCGCCAGGCGGGCTATAAACTATTTCTGATCACGCTGGGCAGGGCGCGCCGTCAGCGCAACAAAATTGAACGCCTGGACATTGCTCCTTATTTTGATCGCATCATCAACGAAGGTCCCCCCGCACATGCTTACTGGTTTTCAGAACTCATGGAAAGCCACAACCTCTCTCCCGACCAACTCATCGTCATTGGCGACCGCACCCATGACGAAATCCGCGCGGGCAATCGCCAGGGCCTCACCACAATCTGGTTGCGGCGCGGAAGATTTTCCCGAGAAACACCCGCGATAGGCGACCGTCCCAACTACGAAATCAAATACCTCGCCCAACTATCCACGTTGTTGCACCTCTCGCGGATCGGCAAAACCCCCGACCGATTCAAAATTGCCGTTATCGGCGGTGGCACTGGCCTGCCCACTGTTTTGCGCGGACTGCGCCCCTATACCCATCATCCCACAGCCATCGTTGCCGTGACCGATACGGGAGCTTCCTCGGGACGTATTCGCTGGAATTTGGGAGTACAGCCCCCCGGTGACATACGCAATGCCCTCACAGCACTCGCCGACCCCGAACAAATATCTCAGGGGCTTTTCAATGTTTTCCAGCACCGCTTTCCCAACAGCGAACAAGAATCCGGTATTTTTAAGAACGACCATATTGGCAATTTTCTTGTGGCTGCGCTCACCCAGCAACTCGGCGATTTTCACGCGGCAATAAAAACAGCCAGCGACATGTTGCACGTGCAGGGCACAGTTTTCCCGGCCAGCATCGACAATGTCGATATTTGCGCCAAACTGGCAAATGACGAACATCGATATACCGAATGGATGGTCAGAAAACCCGACAAACCACCGATCGATCGGGCGTATCTCGTCACCAATGACGCACTATTGCGCGAACTCAATCGCAAAAACAGCGCACTCGAGCACGTCATAGATCCCGAAACAGGACAGGTTGAGATCCGTGTGCGCCAGGGGCGCAAAGTGAGCCTGGAACAAAATCAGATCAAAGCACCGCGCGAGGCTCAGCGAGCCATTGCCGATGCCGATGTCGTCGTCATTGGGCCGGGTAGCTTGTTCACAAGTGTCATCACCAATCTTCTCGTGCCCGACATTCGAAAAGCACTGATCAAACGCACTCAGGGCAAAACCATCTATATTTGCAACATCGTCACACAACCCGGGCAAACCGATGATTTTAGAGCTTCTGACCATCTCAAAACCATCCTCAATCACCTTCCCAAAAATCAGCGCGACGGCGTCGTTGATCACATGCTCGTACAGAACCCCCGTATATTCCAAACATCTAAAGGCCAGGACTGGCATCCATTGCTCAAGAAGTACAAAAAAGATGGCAAAGTCCTCGTCGAATGCGATTCAGAAACGCTCGACGCACTCGGCTCCTGGACCCGCGCGGACTTCTTAGAAGAATTTCATCCCGATGCCATAGAGCGCGGCGCAGGCGATTTTATCAGCCACGACCCGGCCAAAGTCGCCGATGCGATCTGCCGCATTTTCTGCGGCCTGAGCGTGCCCGACTACTGGGGCATGGACGAATGAAGGCAAAAATTAGAGGCATTATTTTTGACCTCGACGACACCCTCTTTGACTGCACGGGACAACTCACCCAACCCGCGCGCCGCAGAGCAGCTCAAATCCTCGCATCTGCACATCCCGCTCTCTCAATTAAGACTGGCTATCGGCAACAGGTATTGCTTTCCCAAACACATGGGTCTTCAGAGGCCATTCGCATACTTGGTGCACAATACAATATCCCGCCCAGCATCGTGGAACAGGCACTTAATGCCTACAATCCCAGCACTGTGGAGACCATCACCCTTTTCCCCGATGTAATACCTACCCTCACCACCCTTGTCCAGCGCGGTTATCAACTCGCCCTCGTCACCTCTGGAAATCCCGATCGTCAGCGTGAAAAAGTTCGCCTCCTCGGCTTGTGCAATTATTTTAGCGAGGGCAACAATACTCTCATCCTGCACGACGACCGAAAAAGCAGCGATAAAGAGTCATCGCTCATACAGGCCGCAAAAGCATTATCCTTGCCCCACGCCCACATTCTATGCGTGGGAGACAAACTCACCGACGAAATCGCCACGGCAAAAACCCTGGGTATGGCTACCTTACGTATGCGCCAGGGCCGACAAAAAAACAGAAAGCCTCAAAACCCACCAGAACAGCCCGATATCGAAATAGACCGCATCTCTCAACTCCTACCTCTCCTTCCCTGATCCCTATACACACAGATCTCATCCCCTCGTTTTACACCGAGCGTCCTGCTTGCACTGCCCTCGCAAACCGCGATCTCCAGCGTATCCAAACTGCCGTAAAGCGCCAGAGCTTCTCCTTCTTTGACCTCGCTATATGTCTGACATATCCGATCAAACCGGGTCTTCCCAACGACGATCTCGAAATCCCCATCGGGATATTTTTCATCAATGTGCGACCGCGCAATCATTGAGATCGCATTGCCAAAATGGTCAACACACACCACCCGCCCAACGAGTGCATCGGCGCGTTCTTCAACGCCCCACAAATCGCATGTAACTGGAAACTCAATTTCCGGTCCCACCTCTTCACACGATATCCCTCGGAGTAAATGCGCCCCCACCGGAGCAAATACATCTCGTCCGTGAAACGTCGAACTCACTTGCGGGCGCATCAATGCCGCATTTTCAATCGCCACAATACGCCGTACAATTTCCCGCTCGTAAACAGGAGAAAACAGGCCATTATCTGGCCCGACATATACAAATTGCTCTGTTTCAACGACAATACCCCGTCGATCACTCCCCACTCCGGGATCAACCACCCCAACATGCACACTACCCTCTGGGAAAAAAGGGCAGACGCAATACATCGCAAACGCACCAGCAGCAATATCCTGAGGTGGCACCTGATGTGTTATATCTACAATTTGAGCGTCCGGCGCACAGGTGAGCACCACGCCCTTCATCGCGCCAACATAGCCATCAGAAATGCCAAAATCTGTCGTCAATGTCAATATCCGGCTCATATCACCACCTAAAAAACATTCGCCTCTTTCATACTCAAGAACCGCTCCGAACCGACGATCAGATGGTCCAGCACCTCAATCCCCATAATCTCCCCTGCCTGCACCATGCGGCGCGTGAGTTCAATATCTTCTCGGCTCGGTGTTACATCGCCGCTGGGATGATTGTGCGCCAGGATTACACTCGCAGCAGACGACCCCACGGCTGGCGCAAACACTTCTCGCGGATGCACGAGTGAGGCATTGAGCGAGCCAACCGACACATCTTCGCGGCAAATCACCTGATTCCGAGCATTGAGAAAAAGCGCCACAAAATATTCTTTGCGCCGATCTTTGATATCGGTCAGAAACCCCAAAACGTCAACCGGACTCGTAATAGAAGGTTCAATTCCTATTCCCTGATTGAGACCTCGTTTTGCCAGTTCAAATCCCGCGACCAAACCCGCGGCTTTTGCTCGCCCGATTCCCTTCATTGTCGTGAGCTTTTTCAGATCCATATCCACGAGTTTATTAACGGGATACTTCTTGATTATCCCGCGCGAAATTTCCAGCACATTTCGGCCTTCGTAGCCCGTCCGCAGCAAAATTGCCAGCAATTCCTCATCGCGCAAAGCCTCCGGTCCCAAACGCTCGAGTTTTTCCCGCGGCATATCCACATCCGCCACACCCGCGATACCACCTCTACTTTTTACAAAGCCATTCATATACTATCTCCCTGATATTGTTTCCACAACATCAGGCAAAATCGGTGCCGTTGATCAGAATATTTTACAAACACTTTATTTACAGATATTTACTGATTGAACGACAGAAAAACCAATACGATATTTGCTACAGAATGTTCAATTTAAATTCCGAGATATGAACATTCTGTTCTTCATCAAATGCGAAAAAATCTACTCAATCGGCAGTGCGTTTCTGTGCAAAAAGCCATTTCATAAACACCGGCTCGGGATCGCAGCGATCGCTGCTGAGTTGGGTGCTGCCATTGTCGGCACCGGTAATCATTTTTATAGCAACACCATGTCCATCACCCGCCCAGGTCGTGAACTTCATGTTCCCACCTAATTTCTTCATCTCTCCAAAAAGTTTTTGAGCACGGTCGAATGGACAGACCTTATCCTGATCCCCGTGGAAAGCCCATATCGGAACATCTTTAATCACTGACGCATCGATAAATTCTTCTGTCTGAGGCAAACCCGTTCCGGCTGAAGGTCCTGCCGCTGCGAAATAATGGGGATCAATTTGTAAAAATACATGGGTACCATGGCCCCCCATGGAGTGCCCAAGAACGTATATTCTGTCCATATCGATGGACGGCAATGTTGCAATGAGATCTTTGATCTTTTGGAGGTCTTCTGCATTCCACAAACGACTGACTTGAGGAGCGAGCACATAAGAGGGATAATCTGTTCGCCTCTGCTCGTCTGCAAGAAGTCTATTCCAGCCACGCAATTGTTTTCGATTATCCGTCCCCCGGCCACCTCCGCCATGCAATGAAACGATAACGGGGTAGTGCTTGTCCGCATCAAAATCTATAGGCTCCAACAGCCGATATGGCATCTCGTTGAAAACGTGAGGTTCGTAAAGTTCAACCCATTCATTGCCATCGGGTTGTGCATCTGTCTCTGATGTGGTGACCAACGAGCAAACCATGGTTGCAACAACTGCGTCCCAAAAATATCTCTTCAACTGCAAGGGTTGGTTCATGCCTTAATCCTTTCTTTTTTGTCGGGATTTACAGATTGAAAGACACCTCAACAGCCATTTTATTTCCAGCAGTCAAAACCACTTCTTCTTCCAGGGTCAGACTCACTCTATCGTCGCTAAATGAAGCAGTCATACTGACCACCTCCCCACCGACTGAAGCAACAACCGATTGTACACGCCGACCTTTGGGCAATTCAAATTCAAATACCCGAACGGGCAGACGCCCCCATTCAACGCTTAATTCCATAACCTGTATTTCCACATCGCGTCTCTGCCTGAACAGACCCCATCCTTCGGCTGTGGTAAAAAAGGATACGTGATCATCGGGTTTCCATACAGGTGCAAAGCCAATTCGCGCTTTGGGACCTTCATAGACAAAACCCTGGCAAGCGA
>JAPPIE010000139.1 GCA_028874765.1 Gemmatimonadota bacterium
GCAGCAGGACGAGTGCAAGAAAATATACTTGTCATTTTTTCACAGGACGATATATAGATCCTTTATATAATGTACTGGTATTCTTAAGATAAAATCAGTACCTTTATAAAAAATATCATCCCGCTCAAGTCACATCAAAGCAGTCTATTCGAGAATTATGTCCCTTCATTTATATCGCTTAATTGATGACGAGATAATCCAATGAAAAAGAATCAAGCTACGATTAAAGATATTGCGAGGCAGTTGGGGATTTCGTATTCAACAGTCTCACGGGCGTTATCCCCACATGCATCGGTACTGGTGAAAGAGAAGACCCGAGAACTGGTGCGACAAACAGCCGCCGAGATGGACTACAGTCCCAATTTGATGGCGCGGGGGATTGTGATGGGGAAGACGGGTACACTGGGTCTGCTAACCTACCAGATTTTCCAGGAGATGTTTGGGCGTCAGACCGACCAGATACTGAAGGAGGCTGACGAGCATGATTATCAAATCATGATGGGAGTGGCCTCTAACCGGATCCTTCAAAGTTCACGGGATGACCGGACTACACAGATCAAGCAATTGATTTCCTGGGGCGTAGATGGGCTTTTAATTCATATGCAGGGAGACGCAGGAGAGTCAGAGCGTATTTTGGACGCTGTGAAAGGACGTGTGCCAGTGGTGACATTGCACTATCCAGCTGAAAACCAGAGCGGAGTCGTGCTGGACTATGTGGCGAATTTTTACGAGGCCACGGAACATTTGATCAAGTTGGGTCACGAGCAGATCGGGTTTATAGGAGAGGACCAGAATGAGGCCAGTCCGGTTTCAGCTAAGGGTAAAGGATATTTGCTGGCGATGCAAAAGCACGACTTGACGCCTAAAAGCATACCTGTCAGCTCCATCTGTATCGAAGCGGGGTATCGCGAGGGCAAAGAACTCGGCGGCCGGTTTACGGCTCTTGTATGTCGGGATGATTATACCGCGATAGGCGTTTGTCGGGGACTACGGGAATCGGGTATTTGCGTCCCTGAGGACGTGGCTGTAGTGGGCAGTGGTGATATTGACGTAGCGGCTTATATGACGCCAGCACTGACGACACTGGTAACGCCTTACGAGGCGATTGCCCAGGCTGCGATGGACCTGATGCTGGAACAACTCGAAGAGCAGGATGAGCCTCGGCAAGTAACCTTGAAGTCGCATCTGGTCGTGCGGGAATCGTGTGGATCTAACAAAAGTGAAAAATGATAGAAATTTTGAATCTATTGTGTTAGGCAAAAAGGCAACCGAATTTTTATTCGGTTGCCTTTTTTATTTTGCCGTGTTTTTATTTAAGAGGCTCTTGGTATTTGGCTTGAATTTCGGATTGAGAGGCAATAAACTTATGAATCGGCGGGGTATTTGCCGACGAGGCAGTCTTATGAAGAAGGGGGCTATGAGCCGGAGGCGAGCGTTTTTGCACCGGGGTGTGGCGAGCAGATTGTCGAGGTGGCTTTGGGCTTGTTGAAGCAGTTGCGATGACCAAAAAGGTTGGGAGATGGCTACCTACGAAAAGCAGGTAGTGGAAGAACAGGCTAAGGGTCTCCGCGAACGGGTGACGGGACGCGCGCTGGTGATAGGTGTGCTCACGATTGTGGGTATGGCGCTTTTCATGTCCTATTTCGGGCGGAATTTGGTGAAGAATTATATGCCCGTAGCGGTGGCTCTGCCGTTTGTGGTCTGGCTGGGTATCAATACGGTGTTGAAGTTGTTTGCGCGGCGGTGGGCACTGTCCAGGATGGAGATGTTGACGGTGTTTTTTATGGTGTGGCTGGTGGGGAATTTGCCAGGTATCGGATGGGCGATGTATATGGTGACCGATATTGCGGCTCCGGCTCACTATGCCTCGCCTGAGAACCGGATGCGGGAGGTGGTGATGCCCTATTTCCCTCGCTGGCTGTTTCCAGAGGAATCGGAGGTGGTGATCGGGCAGTTGTTTACCGGGGTGCAGGTGGATGGGTCTATCCCGTGGCTGGCCTGGGTTCGGCCGCTGTTCTGGTGGTTGATGGCGTGCTTGTCGCTGGTTGGGGCGGGTTTTTTTTCGAGTGTGATTTTTTACAAACAGTGGCACGAAAAGGAGCGGCTGGTCTTTCCGATGGCGACATTCCCGATGGATATGCTCAGGCAGTCTGCGGGCAGTCGGGTGCCGGATGTGTTTAAGAATAAGGTGTTCTGGATTGGGTTCGGTTTTGTGGCGGGGATTATTGGCTGGAATATCATCGGGTATTTCGCACTCAGCTTGCCGCCTATCACCCTGTTTTATTCGACGACGTACAAAGCCGTGCCCCTGGGACATCATTTTCCGGATTATTTTTTGCGGGTGCAGCCGATGATTATGGGGCTGGCGTATTTATGCCCGCTGGATATTCTGTTCAGTTTTTGGTTTTACGATTTTGTGAATATTTTGAAAAAGGGGTTGCTGAACCGCACGGGATTTACGGTGGGTTTGCCCGGGCAACCGGCGATGGGTGGCGAGATCGCGATGCTGGAATCGCACGGGGCACTGGTGTTTCTGGTGGGATGGTCGGTGTGGGTCGCCAGAGGGCATTTGCGGGAGACGTTGCAAAAGGCGTTTGAAAGGGGGCGCGAGGGTGATGACGGGACTCCGGTTTCTTATCGCACGGCGTGGCTGGGGTTGTTGTCTTCGGCGGTGTTTTTGGGCGGGTGGATGGTGTCTGCCGGGATGCGAGTTCCCGTGATGCTGGTGCAGTTGTTGTTGCTGTTTATCTGCTTTTTTGGGATTACAAAATACGCGGCAACTACGGGATTTATTTTTTTGTCTCCTGCAGGAGGGAAGGGAGCCGATGTGCTCCTAGCGCTGGGCGGAACGTCGAATCTGCCACCTGCGACACAGACGTCTATCTGGCTGGTGAATAGCAACGCGCTTTGTGGAGTGCCAATCCGGATTACGTGTATTCCGTCAGTGACGCATTTTTTTCGGATGCTGGGCGACCATCTGCGGCGGCATCCGCTGATCTGGGGGTGCATACCGGTTGCGTTTGTGACGGGTTTTGTGGCTTCTGTGGGCGCGCAGCTTTACCGGTGTTATACCGAGGGCGGTCTGAATGGACACATGGCTTTGTGGGATTGGGGTGTGCTGATGAGCAGGGTGTCGTTGATTGAGGGGAGCAAGCTGACGGTGTTCGATCCACAGAAGTTGGGGGTGTGGTTTTTTGGGTTTGCAGAGGCAGGAGTGCTGACTTATTTGAAGGCGCGGGTATCCTGGTGGCCTTTTCACCCGGCGGCGATTGCGTTGCCTGTAGGGCGATACGGGTTTTGTCTGCTGATTGTGTGGTTGATGAAGACCTTTGTCATCCGGTTTGGGGGCGTGAGTCTTTACCGGAGGTCACTGCCGTTTTGGTACGGGGCGATTATAGGGTATTTGTTCGGGATTGGGGTCTCAAAGGTAGTGGATATAATATGGTTTCCAGATGCGGGGCATGGGGTACATGGATGGTGAGAGTTTTGAAGGCTTATAAAAGACTGTCTAAAAACTCCTGTGGGATTTTCGCACCATAGACCTGGGGGTGACCACTGCGGTTGGAGGTGTAGATGAGCCACGCGTTGTCAGAGGTCATGTAAGGATGTGTGTGAGACCACTGATTGCTGTCGTGCTCGGTGCGGCTGAGGACGAGGCATTTGTGACGACCCGATTCGAGGGAACCGATATGGATGGGGATGTTTTCTTCCTGGGTGGCGTCCCCAACCCAGTATCGGCCACAGCGGGAGACGCTGACGTGACCGAAGCGGTGGGGGGTCTTGCTGACCAGACTTGGAGCCTTGTCGCGTAAGCCCGCAGTCCAGACATTCCCTTCGCTGTCTTCGTCTTGTCCTGTGGAGATGAAGATGTGGTCGGTTGTGCCTATCCACGCTTCGTGACCGGTGGGCCGCGGCGTGTGTGGGCGATCGACGGGAAACCAGGTGATGCCTTCACGGTCGGGTTCAAGAGCGCCGAGGTGAACGAATTTGACGTCGGGCATTTTGTTGGCTTGAATGAGGATGCGGTTGTTGCTGTCGAGGGAGAATTGTTCGTGTTTGAAGTGGTAGTCGTCGCGCTGGGCAAGGGTGCCGCATTTCCCGGTTGAGAGGTCTGTACACCAGACTTTGCTCGATCCGCCTTCGGGATGGACGCTGGCAGCGTAGTAACGACCGTCCTGGGACGTGGTGCCATAGCTGAATCGGCCCTCTTCGGTTGGCAAAGTTGTGATGTCTTCTTTTTCGAGGGTCTGATAATTGCAACGTTTGAGTACGAGCGCGTCCCCGTCTTGTTGCTGGTAGTAGAGATGTTCACCCCAGGCGTGGAAGGCGGGGAAATGGGGTGCTTCGGCGAGTACTGTGTGGAGGCTACCGTCTGCAAGGTCGAGGAAGGATAGGCCACCGTCCTGATCGTTGTGAGGATAATATCGGATTGTGACGCGGCTTCCATCAGCTGAGGAATAGGGTTGTTCGCCATAGATGTTGTCGGCGGGACGGGGATCGTTGATGAGCTGGTAAATTTCAGCGCCGGAGTTGGGATCGGTTTCGACGAGTTTCATGGCGTGTCTCCTGAGACTGGGAGGTTAGAGGGAAGATTAGAATAAATATAACATGCCTGTGGATGACCCATCAAGCGATTTTCCGTTTTGATTGGGGGGAGGATCGGAGATGATACTCAAAATTTTGGATATAGCAGTCAATTGCGTCACCATGCAGGTGGCGTGCAAAGACGCTCGGGGGATGCGAATCTATCGCGCGGATCGGGCGGATGGTTTATTTGAAGAAGTTGGCGTTGCCCGAGAGGATCGGTTTGTGGATGCGACGGATTTGATACCGGGGAATACTTATTGTTATATCGCGGTTGGTTCTGATCGGCATCCAGAGCAGGATGAGTTGAAGGATATGGAACACGTTGAAGCACAGGTGCCCTGCGCGCCTTGTGAGAAACAGTTCGATCTGACGCAGGAGGCAGAAGCGTTTGAGGTTCAGATGGGTGGATATGTAGATGAGTCGAATGCTGTGACTCTTGGACCAGAGGTGTATTGCCCGGGGCCAAATTCGAGTATGCCGCCCTATGACCAGGTGTTTGAGCCAAATCTGTATGTGGTGATCGAGAATACGGGTGAGACAGATTTGGTGAATCCGTGGTTGGTGGCAAATGGACAGCGGGATTGGTGGTCGGTGGAGACGATGGCGAAAGAGGCGATAGACGGGCGGGATTTGGATGAGGAAGAGCGGATGATGGGGTTGTGGCAGTTTGTCGTAGATGAGGTTTACGACAGCCGATGCGGGATGTCGTGGTATGACGATGTGAGCGATCCGGTGAAGTTGTTCAATGCGTATGGGTTTGAGGGGTGTATAGGGTATGCGATTGCCACGAGTCGGTTGGGCGAGGTGATGGGGGTGAAGTCGCGCGAGGTATGGGTTGGCGGTATTCTGGATGGGCACGGTCGAGGGCGGCAGTGCAGCCATACGATTTTCGAAGCGTGGGCAAATGGGGCATGGCATTTGCTCGATACAGATCAGATGGTGTTTTTCTTAAAGCGCGATAACCGCACGGTGGCCAGTGTCGCCGATCTGGCGCAGGATCCAGAATTAATGAGCAGGTCGCACCGGAACCTGGGGCTGGCGGGAAAGGATTTGGCGGAGAAGGATTATTACAGCGCGCAGTTCAAGAATCGGGAATTTGTGTATCCGACTAATCCGAGTGGTGCATGGACTCGCGGAGATGGCCGGGTGCAACAGGATACGACGCAGTTGCCGCCCCATACGATGGCGATGCGCTTGCGGCCGGGCGAGAAGCTGGTGCGCTATTGGGATCAGGTGGGCAAGACGGTGGTGCGGGGGCGTCGGTTACATCCCGAGGTGCGATATTCCAATGGCAAGCTGGTCTATCGGCCCGATTTGCGAAATCCGCTGGCAATGAGAGGGTTAGAACAGCATGTGAATGTGGTGCAGGAAACGTCGGGGCGATTGCCAGCTGTTCATCCTGCTCAGGCTCAGCGCGTTTCCAGAATGATCTGGAAGGTACATTCGCCATATCCCATTGCCGGGGCGCGGGTGGGTTTGTCCTATAGACGGGAGAGCAGGGAAGACGGGCTTGAGGTGTTGCTGTCTCAGGATGGAAAGGACTGGCGGTCGGTCTGGGTGGCAGTGGGACATCGGGCAAGTGCGTGTGTGGATCTGGACTGGTATTTGAATCCGGCTTTGTTCGATTGGCGGGGAGATTGGGATCCGGGATGGCGGGTTGGACCGCGTTATGAATATTATGTTCAGGTGGCGATGTGGGCCGGCGCGAACGCCGGGGATGTGGGAGTGGATAAATTCTGGTTTGATACGGATTTGCAGTGTGCAACGCGATCTTTGCCATCGCTGTTCTGCGGTGAAAATCACATTCAATATCGAGATGAGACAGAGGAAAAACGGAGTGTTCGGATAATCTACGGATGGCAGGAGGAGCACTGTATTAAACCACCGGATGTACCCGAGCCGGTGGTTCCCTCGGATGGGGCTGAGTTGGATCAGACGGATTTTGAGTTTTGCTGGAGACAGCCTGAGGGAAATGGGTCAGAGGTGGATGATTATCACGTACAGGTGAGCAGGTACCCGGATTTCAGGTGGTGCGTGTGTCCCACTTTTGACCGGTATGTGAGCCGCACGGCATACGCGGGGAAGACGCGCTGGCAACCTCAGTTTGCGGGGCTGTTGAATCCGGGAGAGCGATATTATTGGCGCGTGCGCGCGCGGAATGCACAAGGGGTGTGGAGCGATTGGAGCCGGGCGTGTGCGTGGTCGGTTATTCGGGGAAGCTAAATGGCGGCTCAATGTGGAGCCAGTTGATGCCGTTGAGTGCTTTGAGGAAGGCGATCAGGTCCTGTTTTTCGGCGTCTGTGAGGTCGAGGGGGGTAATTAATTCGTCGAGGAAGGGATTGGGATTACCGCCTTTGTCGTAAAATTCGATGATTTCTTCCAGAGTTTTGATGCTGCCGTCGTGCATATAGGGGGCTGTGCGTGCGACTTCGCGGAGGGTAGGTGTTTTCATTGCGCCAAAGTGTTCTGGCTTTTGAGTTTGGGCATAGCGCCCGGGATCGATGCCTTTGATGTCTTGCAGTTTGCCGGTTTTTTCGTAAGCGGAAAGATCGGCGCGGTCCCAGCCAGTACCGATGTTGTGGAAATCTTCATCGGTGTAGTTGAATCCCATGTGGCAGAGTGTACAGCGCGCTTTGGTGCGAAAGAGGCGCAGGCCCCGGATGGCGGATGCGGACATGGCGCCTTTGGGACCGCCGTATTCGAACAAATCGTAGGGCGATTCGCCAGAGATCAGGGTGCGTTCGAAAGCGGATAGGGCTTTGGCGATGCGGCCGGACGTGATGGTGCTGTCCCCAAATGCGGCTTTGAAGTGGGTGCGGTAACCAGAGATGGTTGATAAGGTAGAGACGACCTGTTCAAGGGTGTTGCCCATTTCTGTGGGGCTCTGGATGGGGATAAGGGCCTGTTCTTCGAGGGAAGCAGCCCTGCCGTCGTAGAAATAAATCGTGCCGTAGGCCCGGTTGATGAGGGTGGGCACATTGCGTGTGGGAGTCTGACCGTCGATACCGGTGGGCAAGACGCGGCCATCGGTAAAGGCGCGGTGGGGCTGGTGGCAAGAGCCACAGGCTATGCTGCCGTCTCTGGAGAGCCGCTTGTCGAAAAAGAGGAGTTTGCCCAGGGCTATTTTAGTTTGGGTGAGGGGATTGTCTTTGGGAATGCTGCTGAGATAGCGGATTTCGTCATGGCCCAATGGCACGCGGGGTATGTCGCCACTATATATGGCTATCGGCAGGGCGATCAGGAGGGCGCAGAGAAATGTGAGGCGGATTGCCATGGGGTCTCTCTTTTACCGGGCGCAGCGAAAGCCGAAGTAGGCCATGCTGCCGTTGTCCTGAGCCGAAGGCTCGCCCCCATATCGGCGGGCACAACGCAGGGAATGAGGGGAGGACTGCCACTGCCCGCCCCTGCGCGTGTGTTGATAATCGAAGCCTTTGTCCGGACCTTTGGGGTTATCAGTAGGGGCGTTTTTGTAATAGTTGGGATCGTACCAATCGGCACACCACTCCCATACATTTCCGGCCATGTCGTAGAGACCGTAGGCGTTGGGGGGGTGGGATTTGACGGCTCTCGTGGGATAAGGCGTTTTGAAAATGCGTCCGTAATTGGCTTTTTGTTCGTCGGGCGGATCGTCGCCCCAGGGATATTTGGATTGGGTGCGGCCCGCGCGGCAGGCATATTCCCATTCGGCTTCGGTGGGCAAGCGCGCGTCCAGCCATTGGCAATAGGCTTCGGCGTCGTAATAGGTGATGTTGACAACGGGGTGGGTGCCGAACTCAGACATCCAGAACCAGTCTTCGCGCCAGTGTTCGGGCGAGGGATGAGCCGTGGCACTGGTGAAGGAGAAGTATTCGGCGTTGGTTACTTCGTGGTCTAAGAGTTCGAAATCGGACACTGTGACCAGACGGATGGGGTTTTCGTTTTCAAAAGTGCCGCCCATAAGGAAGGTTCCGCTCTGGATGGATATAAAACCGAGTTCGTCGGATTGGGGGGGGGCAGATGGACGCCAGGGTTTCGATGGGTCGATGACGACCCAGCCTTTGCCGGATGCGTTCAGGCTTTCGGCAAGGGTATTGAGCAAGGCGCGAACTGTGGCTTTGTCGGGTGTTTCAGGCGAGAGATCGAGATAGGTTTTGAGGTGGCGATAAGCATTGGCGTTGTGTTTTTGACGGTGATAGAGGCGGCCCAAAATTAAATGTGTGGGTGCGTGCTTGGGGTCAATTTTGAGGATTTTGAGAAATTGCTGCTCGGCATAATAGACCTCGCCGTCTTCCAGCGACATGCGGGCCAGATCGTAGCGTGCGGGGATCTCGGCGGGATCGCCCTGCGCGTTGGCAGAGGCAATAAGTCCCAGAAGAAAGACAAAGGTAAAATACAGATGTGTGGGCATGGAGATATCCGTAAAGAATACAGTGAGTAGATGCCGAAAGTTAAGGGGGTTGAGAGGCGTTGTCAAGCGCAGCAGGGCGATATAAAAAATATAACTCGTCATTCTCTAAAAAGGACGATATATCATTTACGCGATGTGTGACTTCAAAATTTTACGAGGCCGTCAAAATCGAGCGGGTCTCTGTAATTGATGATATTGAGAGAGACACACAGGGTATGGGTTAAGATTTTGGTATGCAACAGTTTTAATAGATGCCAGGCATAGGGATAGGTCGGTAACAAAGATTAAAGCTGGATCATGCAGCTTGTATGTTTTTCGTGAGCAAATGATCGAAAAAACACTTGACATTGGGCGAAATCTTAATGCATATTATGTGTAATATAAGTGAAAATGTATGATTGTATTATAAATTTAGCGCTAAAAAATAATAGACAATAATTTATCTTCATTATCAGTTTGGAGCTAAAACCGTCTAAAAACCTGCAGGAGGGCATGGTATAGATGGTTTTTTTGTACTCATGTTTGAAAGTTAGAAATAGATATTTAACTGATTATTAGATTAGATGATTTTTTTTCTCAATGTAAAGATAAGTTTTACAAATGTATTGAGCCGGAGAAAGGAGGGGTATTTGAATTGAGAGCGATACCGTGTTGTGTTTGTGTTTTTTCCTATCTCAAAGGAGGGCCAGCTTATGCGGATGTTGAGAGAGATGTTTAGAACACTATGCCTCGCTGGGGCGGTTCTAATTTCGGTTTCCACGGCTGGAGCCTTGGAAGAAGGCCAGTCGGGGATCGGGTTTTTCGGGAGTGCAAATGTACCGTTGTTCAAATTTGGCGAGTGGTACTCTGCGTCTCCCAAGTTGGGGATTAGCTATAACTATGTAGCTTCGTCGAGGATTGTCGCCGAGATTGAGTATCACTATTCTTCGATGCTGGGTGGCGATCTGGATACGCGAGAGTTCACCTGGCCAATTGATAGCCAGAACTACCGCAGTCCAAATGTCGATCAAGGCGTGACGTTCAATAGCCTGACCGCCAGCGGCCTGCTCCATTTCAACGAGTTGGGTGAAGGCACATCGCCCTATATAATGGGTGGCGTCGGGTTCTTCGGATTTTCGAACGAAGTGTCGGGGTTGATTTTTCCCGGGCAGTCGGGAACGTCCCTGGATACCAGCATTATGAATCCCGCCTTTAACGACAAGGTGGCGGCACTGACCTTCTCTATTGGAGGTGGGATCAGCATCGCGGGGTCCGAACAATTTGTGATCGATCTTCGCTTGCGGTATAATGTGATTATGGGCGAACTCCGTCCCCTGGAGGACTGGGGGCTTGAAAAAGTCTTCCCAATGCAGGCCATAGATCTGTCGGGTGGGATTAAATATTATTGGTAATCTTCACTAAGGAGGCTTTTCGATGTACAGAAAATGTCTGGGTTTTGTTCTCGTTGCGATTTTTGCCCTCGGTTTTATCAGCCTGGCCGAGGCGGCGACAACGGGAAAAATTACTGGTCGTATTGTCGATAAGGCTGGAGAGGCCCTGCCGGGTGCCAACGTGTTGGTGGAGGGGACGACCCGTGGGGCAACAACCGATGGAGAGGGGTATTATTTTATTCTTTCCGTCGATCCGGGGAGTTACACGGTGAAGGCGTCGATGGTCGGGTACACGGGTGAGACCAAGTCCGATGTGCGAGTTGCGTCGGATCTGACGACGACAGTTGATTTCTCGCTCAATGAAGCGACGCTGGAACTGGGTGAGTTGACGGTGATTGCAGAGCGGCCTCCGGTGGAGGCAGATGTGACGGAGAGTCGTTATGTGGTGACAGCCGAGGATATCGCAGTGCTGCCCATTGTCCGCGATCTGGATTCATTTATCGAACTGGAGGCGGGTGTCAACATCGACGGCACAAATCGGATCCGCAATGCCTTTTTGGGCGGCGATGGCGGCGAGTTGGCCGAATATACAGTAGATGGTGTGCGTATGACGCACTCGGATGGTCGGCGCAGTACAGGCACCCGCGGGAGCACGCAGAACTGGACCGGCGACGTCAATACGTCGGCGATTTCAGAGATTACGGTGCTGGCTGGCGGGTTGAATGCCGAATACGGCAACACTGGCTCTATCCAGATTGTAACCAAAGATGGCAGTCGGGATTACCACGGGCAGTTGCACTATCGGTATTCGCCAGCGCAACAGAAGCACTGGGGCAACAATGCTTACGAGAGTTTCGTGCATCAGGGCCGGCTGAAGTATGGCGATACTGAATGGGCAAATGAAACAGTCAATGGTCGGAAGGTGCATCAGCGGCCTTCGAGCGATTATACTGATGTGCAAGGGCATTTTTTAGAGGCATCCCTTTCGGGGCCTATTAACCGCGATCTGTCGTTCTTTGCCACCACAAAGCACGATATTCAGCCGCGGAACCTGCCCCAGCCGACTGAGCGCGAGCCATTTAACGCGGATGTGAGTTACAAATTAACCTATAGTGCCACACCGGATATCAAGCTCCGTGCAGGTGGGCTGTATTCCAGCCGAAAAGGTCGCTATGCAGATAGTTTTGATTCCAGGGCGATTTTCCTCAATGAACGCGGAAGACTCGGCGGAGAGTGGCAGGTGACGGACAATATGTTCTATGTGTCCAGCATCCACACCCTATCGGCAAAGACGTTCTACGAGGTGCGGCTGTCGTATATTGCCAGCAAGCAGGACACGATTGACATTCCAAGTGTGACGATAAATCCCTCCCTGGATAATGACGGGTGGTTTTACACCGATCCCGGGCAGGTGCGGGATCTGCGCGTCGGGCAGCAGAACAAGCTGGCACTCCGGTTTGATCTGGCGAGTCAGGTGACCCGCACGCACTTCTTGAAGGGCGGGTTCACGTTTTATCGCTACAACAACTGGAAGACCGAGACGTATGAAAATGTGGATGGGCGCACCCGGTGGATGATTTACTGGGGCAAGCGCTATGAACCCGGTGTGGGAATTACGCCCACCGAACTCCACGCTTATGTGCAGGACAAGATGGAGTTTGAGGGGTTGATCATCAATGCTGGCTTCCGCTACGAGCGGTATAGCGGTGGTGAGGCGTTGCTTTATCCCTATCAGGGAACGCCTATGGCCTACAACTTCACGCGTTTCCGAGAGCATGCGCAGTACGGGAATATGCAGCCGATGAACTGGTTCATGCCCCGGGTGGGTATCTCGCATCCTATTACAGCCAAGTCGAAGATTCACTTCTTCTACGGAAAATTCCACACCCGTCCGGATTTCCGCCGGATATACCAGCAAAATTGGCAATCCACTGGTCCTCACTCGCTTGACTTAAACAACGACGGGGTCATCAGCCCGCAAGAAGAGAACAATGCGCTGGATCGGAACGATTCATTTGGCGCTGGTTTTGTGATTGACCAGTTCTATTCCTTGCAGCATTCACAGGTCTCTACGGCTTTTGAACTGGGCACGGAGTGGAATTTTATCAGCGATTATTCCTTCCAGGGCACTGCCTATTACCGCATCACCAATGGGTTTTTGAGTGTTAATGGTGCGGTATTTCAAGACCCACAGCAGGGTGGCAAGGCCAAGACCCGTTCGCAGGGTCCGAGGGGGCACACCACGACCCGCGGCATCGAACTGGCATTGAAGAAGGGGTTGAAGCACAACTTCTCGTTCAAAGCCGCACTCAACTTCGGCTGGGGCGAGCGCCTGACCATTGGCGGTACCAAGCGGGGCAACATGGGCGCCAGCATCTATCCGGATGCATCCTATATTGCCGATCCCAACCGGTACTGGGTCAGTCACACGATTGATCCGAATACGGGCGCAGAGATCCCCGCTCCGCCGACCGGTGCCAAGCTGGAAGAATTGAAGGCAAAAGCACAGGCTGTGGTTGACCGGGGTCTGGCTGGCGGGTTCGGTCAGGGTGCGATGTACGCGACCAACGATGGGAAATTTTATCCCTTGTGGGAGCAGAGCGGGCTGTCCAGTGAGGAGCAAGCAGCGCTGCGAGGGCTTTACGCCTTTTCGACGACGGGTTGGAGTGTGGAAGGTGGGCGCAGCGATGCCACGCGGACAAATGGGAGCCTGGTACTGATTTATGCCAGCCCGCCCGATTTTGGTCCCGGTGAGATGTTCTGGGGCAGCAAGTTGTTCGGCGATGTTCGGGTGAACATGATCTACCGCATCTTCACGGGGCGGATCTTCGATTTTCAGGATCCGGCAACCAGTCTGAACCTGAAGAAAGAGGGTCCCACGATCTCGACGGTGGATCTCAGCTTCCAGAAAGGGTTCAACATCAGGGGCATCCGCCCATTGCTCTATGTGGAGATCGAAAATTTGTTCAACTTCAAAGGCTCGCCATCCACGAGTCCAGACTACGTGCGATGGGGATTGCTTGAATCGCAACCCACCGATCCGTTGTACGTGCAGTTCGGCGGCGATTCCAGTGAGTTGAGCAGATATACGAGGACTAATCCGCGCCTGGTATTTGCAGGGTTGCGATTGACCTGGTAAGCAGGCACAGTACCGTGGTGTGGGCACTGCGCTCACACCGCGGATTCAACTTAGATAGAGGATATGACATGAAAATGTATGCGAAATTTTCTCGCACGGCCGGGGCAATCCTTGTGGGAATCTTTGTGATGTCGCTGGCCTGCGAGGTAGCCGCTCAAAATATTCCTCGGTTGCCGTGGCGCAACCTGCGGCGCAGCAAGCTCTGGACGGGGCTGATGAACACAGGCATGCACGGTCCCGATCGAGATGGAAGTCGGCGCGCCAGTATGGAGGGCGTGGCTTATCCGGGGCGGAACCGCTTGCCGGGGAGTTTGTGGGATAGTCGCGGATGGCCAGGGTCTAACCAGTGGGTGCAAAATTACCTGCTGAGAACGGCCACGGCGCGGAGCCTGGGAACATTTATTATCACCAGGCCCGATCCGTCGGAATACACCCCCTCGCGTGGGAACGAACTCGTGGTATCGTTTACGAGTCTGACCACCAGTCCGGATATTACACCGATGGAGTATCCGGTGAGTACAGAAATCGAAGGGCAATTGGGTGTGGGGATGGATCCGCAGCACCCGCTCAAAGGAATTCCTATCGGGGAAGCCAAGAACTGGTATCCGGGGCAGCCACATCCTGGCGCGGAAAATATCGTGGAGATCCTCAACTGGGATTTCCACACGTATATGAAGCCAGAGCACAAGCGGTTTGGAGAACTGGTGGCGATTGCCAAGTGGACGACGGAGGCCGGTATTCAGGGCACGAAGAAGATTTACCAGTGGACGTTTCGGGACTGGGATGACTTCATCATTGTGGAGAATATATTTGAGAATACCGGAGACTCCGACGGCGATGGCGTTGCCGATCTCAACGGGGGTGCCGGGTTGAATCTCAAGGATGTTTATTTTGCCTTTTACAACTATTTTTGGCCCACGGAAGGCGGTACGGCCAACCGCGATCGCGTAGATAGAGCGCGGGGGTATTACTACTGGTTGTTGCGCCGGTCTGAAACGGAGAACTACAATGTGATCCAGGACGATGTGTACCGCTATACCGAGGCGGCCAACTATGGAACGGCCGACCCGAATCACGCGGATGTAGCCGATGCAGTGGGGATGAAGATGAGCTATGCGTTTGACTGGGATTCTCCGCTGACAGCGCACGACGATGCGGGGGATCCCCACCAGCCCGAAAACCAGTGCTGCTGGGGGCGGGTGAATTTCCAGGAGCGCGGAGAACTTCTGGCCGGGCAGTACGTGGGGGCGATTCCGATTGACTATACGCCGCCTTTTGTGAACGATGACTACGCAAATTACGTAGCTCCAAAGGTGGCAGAGCAGCCCTTTGCCGTGCCGTGGTTCACCCACAAGGAAGAACCGGATATCAACCGGCACAGCACCGACGAGATCGGTATTGCGCTGGTGTCGGTGGCCAAGCCGGGCGAACGGGTGAGTACGTTCAATATCGCCGGACGCACGGGCTGGCCGGACAATCCGACTGCACCGCTGCCAGTGCAGGACAATCCCACGCGACGGGGAGAGACCCCCGAGCAACCCATGTCGCCCAACTGGCATGCGTTTTCTCACACTTACGGTCCCTACGATATGCAAAGGGGAGACCGCGTGAAGATCGTGATGGCTTTTACAGCGGCGATGCCGGTAGAGGAAAATATGTGGGGCTGGCAGCGGAATATTCCGCAGAACCAGGCCGATTTGCACACGGATAAGGCTATGCGGAATTTGATGAAGCACGCGCAGCACGCGCAGGCGATGTACGAACTGGGCGGCGATGTGCCGCTCCCGCCGCCGGATCTCCACACCTGGATCGCGAATACACCGGCAGCTACGTCCAAAATTAGCTGGCAGAGCATCGACGATCTGGAAGATCCCGATTATGCGGGTACTGCTGAGGCCAAGGATATTGCTGGGTACCGGGTTTACCGCAGCGATTTTTACTTCGACAACTGGCAACTCCTGAAGGATATCAAGGTCGGAGATACGGCGCACAAAGAAGGTGATCGGTATTCTTACACCGACGATACATCTTTGGCTGGATTTGCCTATTATTATGCGGTGACGGCTTATGATACTGGTCACAGCACCTGGACCAGCAGCGATGGCACCAGGACGCTATCCGATTTGCCACCGGCTGCCCAGCAGTCGGTACAAAGCGGGCTGGAGAGCGGATTGGCTGCGCCCGAGCAATTCTTCCGGTATTCGTGGATACCCACGAGTCCGGCAGTGGCCGCTTATGCAGAGGCCGAACGCCTGGAAGCGAAGGTGTCGGTGGTGCCCAATCCCTTCCTGGCCGATGGTTCTCACGCCTATGAGGGGTCGGATAAAATTCGGTTCGTGAATTTGCCGTCCAAGTGCAAGGTGAAGATTTTCTCGGTTTCCGGGGATCTGATGTCGGAGTTTGACCACGATAATCCATCGGTTGGAGAAGCGGAATATATCCAGCTCACCAAAGCGGTGACGGGACAGGTTCCGGCCGGGGTCTATTTCTTCGTGGTGAAATCCCTGACGCCAGAAAGTAACGGAAAGATCCAGCGCGGGACATTTGTGGTGGTTGGGGGATCTGTCAGGTAATCGGCGGGCGGTGGGCAGTTTCTGTCCATCGCCCCTCTGAATAAGGAGTGCAAGTATGTATAAAAAAGTTTTTGTCATCTGCATGCTCGCCACGACATTGATGGCTATTCCAGCATATGCAGGTGGGCTTATTAAGCGGCCGGACTTGACAATCTTCTCACCCCTTGCGGTGGCGCAAAGCCCTCGAGCCGTGGCAATGGGGAGTGCTTATGCAACAGCCGCAGACGATGTCAATGCCGCGTGGTGGAATCCAGCCGGGATGACGGGCGTGGAGAAATTGGAAGTGTCGTTGAGCCATTCGCAGTGGTTCGTAAATTCTACATTCAACACCGGGGCTATAGCTTATACAAGCGGTGTGCATACCATTGGGGTCAGCATCCTGACTTTTAAGCCACAGGATGTGGAAGAGACTACGATTTTGCAGCCGGGAGGCACGGGTCGAACGCTCAGCCTGGGCACATCGGCTTTTAGTCTCATCTATAGCCGCAAGTTCACGGACAAGCTGTCCTTTGGCGTGCGATTTATGCTGGCTCGCGAGGATCTTGATCTGACCAACCACACGACTTTTAATGTGGATTTTGGCACCAAGTTCTACACTGGGCTTGGCAGCCTGAGGTTGTCAATGGCACTGCGGAACTTCGGAAAGGACACAGAGGTGCTGCGGCGACAGTTCCAGCAACCCCTGTCGTTCAATCTGGGAACCGCTGCCGAGGTCTATGGGCAGCAAGGCGATCCGTTTTATATCACCGGGGCGGCTGAGATGAACTTCCTGATTAACTGGGAAGAGCGCTACCATGTGGGCGGTGAAGCCTGGTTGGGCAATATACTGGCGTTGCGCGGAGGGTATATGTTCCGCTACGATTCCTTTGGACTTACAGCAGGTGCAGGCGTGAAATTGCCTCTGGCCGGGACAGAGATCACGGCGGATGTGGCCTGGCAGGAGTCCAAACACGATCTGAATCAACCCTTGCGGTTTGGGATGGGCTTCGCTTTTTAGCTCGTTGTGTTGAGCATGTAAAAAGGCGACCGAGTTTTTCGGTCGCCTTTTTTTGATTTTGCCATCTCTCTATTTTTTATACCTGAACTGGATTTCTTTGGCGGCTTTCTGTCCATTGTTGAGGTCTTCTACTGTGACGGTGAGGCGGTTGTAACCGGCTTTGACTTTTTTCAGGCTGAGTTCAAAATACCCGGTGGTAGATTGTTCGTTGCCGGTCTGTTCAAAGCTGACTGTGACCTGTGTTTTGTCTTGCCGCTGAAATATCCTGGTAAGAGCACCAACGCTGCTGCGGACCAGATTGAAGGGGCGTATTGGATCTTCCACGGCAATGGTATAGGTGACGCGATAGCGGGTTTGCCCAAAATCGTTTCGGTTGAGGTTGTAGAGTTCGTAGTAGGCATAGGCATTCTGGTTCTTCTGATAGGCGCGGGAGATCATGGGCACGACCCATACGTCGCCCTTGCGGAATTTTTCGTCGCCCGAATTTTCTGAGATATTCCAGCTCAGCTGGATATCGCTGAGTTGCAAGGCGTTGGACTGGTAAGGTTCAACGTGTACTTGATGGCGATAAATACCCTTGCGTTCGGCAGCGCGGTCGTTGACCTGTACTGTGAGCAGGTAGTTGCCGGGGGGTACGTCGATCGGGATGAGGGTGGGGATGAAGGAGCCTTCGGGCCACATGCGGTGGCCGATAGACCGAAAAAATATGGCGTCTTGTGCGCGGTAAACATTGGTGTAGGAGGTATCGGCCAGGATGACGGCGCAGTCGGCGACAATCGTGGAGGTATCGCCCGAAGCAAAGGTGCCCATTTCTACGGGGTCGATGCCGTAGTAGATTTCCAGGCGGGTGGTGCCATCTGATCCGCGAAAGTCGGCAAAATCGTAGTGGAATCCGAGGCCCGACATGGGGCCGCCGGGCGTGTAAAAGTCGGGGACTTCGCTGACCGTGCGATTGGCGATGGCCTCGGGGGCGTAATACGCGAGAAGGGAGTATCGGTGAAGGCCAATGGTGGTTTCTTCGTGGGGGAAGTCGGGAAGCGGCGCGTAGCTGTAAACCCCGTTGCCCAATTCGTTGGTGAAGGTGATTTCGATGCCTTCTCCGATGTTGGTATAGACCCAGGTTTCCCAGGGGACAATGGTCATGTCGCCGCGTGAGGTGACGGGCAGGAAGTGGTGCTGGTTTTCGGGGCGCATCTGCCGCCGCTGGTATTCGTCGAGAGCCAACTGCCCAATTTCTCCGACTTCACCGCTTGCCTCTCCATCTGCACCAAGGGCTTCTGTGAGAATGAATTCGTCCTGGTTGCCTTCAATTGTGCCGGGGGGTACGAGAATATTGCCGCCTTCATCTGTGCGTGCGAGAGCCGCTGGGTCGAGTTCGCCCACGAAAGACTGGTTGGATCGGATCGGATAGACCGGTCCGGTAAAGACTTCGTCCATGGCTTCGGGACCGTAGAGAGCCAGAGCGAGGCGTTCTTTGACCTGTTCTACGGCGGGCGTGATTTCGGGATTGGCCCTGCCAGAACGCGCGCGGTAGTCGGGGTCGCCGTAGCGGATGTAGATATCTCCCCGCGCATCCCAGGGCGTTTTGGCTTCGGCGAAGTGGTTTCGCGCGTACCACACCCTGCGGTAGTGTTCAATGAGGCGTTCGTTGACTTCGGTGAGCAAATCAAAATCGCGCTTTGCCCAGAATAGTTCGAGAAAGACGGGTTGCTCGGCTTCGGGGGTTTCTTCGTAGATTTTGATTTCTTCTTTGGTACCTACCCTGGCGATGTCGTCGTAATAGGCCCGTTCTTTTTCGGGCAGGGTGGCGATGAATTGCTCAAAGACGTTGAGTGCTTTTTCTGGCTCTCCTTTATCGAAGAGGATCTGCGCGGCGATGGGGAGGAAGCGAGCATTTTCGAGGTGGTATTCGAGGTTTTTGAGGATGGATTCGCTCAGGATCATCTGGTTGTCGCGCTGACGGCCTTGGGCGTTGCGGCGGAGTTCAATATAAGAAGTGCCCAGGAGATAGGCGATTTCGGGATTGTCGGGCTGGTGTGTCAATGCCTGTGCAAAAGCCCGCGAGGCAGCGGTGTGGTTCTCATTCAGGCGGATGTACGCGCGACCGAGGAGGATGTAGGCGGGCGCGTAGGTGGGGTCGAGCCGGGTGGCGCGCCGGGCCGCGCTGACGGCTTTGCGGGCATGGTAAACGGCCATGATCCCACCAGAGGCTTTTTTATAGTGGATTTCTGCAATACCGGTCTGGGCTTCTGGCGAGGCATCATTGAGTTTGAGGGCTTCTTTGAATGCCTTCATCGCGTGATCCAGATATTCCGCCTTGATGTATATGGGGGCAACGGCGAGGTAGGTCTGGATGTTATCGGGATTTTGTTTGATGGCTGCTGTAAGCGCTTTGATGGCCTGGTCTTTTCTATTGGCTTCAAAGGCAGCCTGTCCCTGGGCAATGAGAGAGTCAATCTGGGCTTTTTGAGCGGCAAGCGGTGCAGAGAGCAGGAAACAGAGCAGGGCGGGTGCAACACATTTGAGGGTTGTGTTCATCGAGGGGCCTTTCGCCAAAAATACTAAAGTTTTGAGAATAAGAGCTATTAGAAATATAGACTATTGGCTTGTCTCACACAAGGCATAGCTCGTAGTATTTGGCTTGAATTTTGGGCTGAGAGGCGATAAACTAAAAAAGAAAACAAGCTCATTCAGACAAGAATAGTCTGAATCGAATGATTTCTTTATGGGATTATCGCGGCAGGGATGCCGCTCCAACGGCGTGATAGAAGTTTGATTCGAAACACTAAGGGAGGAGCTATGCTGTTTACCGATGCACAAATGAGGCAATACGATGAGGAGGGAGCCGTTACGATCGACAGTCCCTTCACGACTGAGGAACTGGATCGCACGGAAGCGGCATGGGATAGGTTGAAGGCGAGCGGGCGTCCGCCTTATGAAGATCCGGATTATGTCGATGTTGTCCAGCATCCCTATTTTGAGGAGGTCGCCAAAAAGGTGTTGCGAGCCGAGTCCGTACATCTGTGGTGGGGATTGTCACCCCACGAGCGCGCGCCGAGTAGCGCACCTTTTGCGAGCGTTCGCGAGCAATGGGGGAATGGCTGCCATGTCGATATCCAGGCGACCTGGGAGGATTTTCAGGCGACGCCGCGCCGGATGCGCGCTGAGTTGTGGTTCTGGGTCAATGACGTGCCGAAGCATCGGGGAGCTATGCGCATTTTGCCGGGTAGTCATCGCCCAATTATGGAACACTGGAGCCGGGTTTTGACGCCAGAGCACAAGGCGATGTTGCCCCGCGTCCACGGGTTGCGTCCAGAGCCGTCGGATACTGCGCCGGCTTATCCCGAGCATGTGCCCGAACTGGTTGATACGCCGTGGCTGGAACAGGAGCCGGTTTCGGCCGTTGCGCGTCGAGGTCAGATGCTGATTCTGTGCAGCGGGGGATTGCACTCTGCATGGCAGAACGAGGATACGGTGCCCCGCAAGGCGATGCTAACAGCATGGGTCGCTACTGGCGTGTCCTGCGGGTTGCCGAAGAATCAGCGCGATGGGGTGATGTCGTTTTTCCCGCGGCTGCGAGAGAAGTTGCGTCCCGAGCGCGCGCATATTGTGCCCGAGGACTTCGACTGGCTGTTTGAGAGCGATTACGAGCCGAAATGGCCAGAGATTTTTTTGGGAGCTATTTAGAATAGAGGAAGATCGATGCGCGCAGTGATCCCGGGGTTTTTTCTCTTTGTAGTAATGGTATGTGGGTGTGCGAAGGATGCACCACAACCCGTGACTTCCAAAGCGATATATACGGGCGCAGAGGCGTGTGCAACGTGTCATCAGGAGGCTTATAAAGAATGGCAGGGGTCGTTGCATCGGCGGTCCATGCAGGTGCCTTCGGTTGAGACTGTGCGGGGAGATTTTACACAGAACAATACATATACGTATAGGGGGATGACGTCTCGAATGTTTGTGCGGGATGGGACCTATTTTATGGAGACGGATGGTGCTGATGGAACACGAGAAGTCTATCCCATCGAATATGCGATCGGAGACAGGGATACACAGTGGTACTTAACTACGCTCGAAGGTGGACGTATTCAGGTACTGCCGGCCTATTGGGATGTTCGGGAACAGACGTGGTTCGATCCAGTAGAAGGGTTGTTCGACCATCCGCAGGGATTTGCGCCGGGCGATGTCAATTATTGGACGAATTTTGGGCGGAACTGGAATTTTCAGTGTCATGACTGTCACGCGAGTCAGATTGAGAAAAATTACGATCCAGAGACAGGTGCTTACGCGACGCGCTGGACAGATTTGAGTATTAATTGCGAAACATGTCATGGGTCTGGAGGCCAACATGTGGCATTCTGGAAAGCGCTGCCAGACCAGGTGCCCGCGCGGGATACGACACTGGTAAATTTGCGATTTTTGAGTTCGGAGCAGTCAGTGGAGGTCTGCGCGCAGTGTCACGCACACAAGCGAATCATTGGGGAGGGATATCAGCCGGGCGATCCGTTTTACGACTTTTACGAATTGGAAGTGCTGGATAGCGAAAAGTTCTGGGCAGATGGACGCTACCGCGAATTGAACTACAACACGCTGGCTTTTTTGATGAGTTCGTGTTATACGGTGGGGCATCTGACGTGCGCTGGTTGCCACGATTCTCACCACCTGGGTCCTGTGAGAGCGGAAGGCGAGACGCGCGCTGCAACCTATGACCGGGTGTGCTTGAACTGTCACAGGGTGGATGTGGGAGAGCAGCATAGCAATCACGAGACGGTGGGGTGCGTGGATTGCCATATGCCACCTGTAGAAGAGGTGAAGCGCATTGGGATATACGACCACCGCATCCTGTCGCCAGTACCGGAAAATACGGTTCGGTTTGGTATTCCAAATGCGTGTACCGAATGCCATAGCGATCAAACGCCCAACTGGGCGGCGAGTTGGGTAAAAACGTGGTGGGGTTCACAGGCAGATGAAGTGGCTCAGGCCGAAGCAATTGTTCTGGGACGGGTGGGAGATCCAAAGGCTCTGGATGGTTTGGTCGCGCTTTTGAAAGACCAGAGTATGGTGTTGCGGGCTTCGGCAGCCGTGTTGCTGGGCAGGCAGGCTGATGAGAGGGCTGAAAAGGCTTTAATAGATGCTCTGGACGATCCGCATCCGATGGTACGCACCCGGGCTGTAGAGGGATTGATGGTTTATGGAAGTGATGTGGGTATTGAGGCCGTAGCCGAGCGGCTGGATGATCCCTCGCGCCTGGTGCGCATTAGGGCGGCTTCGATGCTGGAGGGTGTGAATCTATCGGGCGATAGGGGTAATAAGCTATCCGAAGCTCTGACAGAATATCGGACAATAGTGACAGATCTTCTTGCCGATGATCCAGAGGCACAGGTGCAGGTGGGCATTGAGGCATTGCAACAGGGTGATGACCGGGCCGGGGAGATTGCGTTTCGGCAGGCTCTGAAGGTCTGGCCCGGAATGGCAGATGCTTATGCGGGGCTTGGTACTGTGTTTGTCAGGAACAGGCAATTCTCGGAGGCGGTAAAAATGTGGCGGGAAGCAGCGGCAAGGGATTCGACTCTGGTTGCACCTCTGCATCACGCTTGCGAGTTGTGGGAGGCTGATATTCGGAAGGGGTTTAGAACGCGACCCGGCACAGCCCGGGATTATACCGACCTGGGGGATACATATACGCTTCGGGATTCTCTGGATGTGGCAATCTACTGGTATCGAAAAGCCATTGAGTCCGATCCCAATTACGCTGTACCTTACCACAATCTGGCACTGGTCTGTGCAGAGGCTGGGCGGGAGGTGGAGGCTGAGGCGGCGTTGGATAGATACCGGCAAATTGCGAGAGATGCGAATGCTGTGCGCGAGTTGGAAGTGTTGATCCGGGAAAGAAGAAAGAGGCCCGGTGGATAGAGAAGGCATCGGGAAGGAGGATGCTATGAAGGTCTTGAGATGGATTCTATGTGCGATAGGGATTCTGGTGATGGGAGGGGAGGTTTGTGCTGCGGATCAGGTGATGTTGAAGTTGCAGTATCCCGAAGGGCGAATCGCGCGCTACAAAAATAAGTATCGCCTGGATTATTTTAGCGATAAGGCCGAGATGATTTTGAGAGAAGGCTCATTTACTATGCAGGGGTATGGGGAATGGCGGAGTCGAGAAATGGTGGTTGAAGAGGGCGATAGCGTGAAAGTGACTGCCAGAGTAGATAAGGCCGGGAGCCAGGCCATATTGACTGGTGAGCGGTTGACCTATGAGCAATTTCCCTATACTCTGGATTTGTTGAATGACCTTTCGTTTGCCTGGGGGATTGCGCCCGGGGGACAGGTGGGTGCGTTTGGTCCCGATTTTTCGGCTTTCAAGGCCAAGCGCAAGGATATGATTACGGATTTGCGGCAGGTCTGGATGCCCGGTCTCGCGCCCGTGCTGCCCGATCAGCCGGTATCGGTCGGAGATACATGGGAGGGTGAGCAGCGCATTGAGGTACCGTTTTACGATTTCGATGCCGGGTTAGAGCCTTCACTTGTGCAGTTTACCAGTGCGTATAAGCTGAAGAAGGTCAAAGAGCAAAAGGGATACCGGGTGGTGGAGATTGAGGAGGAGCGCGAGGTACATTACCGAATTTGGTTTCACATTGAGGTGTTGTCGCTGGTGATTGATGGCAAGGGATCGGGGAATGCGGAGTGGGAGATCGATATCGACCGCGGGCTTGTGCTTTCCCACAATATGAAGATCGGTCTGGGATTGCCGCAGGTGCGTATGGCAGGCGATCCAAAGCCTATTGATGATATCAAAGCAGAGATTGAATTGGTTTTTAGTAGAAAGTTAGATAAGCTGGAGAAAGAGTAATGAGTCTGGCTTTTGATACATCTGTTGCGATTCAGTCAGCTGGTCGGGGCGTGACCGCCCGCGCTGTATTGCTGGGCCTGGCGCTGGTCTGTGCAGAGATCGCGGTGATTACATTTTCCGAGCCGGTGGCGCGGTCATCGTCTATGAACGTGAGCCACTTTCCCGTGGGATTTTTCATGTGGTTTGTGGTTGTGGTTTTGGGTTTGAACCCGCTTTTGAAATGGATTTATCCGGGGTATATGCTCTCGCGTTCAGAGCTTTTGACTGTTGCTGCGATGGGATTGATTGGGGCACATATTCCCGGTAGCGGTCTTTTGGGATTTTTCCTGGGAGTGCTGGCTGCGCCTTATTATTTTGCCTCGCCAGAGAATCAATGGGAAACTCTGTTGCATCCGACTATTCCCTCGTGGTTGGCGCCTTTGAATGAGCGCGGTGCCATGCAGGGGTTTTTTGAGGGGCTACCTTCAGACTCAGTACCGTGGTCGGTCTGGATTATGCCGTTATTCTGGTGGATGTGTTTGATCGGGGTGCTGACTTTTGTGCTGCTGTGTATGGCGGTGATGCTGAGAAAGCAATGGGTGGAAAACGAGCGTCTGGTTTATCCCCTGATTTCACCGGTGTCCGATCTGATTGAAGATGACGGCGTGGGGGGAATACTGTCTGGTCTGATGCAGAACAAGCTGTTCTGGTTCGGATTTGTTTTGGGTTTTGGCCTTTTGGCATGGAATTTTGTGTGGTATTTCTGGGATGCCTGGCCCCGTATCAACTTTTTTGGGCGCAAAGATTTGGTATTTATCGACGGGTTCCCCGCGATGACCAACCGGGTCAATTTGTACATTATCGGGTTTGGTTATTTTGCCAATCTGGATGTGTTGTTTAGCCTCTGGTTTTTTTATCTGGTTTATTGGGCGCAGAACGGGATTTTCAACCGCATTGGTCTGGATTTGGGACCGGGAACGGGTGCGGCGAGTGCATGGGAAAATCTGGGGGCGTTGTTCGCGCTGGTCTGGTGGGCATTGTGGACAGCGAGGCATCATCTGCGGGATGTGGTGAGAAAAGCGATCAAT
Source organism: Gemmatimonadota bacterium (assembly GCA_028874765.1). Taxonomy (GTDB): domain Bacteria; phylum Latescibacterota; class UBA2968; order UBA2968; family UBA2968; genus VXRD01. The sequence continues at coordinate 24,968 of JAPPIE010000139.1, forward strand.
ACTAAGTACGGGGTGGATGATTCGGGGGAAATGGTGTCTTACCGCACAGCTGTATTGGGGGTGGTTCTGGGGTCGGGATTTTGTTTGTTGTGGCTGTGTATGGCCGGGATTGAGTGGTACATCGGGGTTTTGTTTTTGCTCGCGCTCTACGGGGTGTGTTTGGGGCTGGCAAAGGTGGTGTGTGAGAGTGGTTTGCTCTATCTGGCATGGGGAGTGAGTCCGCAGACATTGGTGACCAATTGTTTGGGGTCGGTGTCTATGGCGGGGGGTACGATTACGACGCTGGCATTTACAGAGGGGCTATTTTTCCACGGCAAGGGCCTGTTTATGTCGTCTCTGGCCAATAGCGCGAAGATGGGTGATCTGGCCGGTACCGATCAGAGGCGGCTGGGAAAGAGCATGGGGTTGGCACTGCTGGTGGGTATTCCCCTGTGTATTTATTTGAGTTTGGGATGGGGCTATGAACAGGGCGCGTACAATTTTGGGGGGTTTCCATTTCGCTATGGCCGCGATAGTGTGTTTGCGCGGGCTGTGAGCATGATGCAAAGTCCTCAGGGACCTGCGTCGTCTCGTCTCATATTTTTCGGGGTTGGCGTGGTGGGTATGACGGTGTTGACGGTGTTGCGCTACCGCTTGCCCTGGTGGCCGTTGCATCCGATTGGGTTTGCAGTGGGGGGAAGCGGTCGCGCTACGAAATCGACGTGGTCTATTTTTATTGCCTGGGCGTGTAAGTTTTTAATTGTGAAAATTGGCGGTGTGACGCTTTATCGGCGGTATCGCCCGTTGTTTACGGGATTGCTTTCGGGATATTCGCTGGGGGTTGGTGTGTCGTTTGCTGTGGATGTGTTGTGGTTTATGGGACGAGGGCATTGGATTCATTTGTATTGAGGAGGAGCGATTTTGAAAAGATTTGGTTATGGGATAATGGCGTGGATGCTATTTGTCTCAAATGTTGAGCCATCACAGATGGACTCGGTGCTGGTCGATATTATCAAGGGCAATTATTACGGGGCAATGGTGCGGTGCGAGGATGTGATAGCAGCCGATTCGACAGCGGCGGATGCGTACCGATTTTTGGGATGGCTTCAGATTGTGACGAGGCAGGGCGATTTGCAAGAGGTCGGGGAGAATTTGCAGCGGGCCATTCATCTTAAAGAGGATGCGGGAGCCCATAACGATCTCGGGGTGGTGTATTTTTTTCAGCGCAACTACAGCCCGGCGATTGAGGCATTCAGGCAGGCGGTCGCGCTAAGACCCGATGAGACAATGTTTTACCGAAATCTGGGTTTTGTGGCTGAATTGGCGGGGGCGTATTCCGATGCGGAATCGGCGTTTCAGGCTGTTTTAGAGCGAGACCCGACGGATGATCTGGCGGTTTACGGATATGGTCTTGCGCTGGTCAGGCAAGCGCGTCACGACGAGGCGCTGGAGGCATTTCAAAAGGCTGTCCACATGTTTTCGGATCGCAAAGAGGCGCATTTAGAAATTGGACAACTCATGATGATGCACGGCAAGTATGCGTCTGCTATATCTGCGTACAAACGGGCGACAAAAATCGATTTTGAAGATCCCAAAGGTCATTATGGATTGGCACAGGCTTATCAGGTATCGGGCGATTCACTATCGGCGCGACATGCGTGGGAGGCGTTTAAGTTTTTTGACGAGCGCCACCGGCACGCGGTTCGAGATCAGTATGTGTTGCCTGTGCGATTTGATAAGGTAGCTGATTTGCTGGATTTTGGAGACAGGTTTGTGAGATTGGGGCATCACGATAAGGCTATAGAGGTTTATAGAAAAGCGGTCGCTCTGGTAGAAGATCCGGATTTGCCGTGGCGGTTTAGTCCGGAGGTCCCCGTGGTGTATCTGGCTCTGGGACAGTCCTATCAGGCGTTGGGCGAGGTAGAGCGGGCGCGGCGGTCTTATGACGCGGCTTTTGCGCTGGGTGAAGGGGGCATGGTATCTGACGAGGCATTGAGACACAGGGCAGATATGTTTTTGTGTGCCGATGGGTTGTCGCGCGATGTGGTGGAGGGATATGAGCGGATTGTGGCTATGGATCCAATTGCTTATGCCGCGTTCTATATTTACGATCAGATTGGCCAGGCACAGGCGAAGACGGGACATTTGAATAAGTGTATTTCGACATATCAGACCAGAGCAGATCAGGTTGCGTATTCTGCGGGATTGTTGGTGCGATTGGGTGTGGCACATGCGGTGGTGGGAGATATGGACTCGGCAAGGGCGTTGTACGATCAAGTGATTGAGGGGGCAGAAGATCCGCGCGAATTGTATCTCCAGTTGTCGGTTCTCTATGGTCGGGCGGGACGGAAAGCAGAGGCCGAGGCGATGAAGGCTAAAGCATCCGCAGAAAAAAAACGCGAATGAGCGGTGTACAACTGGCCGGTGAACGAGCCTGAAAAGCGGCTCGTTGTACACCATCCCCAGGCCAGTTCATTTGAGCGTTTTCGCAGATAAACGCAGATGAGTGTAGCTATACTTTCGCAATTGGATGGGGGTATTAATGATTAGAGTCATTGGCATTCTTTTTTTGCTTTTATGTTCGGGTTCTGTTGCCGCAGAGCAATTTGTAGAGGTCGCAGAAGCGTCTGGTATATCGTTTGTGCATCGGACTGGCGCGCAGGGAAATTGGCATTATTTGGAGACCATGGGGTCGGGCTGTGTGGTGTTTGATGCGGATGGGGATGGCGATCTGGATTTGTATTTTGTCAATGGAGAACACGGGCAGACGGGTGGTGAGAATGCGTTGTACAGAAATGATGGCGGGTTTCGTTTTTCGGCTGTGCCGGGTGCGCCTGGGGTGGGGTATGGGATGGGGTGTGCGGTTGGGGATTATGACAATGATGGCGATCTGGATCTTTATACGACGGGTTATGATGCCAATGTGCTGTATCAGAACGATGGCCGTGGCGGTTTTGCTGAAAAGAAGGCGGGGGTGGAGGGTGGAGGGTGGTCTACTGGTGCCACCTTTTTTGATGCGGATGGAGATGGCGATCTGGATTTGTATGTGGTGCGCTATTTGACGTATGATGTGAAAACCGAGCCGCATTGCGAGCGGGTGGGTGTTCGCACGTATTGTGATCCCGGCTATTTTGAGGGTGCGCCGGATTTGCTTTATCGGAATGAGGGGAATGGACTATTTACGGATGTTTCCTTTGAGGCGGGTGTGGCAGATTCTTCGGGCAAAGGACTTGGGGTGGTGAGTCTGGATTACGACGGGGATGGAGATACCGATCTCTATGTGGTGAATGATACGACGCCAAATTTTTTGTACCGCAATGTGGGGGGACGGTTTGAGAATGTGGGTGTAGAGGCGGGTGTGGCGTTTAATGCACAGGGTCGGACGCAGGCGGGGATGGGGGTCGATGTGGGGGATGTAGATGGGGACGGACGATCAGATATTTTTGTGACGAATTTTTCCTACGAGACCAATGCGATTTATCAAAGTATGGCGGGTGGTTTTTTTTCAGAGGTCAGCGCGCTAACCGGGATTGCTGGCGCGTCTCTGCTGCCTCTGGGTTTTGGTACTCATTTTTTTGATTATGACAACGATGGCGATCTGGATCTATTTGTGGCAAATGGACATATTTTCCCGAATGTAAAGGCGTTTTCCAGGGCGGAATCCTATTTACAGGCGGATCAAATATTTCGCAATGCGGACGGGCGGTTTGAGGTGGTCAATGCGGGCGTTGAAACACCAGGGGTGAGTCGCGGATCGGCGATTGGCGATCTGGATGGGGATGGCGATCTGGATCTGGTGGTACTGCATTCGGGACAGCGTGCGCGGGTGTTCCGCAATGAATTTGAGAACTCGGGACACTGGATCATTGTAAAACTGGTAGGGGGAGGTATGCAGGGAGAGGAACATGGGTTTTCAAATAGGGATGGGATTGGGGCGGTGGTGCATGTGAGCGCGGGGGGAAAGATCCAGGTGCGCGAGGTTCGGAGTCAGTCGAGCTATTTGTCTGCGAGCGATTTGCGGCTTCATTTTGGGCTGGGCAATGCGCGTCGCGTGGATCGAATTGAGGTGCGCTGGGTGAGTGGGCGCGTGCAGGTGTTGGAAGATGTTGGGGTGGACCGCGTTGTGGTTGTGGAAGAAAATTGATGTATTTAACAGGAGGCCGAGTATGGGTGAAGCACAGAGAGATGCGCGGTTGCTGTGGGAACTGGATGTGGACGGTGTTGGCGGGCAGATGGTTGTGGCGGATGTGAATGGCGATGGAAAGCAGGAGTTTTTGTTGCGGCAGAGTCCGGGGCAGTTGAAGTCGGATCTCTATATTGAGCGGGGATGGAATACGGATGAGGAACGGCATTTGTTCTGCATTACGGCAATTGACCAGGAGGGCAACCAGCTATGGCAGGTGGGGGAGCCGCATCGGGGTACAGATCCGTACTGCGCGCATGGGGGCAATGATTTTCTTACCGCGGATGTGGATGGCGATGGGAAGGCGGAGGTGGTTTCGGTTGTGTGGGATGTGCTGACGGTTTTTGACGGGGAAACGGGCGAGGTGCAAGCGAAGAAGAAGCTGCCAGCAGATAATTTTTCTCAGGTGAAGGCCGGAAATTTGAAGGGCGATCCGACGCGGCAGCAACTCGTTGTGAAAGTCAATGATGGTGCTTATCCGCCTTATGAATACGGCAATCCGACTTATGTTCTGGATAGCGATTTGTCGGAGTTGTGGATGACGCCGCATTATCACGGGGCAGGGCATGCGCCGGTTTTGATCGATGTGGATGGCGATGGGTGCGACGAGATGTTGATCGGGTATAATCTGGTGGATAGCGATGGGACTTTGTTGTGGTCGATTCCAGTGGAGAATGCCACGAAAGAGCATGCGGATAATATCAATCCGGTGGATTTCAATGGGGATGGCGAGATTGAGATTGCGTATTCGGGCAGCAAGGATTTTTTTGTGGCGAATATGCAGGGCGAGGTAATCTGGAGACGCCCTCATGAGCATTCGCAGAATACGACGGTGGGGCGTTTTCGCAGTGATATAGATGGGCAGACGATGATTTTGAACGAAAAGTGGATTGGGATGACGTGTTATACCCCCGATGGACAGGCATTGTGGCAAAAAGCCGGTGTGGGATATGCCCAACATGCTGTGCGCGGCTGGCGAGATGACGGACTGGATCTGGTGATTTATGCCCCGGCTTTAAAGAGGCAACAAGAGGATGTGCCTTATGATAGCGAGCCGGAAGATACACATCTTTACTGGCCGTTTCTGATGGATGGCGATGGCAACCGGGTGATGGAATTTCCCTTTCGAGAGGATTTCAAACAGCCCAAACAGCGCATCCGGGGATTTCGTGCGTACGATTACGGGATTGGATATGGCGCGATGGTGTTGGATCTGGATGGGGACGGAAGAGATGAGGTGCTGATTTATGACCGGCGGAAGATTCTGGTATATGGCGCGCCAGCATAAGCACTAATCATGTAGGAGGTGTGCTGTGAGGAATCAGTGGATATTATATCTTCTGTTTTTTTCTCTGCTTCATTGTGCGGGGAACACCGATCTGCTGGATTCCGATTATTCAACTGTTGAGGGCCGCATTGCGTTTGTGGGACCGGGAGATTTTACATCATTCAAAATTTTTGTGATGCGTCCCGATGGCAAAGGTTTGATTAGGCTTACGAGCGAGCAGGGGGGCTATACCAATCCCTCCTGGTCTCCGAATGCGCGGCGCGTTGCATTTGCTTCAAACCGGGATGCCGTCGGGAATTTCGATATTTATATTTTTAATCTGAAGGATGGAGACATACAGAAGGTGGTTGATTTGCCCGGTCCCGACCTCGGTCCAGTCTGGTCTCCCGGTGGTGGAAAGATCGCTTTTCAGGCGCAGAAGGATAATAGGGATAGATGGGATATCTACACGGTCAACCTGAATGGGACAGGATTGCAAAATCTAACAAATTCTCCCAGTAGTGATGAAGCACCGGACTGGTCACCCGATGGACGCAGAATTGCTTTTCAATCGCGCCAGGGGAACAATATCGACATTTTGATCATGGATTCAGATGGTTCTAACCGGGTCAGACTTACGGATTTCGATGGTGTTCAGAATATTCATCCAGCCTGGTCGCCAGATGGAACACGCATTGCATTTGCATCAAATCGGCATCAACCACAGGTGCGAAATCAGTTTCCGGAATGCGAGATTTATACTATGGATTCCGGTGGGGCTATGGTGCGACGGTTGACCCTGGGTGCGAGTTCTACAGTGGCTTTTTTTTCTCCTACCTGGTCGCCCGACGGTCAAAGGATTGCGTTTGAAGTGCGACGAACCCTTGAGAGACAGGGTGGCCTGGAACACAGGTTGATGATGATAAATTCCGATGGCACAGATTTGCATGAAGTTTCTGTGGATATGGAGGTCTCTGCGCCTCACTGGTCGCCGAGGCAAACCGAGTAGAAGGGAAGTGGAGGATAGTGTTGAAATCGCGGTACAGGGGTTTTAGAAACGTTTATCTGTGTGCTCTTTTTGTTATACTGCCCATTGTCGCTTTGGCCCAGGAACCGGATTCTTTGAAGGTATTAGAGAGAATGGTGCAGGCATCTCCAGGGGACCGCGAAGCCTGGGTGCGGTTGGGGTATGCCTATTTGGATGCGGGGGATTTAGACCGGGCAGATAAGGCGTTCCGAAAAGGCATCCAGGGCACAACGGCATCTAGGGCGTTCAACGGCCTGGGACTGGTCTATACGAGACGCCCCAAACAGCCTGAGAAAGCGCTGTTTTATTTTCGCCGAGCATTGGGAGCCGATCCCACATTTTTTGAAGTTCGGATGAACATCGCCCGGTTGTACCTCAAGATGGGTAATTTCGATGCTGGAAAGGCATTGGAAGAGGTCATCCAGGCCGATTCGACATATGCGCCAGCCTATTTGGCGTTGGGAAATTGGTATGCAGACTGGTTTGAGGGATGGGATGCCAACAGCGACGAACAGCAGCGGAGAATCGAGCTTTTTAAACGCTATATTTTGTTCCATCCTGAGGATTCGGAGGGTCCCTATAGGCTGGCGTTGACTTATATTGAGATGCAGCGCTATGGACAAGCTCTGGACGTGGCTGAACCCGCGATGGAATTACATCCAGATGAGGCGCGTCTTTTGCCATTAGCTGCCCAGGCGTATGCAACTCAGGGGGAAGCGGATCAGGCACTGGGCTTGTTTCGGATCTTTTTTTGGATGCTTCCAGATAGCAATCGGGCGTTGTATGAGGGCCTGTCACTGGTGGCGTTTCCAGAGGAGTTGGCGGCCTACAGATCTTTGTCTGAAGCGGAACAAGAGGCGTTTTTAGATCAATTCTGGCTCAAGCGGGATCCAACGCTCATTTCAGCGGGAAGAGCACGGCGAGTGGAACACTATCGGCGAGTGTGGTATGCGCGTACGTATTTTGCCAGCAAGGTGCAGCCCTGGGATAAGCGCGGAGAGGTTTATATCCGGTATGGTGCGCCGGACTACAGGTCCCGGTCTGGTCGGACCAACCCACCTCCCAGCATGGCGGTACAGGCTATTAAAGAGCGAAATGCGTTCACCATTTACAGAAAAAAAGAATCTGACGCCCTACCCATACCAGGAGAAATTGCACACGGCAGAGCGTTGATAGAGCCGGTTTTCCCTCTGGATCGATCAGCGCGTGAAAGGGTAGATGATGTTTATGTTGCGGAGGAACCGACAGTACATTGGGAATCGTGGGTTTATACGCAGGTAGGTGGTGGCATTGAGTTTGTGTTTACAGATCAGATGTTGAACGGACAATGGGCATTCGCGCCACCTCCTCTTTCTGCAAATTTTCCGATTGGTTTAATGACCCGGTTGGCGGAATTGAATCCGGCCAATGTCCTGCAGGTCGTGTCTTCGGCAATGCCAGAACGCTACACCCTGCCTCCAGGGGCAGAACCACTGGCGTTCTATTACGACCTGGCGACTTTTCGCGGTAAGGCAGAAAACACCGAGGTGGAGGTTTATTACGGCATTGCACCCGAACAGATGGCTGTTCAGGAGGTGGGACAACTGGCGCAAATCCAGGTGGAGCGAACAGTCGTATTTATCGATAGTACCGGTGAAGTTGCACACCGAAATGTAGAGGCGCTACCGTTCGCTTGGGCGGCATCATCGCCCCTCAAGCAGGGCACTTTCTTGCCAGATGTTGTCACTCTGGAAGTGCCATCGGGAACCTATCGCGTGGCCGTGCAGTTGATCGATCAGGTCTCTGGCAAGTGGGGTATCTACCAACAGGCAGTGACGGTGCCTGCTTATAGGGATTCTCTGGGCATCAGCGATCTGGAACTGGCCTGGTCGATTTCAGAAAAACCTCAGGGGAAGAAGTTTCAGAAGGGAAACGTATGGGTGATTCCGATGCCAAGCCGAAGCTACCGGGACGAGCAGGAGGTCTATGTGTACTATGAGATCTACAACTTGCAGAAGGATCAGTTCGGACAGACGAAGTATCGCATCAGCTATGCTATCCGTCAGGATTTACGCACGCGATTAGGGGTGTTTGGCGCAGTATTTTCGGGATTCCGCAGGTTGCTCTCGGCCGGGAAACCGGAGGTGGTGGTGAGCTATGACCGGACTGGAAACGAGACTTTTGAGCCGATCTATTTCGAGCTTGAGACAGAGAAGTTGGATATGGGAGTCCACCAGATTGAAGTGAGGGTGGTAGATCTGAATGGCGGGGGTGCTGTCTCCAAGAGTGCCGTATTTGTTTTGGGAAAGGGAGAGTAAATGAAAAGGATGCTCTTTCACAGGAGGTGTGCTATGATGAAACGATGGGTCCTATATCTTCTATTTTTTTCTCTGTGTCCAATTCCCATTCAAGGGCAAGATACAGCAGAAGAAGTGATTGAGAGGTTGAGATCTCTGCGAATAATACGGAATTATAAAGATGGATATGTTGAGGGGAAAAAGCTGGTCGAACGGTTTCCGGATAATTTGCATCTACGCGCCTGGTTCATTTATTATCTGGCCGCGGAGAATAAAGAGGAAGCAGTTGCCGCCGCTGAAGAGATGATCGCGTCTCATGAAAATAGCGCGTGGGGTTGGGTCGCGCTTGCGAGCGCACTTGATCGACTTGGTAAAGAGCGCAGGGATGAGGCTCTTTTAGCCAGTGAAAAAGCCATGGAGATGTTGCCCGACCATGCGGATGTTATCAATACAAGAGCGGATGTGCTGTATGGAAGCAGTAAAGAGGATGCCATTGCCTTTGTGGATGAGTATAAAACGCGAGTCGAGAATCCAGCGAGGCTTCTGGTCGTCAAGGGGAATGCGCTATACTATACTTCTAATAGGGGCAAAAACACTGAAAGATTTGAGGCTTGTCTGAAGGCGTTTGCAGAAGTGCGCAAAGCCGACCCCGGCAATGCAAATGGATATTTTCGACCGGCTTATTATCTGTATTTGGTAGGTCGTTATGATGAAGCCTATCCGCTATACCAGAAAGCGGCGCAATTGGCATCTACAGATGTAAAGGTACATCAGCGGTTCTGGCGAGCGATTGAGCGACTTAAAAACAAGCCCATAGCAGAGAAAATTGCCGAGATTGAGGCTGATGCTGATGTGCTTTTGAAGGCGCGTGGGGAAGGTGTAGTTTCTCTAAATATATTATACGGTGTCTATGTGAGGCTGGACGCAGAAGAGAAGGCAAAAGTGGTAGGAGACCGCATTCTCAGGACCTATGGCGAAAGTGCAGAGGCAGAGGAGGTTCTGGCGCATCGCTATCGTGAGGTGCTAGATGCCGCCGGTTATGAAGGGTTCAAAGATCCTGAGCAAGAGGCGATGTTTCGAAATTTACTGAGGGCATTTATCGCACGGCCTCGACACCATGATGAGAAGCTGCTGGGACAGGCTTATATGTATCTATTTGATTCTATTCAAGAGGATTCTACGGTATCGGCAGAAGAACTTCTGGATGTGGTGCAGGGTATGGTTAAATATGAAGGCGACAATCCAAACTTAACATTTTCAATGGGCGCGATTGCGCTGGCAGAACGCACGTCGCATTATCGAGAGGCTGAACAGATTGCCCGGGATGGTGTTGCGGCAGCACAGGAATTTCTGAAAGGTCAGAGGAAGTACTTCGACTCAGAGGAAGAGTATCAACTGACCATAAAAGGGATGACCGGGTTGATGGCCGATGCCCTCGGCTGGGTGTTTTTTCAGGAAGGGCGTTTGGAAGATGCCGAGCGAGAATTGATGCGTGCCTATGAACTGGACCCCAAAGAGAAGGACACGATTTACCATTTGGGTCAGGTTTACGAGGCGATGGGCGATTTCGATCAGGCAGAAATATTTTATAAAATGGGTATAGTTATTCTATCGCCAGGTGAAAATCCCAATGACCAGGCTCTAAAGTCACTCTATTTGAAACGACACGGGAGTTTAGAAGGATACCAAGATTACTTAAAACCTTTGATAGCATCAGATCGAGAAAAGCGAAAGCAGGAGGTTCTGTCTTCTCGGATTGAGGTTCCAGAACCCGCTCTTGCGTTCAATTTGAAGACTCTAAAGGGTAAGCAAGTATCGCTAACTTCTTTGAAGGGCAAGGTCGTGGCGATCAATTTCTGGGGGATATGGTGTGGCCCATGTGTGAAAGAGATGCCGGATTTTCAGAATTTGTACGAGCATTACAAAGACGATCCCGATGTGGCGATTTTGACGATTAATAATGATCGCAATCCCGAGTCGGTACCTCCGTGGATGGAGGAAAAGGGTTACACGTTCCCGGTTTTGCTCGATGATGGATATGTGAATAAAGCGGGAATTCAGGGCTTTCCCACAACCTGGTTTTTCAATCGGGAAGGGCAGATTGCGTTTCTAAAGCGGGGATGGACAAAAGAATTGGAGGAGGAATTTGGTTGGCGTATCGAGGCTTTGAGATAAATGAACTACTGTCGCAGACCCATTCGGCTCCGCGCTGGACGGGTTTGTACTCCGATTGTCATTTTGGCATCAGGTCAATAATACGTTTCAATTCTACGACATTGGTTTGCTCTGATAATAAACTCTCGATTGGGCCATTGATTGCGGTCTGCCGGTAAATGGATTTTGCCACCTAAATAGGCAGTTAGCTGCGGCAAACCAGCGTCAAGACCCTGTTTTCTCAGTTCAGTCGCTTTTCTATCATTTAGTCTGATATAGTAATTTTCATCCAGGAAAATTAGGCTGTGGTCATAAGCTCGATGCATTGTTGGCGATAATGCGATACCATTGGATACATGATCGCTACTTCCTTCTACAGATACAGGTAGAATGTGAGCAGCATCCACCAGCTTAAGCTGTGCTTGAGTGACAGCACAACGGTGTTCATAAGCACTTAAAACTCGCTGACGAAAACTTCCATCTCTTGCGTAGCGACTTACGTTTGTGACTATTCGCCGTCTTTCAACAGTGAGCGATTCAATTTCCTGTGGTACTATTTCCTCAGATTTGGCTGCTTTTACAACCAAATCGAGTGTTTGGGTATCGGTACCGAGTTCGTGTAGAATATTCGCATTGCGTATGTAGTGCAAAAATTGATCTGGACGAAATGCAACAGCGATTTCCCGATTTTCTTTTTCATGGAAAGCCAATCCATCTTGCAAGGCAGTATAAATAGCAGATATATCGATTTGTACAGAGGGGGAGCCTGTAGTAAAAGTGCGATGTCCTTGAATATCAAAGCCCGCGAACATATCCCGATCTGGAAAGTATCCAAGTAGCGCTGTATAACCATTTGGATTGAGGCGTAGCGGAGAACTCACCGAGGTCATTTGAATGCGGTATTCATCTGGCAAAGATGGTCGTCCACCGGGTGTGAGTGTCCAAATATAGACCCAGAGAGAAAATGTTTCCTCTAAATATTGGATTGCAAATTCTCTGGGATGAATGCGTATATTGTCTGATGTGTAAACACCTGTTCCGCCGGATAGTTGGATTGCATTAAGGACAGAATCAATCAGGGTGGAAGCAGAAACAGGAGGCATATTTTAAACCTTAGATTTTTTCTTTTTGGGTCTTTGCTTACCACCATCTTTGGGCAATGGATTTTCATTTGCAGGTCCATGCCATAAAGCGGCGGGATGGGAGAGGTTGTAGGAAGGTGTTTTCTTCGTTTTATTTTTTGTTTCTGGATTAAAGCGATAGAGTGCGCCCTTTAAATATTCTTCGATAAGTTCACAGCAAATCCACCTTCTTTTGAGTTTTTCCGCCACTTCTCCGGTAACACAGGAACCGGCAAAAGGGTCAAAGACGAGATCATCTTGATCGGTCAACATCCTTATGAAATACTCTGGGAGATCGGCAGGGTATCGCGCAGGATGGGGTTTTATCCCATTTTCTTTGCAAAGTCTGAGATAAATTGAATTGCTTTCGGTATTAGCAATTGCTATTAAGTTTGGCGGAATAGAAGCACCATTATTAACAGAAAATTTTGCACTGATGTCGTGTCCACTCGGTCTTAATTTGGCATTGTAACCGTTTTTGAGAAGCCCCTTCATTGAATCGCTATATGGAACCAGAACCCGGCGATTACTGGCCTTGGGCCACGGTGTAGGAGAAAGCCACCAGATGCAATCAATAGCATCTTTAACTCGGATTCGACGAATATTGACCCATTCTGCGGGCGTGGGAAGTTTCGACGGATTCCACCAGAAAAATTCCTGTGCAAGATGAAATTCAAATTCCTTACAGAGCATGATTAAGAGTTCGTAATGGTAAAGAGAGCGAGTGGGTTGCCCTGGTATCCATGAACCGCCAATATCTATTACCATTGAACCACTATTTTTTAAGACGCGCCGAAATTCTTTCGCAAAAGGTCGGAACCAGTCCAGGTACTGGTCGGCATCAACATTACCGTAGTCCTTTTTTCGGACTAAGCCAAAAGGAGGAGATGTCATAATTAGATCAACAGAATGATCTTCCATGACAGACATTAATTCAAGAGCATCTCCGAGATACATTCGCCCAAATTTTGTTTTAAAAAAATTACTCATAACCGCTTTTTCTTTGATGATTCATAATTCAAAATATTTGTGAAGAATACATAAATAATGTAGTATCCATTTGTATATATATCAAGGAAAATATATTCAGATGTTGATAGAATATTTTGGGTCTCAATCGGGTATATATTGAAGCATTACTAACGTCGTGATATTGAGCTAAAAAAAACGGCCATTCGTGCGACAAGTTGATAACCAACAGAGAGGGATGGACTTGACCCGTTTTGGTGGGTACCTTATCAGTAATCAGAAAGGAGCCCCAC
>JAPPIE010000461.1 GCA_028874765.1 Gemmatimonadota bacterium
CCAGTGACTTTAAGGGTACGCGCGTACCCTTAAAAACAGGTGTGCCCCCAAGAATCTTTTTATTACAGGTAATAATGTGATCGCATTTCATTTTTTGCCTCCTTCAATGTTTTCCAGTAAACATTAAGGCTCAATCAACTTGTAGAACTCTATCGCCCCATTGACAATGCGGTTGATAACTGCACTCTTGGTCGTATGTCGATTTTCATCATAATGTGAAATAACCGTTGCCCCGCTGTAATCCCTCGTCGCTGCAATCTCATCGCGAATCGCCATTGGCGTCAACTCCTCCGCCCGAAGCATCGCCAGAGCCACCAATCTCAGGGCATCGTACCCCAGTGCAGCCGATCCATCGGGCGCGACGCCAAACATTGCCGTGTACGCATCAATAAAACGATGGGCGTCTTCACTCAAATCGCCCGGTGCGACTTGAGACGAAAAAAAACCGCTAAAAAAACTTCCCTCAATAAACGCGCCAGTAAGCAACTCTGCGTTATGCCATGAATCGCCTCCGAGAAAAGTCGCTGTCAGACCAAAATTTTGTCTTGCCTGCTGAACCAGCAACGGAATATCGACAACGAAACCGGGAATAAAAACCACATCTGGCATAGATGAAGTGACAGCGATCAGTTGCGAGGAAAAATCGGTCTCCCCCGACATGTAGAATTGATGCGCCGCAACATGACCGCCAAGCGCGCCAAAATTATCGACAAAAGTCTGCGATAAGCCCTCCGAATAAATACTTCCGCGCTCCGTGAGCACCGCAACGCGACCCGCGCCCAACTCTTGAATGGCAAATTCGGCCATCACCTTGCCCTGAAAATCGTCCGTAAAAGCCGCCATAAACACAAAATCACCCGCAGAAGAGACGATTGGATTGGTCGCATTGGTCGTCACCATTGGTATCCCATGGCGTTGTGCAATTTCCCCGACAATGACTGCCTGGCTCGAGCGATTGGGGCCGACAATTGCCAATACCTTCTCCTGAGTAATCAATTTCTCTGCCAGTGCTGCAACGTATTCGGTCTCACTTATATTTTTTTCAGCGAGTTGTTCTATTGGTACACCGCCATCGACGAGTTCTATCGGCACACCGCGCACACCCCCCGCTTCGTTGAATTGGAGAGCCGCCAGAGTCGCGCCATCCAGACTGTTTTTTCGGTATGTGCCATATATAAAGCCGATTTTGATTGCATCCCCGGGTTGCGGTATCCGCATGGGTGAACCCATCACACGCATCCGCCCACCAATGGGTAAATTGAGCATCACTTCATACCCGCCATTGATCGGAATACTCGACCATGAACCGATCTCTCGCCCATCTATCGACGCACGCGCTTGATAATAACCCGTCACATCGCCCGATGTAATCTCAACACGCGCCCGACCATTCTCATCTGTCACCCCCGACCACTGATAATCTGCCGCCTGCCCTGCAATAGAACGCGAAAATTCCACCTTCGCCCAAATCACAGGTGCGCTGTCTCGAAGCACAGTCGCCACCACCACGGCAGACGACGCACTCGTCTGCACAGCCAACTTACTCAGCGGACGTCCAACCTGTTCTTCTCCCTTTACTACTTGCGACTGCATCACCTGCTCGCCGCCACAACCCCACATCATTCCAATCGCAAACACACAAAAAAAACCTCGCAACACAACAACCTCCTGACACCCTATGTCTCAAGCCGCGCCCACGCAGTCACATGCGGCGGCAAGAGAAGCGGGCGTTTCGACACCCTGGTCTCTTCCCGAATCCGATCTGATAGTGTATCCACATCGACCTCTTCAGCAGTCGCAATTCCAAACTCCTCCATAAGCGGGACCAGACTGCGAAAGGCGTTGGCAATAAAATCGTACCCAGCCCACGATTCTGCGCCCCCCAATGGCGCTACAAAATGCAAAACAGGCGCAGATAAACCGGCATCCAAAAACGTGCGATGGAGATCCATGCCCATTTCAGTATGCGCCCCTGAATGTTGAAACACTGCAATTCCCCATTCAACCAGCTTGTTCATAAGCGGCGTATCTGAACGAGAAATCGATACATAAGGCGTAAAATCCACCTCCTGAAAGGCGACAACACCCCCCGGGCGCAAGTGCCTTGTGAGTTGTTTCAACGCCTCTGCGGGATCAGACATATACATAAGAACGAGACGCCCGACCACCGCATCGAAGTCTCCCCCCACATCCAGGGTTCGGGCATCTCCTGCTATGAACTGAATATTTTCAAAACCCAGTTCGCTCACCCTTGCCTGAGCTGTCTCGAGAATCGCCGCATTGACATCCACACCCACGACTTCCCCCTCTGCACCGACCAACTCGGCTGCCGCCATCGCAACATCTCCGGCACCGCTACCCACATCGAGAACCCGCATCCCGCTAACCAGACCCGCCTCCTGAAAAAAACGCAGCGTCACAGCCTCGTAAAGTTGTGACTGCTGAATCAAACGCTCCGTCTCCCCCTCACTGCGTCCCATCGTATATCTCGGATCGCTCTTCGAATCGCTCATCTTACTTCACCCTCCTCAAAAAATTAAAAAAACACCATGACAACCACTCAATAATCAACTACATTTGCATTAAATATAAGGAGAAATACAAATGGCATCCCGAATATTTTTTGTCCTTTGTCTTATTCTCAGCATCCCCATTTCGGCCTTTGCCCAAATCACGATTAGAGGCACAGTCACCGACGAGCGAGGCGAGGGCCTACCCAATGCCAATATCATTGTCATTGGCACAACATCTGGCACCAGCACCGATGCACAGGGCAATTTCGCGCTATATGTGCCAGAGCCAGAAGCGGAAACCACCATCGAAGCGCGTTTTGTAGGCTATAAATCCGCCAGACAAACCATTCGCCAGAAAAACGGACTTGCGGAAGTCTCTTTTCAACTCAGCGTAGATGCCTTGCAATTTGACGAAATCGTCGTCACCGGCCTTTCCGCTGCAACCAGCAAAAAACAACTGGGAAATGCCCTATCCACCCTGAACATTCGCCAATTGGAATCGACTGGCGCCACCTCCCTCGACAAAGCCTTAACCGGTAAATTAGCCGGTGCCCTCATTCAGCAAAATTCGGGTAACCCTGCTGGCGGCGTAACCATCCGTCTGCGCGGAACCGGTACCGTCCTGGGCGATGCCGACCCCCTCTATGTGGTAGATGGCGTCATTGTGAACAACGATTCCCCCGAACTCATCCGCCTCGGTGGCGGGGCACAAAATCGCCTCATCGATCTCAACCCAAACGACGTAGAACGCATTGAAATCGTAAAAGGCGCGGCTGCCGCTGCCCTTTACGGATCGCGTGCAAACAACGGCGTCGTGCAAATATTTACAAAACGCGGCGCACAGGGCAAGCCTCGCATAACCTATACCGCTCGCATTTCAACATCAAAGGGCTAAATTCAAACTACGGCGCAATGACAGGTTTTATTTTTGGCCCCAATACCTATAATCTCACACCCGACCCCGAGACCGGTACTTATCCGGACGACGGCGTTCTCGCCAATCCCCTCGAAGTCATCGATCGATACGATTTCACGCAAGAAATCACGCGCTATATTGGAAGTGCCCAGTTAAATGCAACCCCGCTATCTGGATTGAGCATCGACTATACTCTGGGCATTGATACCTACGACCAGACAGCCATCGCATTTATACCCGCCGGCACCAAGCGAGTGCCTCCTATCTCATTTCAGATACGGACTTCTGGCAAAATGGCGCACTTCAAAACATCTTTCCAGACTTCAAATTGCGGGCCTCCATAGGCACTTCAGGGGGGCAAACAGCTATTGGGCCGTATGATCGCCTGACCAATTACAATGCATCCTCCTATAACGGCAACCCCGGCCTGGTGCCCAGCACGCAACTCGGCGGGACGATCAAACCCGAAAGACAGCGGGAAATTGAAATAGGAACGGATTTTAGTCTCCTGTCCAATCGCCTGGGCATAGAACTGACCTATTACGATCAGCATATCGACGACTTGTTGCTATTCCGCACATTATCCCCCTCCACAGGTCACTCGCGCGCCCTGCAAAATGTCGGTACAATGGACAATACCGGGTTGGAATTCCTCGTGCGCGCGATTCCGCTTGCACGCTCCAATCTCCGCTGGGAATCGACCTTCACGTATTCGACCAACAAAAACAAAGTCGATGGCATTGAAGGCGGGCGATTGATCATCCCAAATTCGTTTTCCCAGGTCTCGGCCATCAACGGCGAACCCCTCGGGGTTTTCTTCAGCACAGCTTTTGAACGCGATACCCAGGGCAATATCGCAAACGACGAAAACAATCTCCCCATACAAGCGGCTGATCGCAAAATTATTGGAGATCCCAACCCGGACTTTACCGCTTCATGGATCAATCAGATCGCCCTGGAACAAAACTGGTCATTTCGCATGCAATGGGACGCCATCATAGGTGGCGATGTGTTTAACTTCACCAGACGCCTGGCCGCATTGAGCGCATTCGGCGTTTTAACAGACTACGAACGAGAATTAAACGGCGAACTCCCTTCTGGATATAATTCGCGGGTCTTCCGAATTTTTGAGCAATGGATCGAAGATGGATCCTTTGTGAAATTGCGCGAACTATCCGCATCTTATCGCTGGCAGCCCCAATTTTTGGGATTGAGCAGCATTCAATTGAGCCTGATTGGACGCAATTTGCTTTCCATCTATACTTATGACGCCGAAAATCAGAACCCCATTTACACCCAGGTCTTTGCTTTGGATGATTATGCGCCAAGAG
>JAPPIE010000185.1:0-33774 GCA_028874765.1 Gemmatimonadota bacterium
CGGCTCACAGGCGTTATATCCCCATAGCCCAGGGTGGTTATTGTCACAAAAGAAAAATAAATGAGATCTGAAAACTCACCCGAAATATGATCCGAAAACAAAATCGCATCTGGATTAAATAACAACAGAGTTTCATAAAAAAATGCCCACAACAAGCCGCTCAAAAAATAAACGGCTATCCCCCCCTGGATGGTATCTGCTGTGACCGTCGTCTCAGAAAAAATCCGGTGCAAAAAGACCAGAAGACATATCCCGTAAAACAGTTTATAAACACTCGTCTCTGCCATCTCAAGCACTCTGGATATTTCCTCAGGCAGATCAATAGCCTCGACAACTAAATGAAAACCAAATCCCAGAAATCCGAGCGACAAACACAACGCCAATAGCCCTCTATGAAGTCTCAACGTCCAGAGCACCGCGGCCATAATCGGCAAAAAAAGAAACGGTAAAAAATACTCTCCCTCGCGCTCTAACAACGGCATTGTAAAAAAAAGAAAAACCACAGAAAGGGCGAGAATAGTGTATTTGTAGCTCGAAAAGCGCTCCCAGAATTTCAAATCTGTACCTTTACCCTTTGATCTCTCCACGTCGGATCTCCCTCGCTCTTCTCTCTATTCCCAGCACCATCCACAATCACCTCTTCACGCGCCTGTACCAGTTCTGCAACACATCGTACAAATGCGCTTGTTTCTCGGCGATTGCGGGATCGTCCAACAGATTATTCATCTCATAGGGATCATTTTCCAAATCGAACAGATGTGTTGCCTCAAAGCCCTCTTTCTCCACCACCAGCTTAAACGCGCCTTCGCGCACCATACACCAGGGCTGCATCTCTGAAAACACCGGTCGGTCTAAGGTCTGAGAAGGATCGCTCACCACAGGCGCGAAACTGTCGCCCTCAACCGAAGGAACGGGAGATTGCCCCGCATAATCTACACACGTCGCAAAAAAATCCACACCAGACACCAGATCATCCACCACCGCACCTGCCGCACCCCCCGGAGCGCGAACAATCAGGGGAATGCGACTCGACTCCTCCCAGGCCTTGCCCTTATTCGTCTCTCCGTGGCTACCCTGCAAATCCCCGTGATCCGACGTAAACATCACCACCGTATTATCTCGCAACCCCATGCGATCCAGGGCATCCATCATCCGCCCCACATTTGCATCCAGCTGCGTCACCATCGCGTAATACGCGCGCAGATATTCATCGAGATCATTGCCATAGCGTTGATAAATCGGATCGTTCTCCTGAGGCTTGGGACTCGGCGGACTATGCGTCCTCGTATAGGGATCAACCTCCACGCAATTTGGACGTCGCGCAAGGGTCACGCCCCGATACATCTCGTCGTATTCATATCCCGGTTGCTCGGGATAATGCGGATTCTGATAGGACACAAACAGCGCAAAGGGTGTGTTTTCCGCCATCTTCTCCATGCGCTCAATCGCAATATCACTCGTCACATCCGTTCTGTGATCATCATACCAATGCTCATCGCCCGCTTCATCGTAAAATTTCACACTATGCAAAAAATCGTTATAACACTGATACCCGATAAACTCCGTAAAATCCGCCCGCAACTCGGGTGGAATCCACACATTCCCCGTTGCGCCCAAATGCCACTTACCCACCCAACCGGTTCGATACCCCGCGTCATTCAGCGCACCTGCCAGGGTACGCGTCCCCTCGGGAATATACCGCCCATTGCGCAACGTATCTGTCTGCGACCCGTACTGTCCCGAAATGAGCGTTGCGCGAAACGGCGTACAAACCGGTGCATTGGAATAACAATTGCGAAACAAAACCCCTTCACGCGCCAGCTTATCCAGATTTGGCGTATGAATATCCTCCGTCCCCATACACCCCATCGCAAAAGCGTGCATCTGATCGGCAAAAAGAAAAAGAATATTCGGTCTATCGCTCATCTATTGCTCCTTGTGTTGGTTAATACCTTTCTAAAACCGCGACCCTTCAAATTCCCCAAACGGCGACGAAACCCCGACATCATCGCCCACGTTCTCCAGCAAATCGCGGTGATCATCAGTCATGGGAATACCGATCTCGCGGTGCTCTCTCTCCCATTGCCATTCCATGCCCCCGGCCAACTCGGCGCGATCGTGCCCCGGCAGCGGTTTTGTGGCACGCGCCTCGCCGACATAGCGATCCATCTCCCGCTTAAACATCTCCACATCGGCAAACCGCTTCACATCAAACACCGCAATAAACGCACCTTGATGTGGTGCCGCCCCCTCGCCTTCACCTGTAAACTCATACCCCTCATTCCAGATACCGGCCAAAATTCCCCCCATCGCCTGAAGCACAGCCGCCAGCCCCAAACCCTTGAAAACTGCCGCGGGAAACTTCTCAAATGATTCTTCACTATAAGGGATAAAGTGCGCCGCCATATCCATAATTAGAGGGGGTTGTTCGCCAGTGGGCACGGCAATGCTAATCGGCGACCCGCCCGACGCACTCATAACCGTCGCATCTGGACGCGGGCGATAGCGATGAGAAGACAGAGCCATCCCAATACAATCGCTGGCAAGCGCCATACGGGAATAATTGCCCGCTGCGCCAAAGTGGAAGTGATTCCGCGTCGTCACCGTACCCACCCCCACCTTTAACGCCTTTTCAATTGCCATCTCCGTTCCCCGATGCGATGGGAAATACCCCAACCCGCCATCCCCATCCAGTATCGCCGTCGCCTCTGACTCGGACACCACCGTCACATTGGGCCGCGGATTGGTATGCCCATTCTTCATTTGCGATATATAGTCGCGCACCTGCCGCGTACCGTGGCTAAACACACAGCGCAAATCATTAGCCGTCAACGTAACCGCCATGTGCTGCGCGTGTTCCTCAGACGTACCCACAGCGAGAAAAAGCTCACGAACGAATGCCTCCACCACCTCACCTGGCACGCGAATCCCGTGGTCTGGATGTGAATTGAACAAACGCGATGGCATAATTCCTCCATTTATATTTTTTAGCTTTTTATCGACTCACGCATACCATTGAATCTGAGGCATATCGGATTTTGGGGGTGGGGGCCAGTGCTGTCCGCGCTGGCTGGTAAGTCCCCGATTGGGACCGGAGTGATACGGCTGGTCTGGCAAGCCCACCAATTGCCCATTCTCGACCCATGCTTCATCCTCGCCGTAAAGTTCGCCAATCAAGAGCGCGGTCAACCGCGACAGGGTCTCGGCGTATTGCGGATCGGACGACAAATCCACGAGTTCACAGGGATCATTTTCCAGATCAAAAAGCTGCCGGTAATTTCCCACAGAATAGTAAATCAACTTGTAGCGGCCATCGCAAATCATCCGCGTCGCATGGGCATCTTCGCCAACCTCGCCGTAAAACCAATCCCGCTCTTGTTCGCCAACCATCGACATCCCCTCCACAGTATCGGGAATATCTATCCCCGCCAGATCCAACAACGTGGGCATCACATCCTGCCACCCCACCAGGCGATCATCCACGCGATCGAACCCGACCCGCTCATCGCCAGCAGTACCGAGCAAAATCATCGGGATATTGGCCGACCCCTCGTAGAAAAGACGCTTCGCCAACATATTGTGATTGCCCAACATATCGCCGTGATCCGACGTAAAACAAATAATCGTATTGTCGAGCAATCCCTCCTCCCTCAGCGTCCCAATCAACACGCGCAGACTGTGGTCAATATGAGTACACAGGGCATAAAAGGCACGCCGTGCCATCTCGATTTGAACCGCACTGTGCTTATCCCCTCGCGCAGTCATCGATTGAAGACTATAGGGAAGATTTCCAGACCGAACCCAATCGCCCATAAACGGCGTATCTATCTCCATATCCCGATAAAAATCCAGGTACTTTTGCAACGGCACAATCGGCGGATGTGGATGCCGATAAGAAATAAACCAGAACGATGGGCGCGTGGGATCTCGCCTTTTAATAAATCGCGCCATATTTTGTGTCGCCCAATTCGTCGCATGGGTTTCATCGGACAAATGCCAGGGTATCGCGCTATACTCGTTATTGCTCATGCCGTGATTAAAGTGCTCGCCCGCATAGCCCTGATCGCCTAAAAAAAGCTCGTAATCGTCGAGAACCCCGTACTGCGTGCGTCCCTCCTCATCTAAAACCACATCGTCAAACCCAATGCGATCCCGCTGTGGAAACACATGCAACTTACCCACGGCATAAGCCTGATATCCCGCATCGCGAAACGTCTGCGCCAGAGTTGGCATATCGGGCATATCGAGTGTCTCTTTAAACACGCGATCCCCGTGTGTTCGCGGCGTGGTACCCGTCATCAACGTGCGCCGTGCCGGAATACACACCGGGCATTCGGCATAACAATTGGAAAAACGCACACCACTTCGCGCCAATTCATCCAGCGTCGGCGTCTGAATAACGGGATGACCATCACATCCCAAAAGGTGGGCAGGCCAGTGATCTGTCGAAATTAACAAGACGTTTGGTTGTACAGACATAAATTCCTCACATTTTGGGTATAGGCTGTCAGCCGCTCTATCGAGCCGTAATACACAGACTTGACACCGTGCAAAAGGTTCGCTAAGTTCGGATACAGATTTTTAAAGAAGCTGCGTTTTATGGGAGACTGCCATGGCGACAATTGTTGATGGCAAAAAAAGAATTCCATTTTTGCGGGGCATGCTGGCGCACTATTTAATCGAGCATGGATTCGCATTTCAAGAGGCATACAAATTCGCAGATGGCATCCGTCGGTCAATTCAAAAAGCGAAAGACATCAACGCCGAAGACATGGCCGACCTCGTGCGAAAACAGGTGAAGCGCGAATTTGGTGATCGGATAATTGGCGATGCCATCTTTTGGGAACCCACATCGCGGCAAATTTTCATTGAAGAAGGCGAAGACAGGGCACTATTTTCTCTGGAGCGGCTTGCCGATTCGCTCGAAGCCATTGGGCTGGATCACGACCTCACACACCAGATTGCCTCAGAGGTCGAGCAACAACTTTTGAGTTCACAAGGCACAGTAATTAAGCGATCACAGATTTTCAAAATCACACTGAAAAGCTTAAAAGACAGCTATGGTTCTCGTTATGCCGAGCGCTATGAGGCATGGTATCAATTTCGCAAGGATCGACAGCACAAACCACTCATTATTCTCATCAGCGGCGCAACTGGGGTGGGCAAAACATCCGTGGGAGTGGCATTGGCCAACCAGCTAAAAATTTCGCGCGTTGCATCCACCGACGCCATTCGGCAGATTATGCGATTGATGATCTCACCCGACCTGATGCCTGCATTACACGCCTCCTCATTCTCTGCCTGGCAACATACGGGCGCGGAGTTGGCAGGTGAGCACCCACCGGTTGTACAGGCATTTCGCGAACAAGCTGTTCGCGTTGGCGTTGGCGTGCGAGCAATGATAGAGCGCGCCATTGAAGAGCATGTCAACCTGATAATCGACGGGGTACATCTCCTGCCCGATTTGATCGATTTGAGCACTTATAAAGATCAGGCAACATTTATCTGGATGACCCTGTACCTGGATGACAAAAAGCAATATGCCGAGCGCTTTGAATTTCGCAGTGAAGAAGCAACGCAAAGAACGTCGCACCACTATGTAGAAAACCTCGATGCCATCTTGAAAATTCAACAACATATCTTAGAGGTGGGCGAAGCCCATCGCATCATAACCGTTGAGAATGCAAATTTTGACGAAACCGTGCAATCGCTCTCAGCACACATTATGGATGTGTTGCGAAAACGCTACTGATCCCCACTCATTTTCTAATAATCACGGCGTATTGAAGTGGGCCATCGCCAATATTTTTTATTCCGTGCAAAATACTGCACTCCAGATGCATGGCTTCACCCGTATTGACCGGATGTGTTTGGTCGCCATACAGAACTTCGCCATTGCCTTTGATAACGTAGAAAATCTCCCACCCATCGTGCCGGTGTGGCGGGTGGGCGCGCTGACCGGGACCAACTTCTGAAACATGCAGGTGCAGACGGTCGGCATCCGTGCCTTCGGTAAATAAAAACCGAGAAATGCCCTTGATATCAGTACGGGTTGTGACAGACATAGCTGAACTCCTGAAAATTAATGGGGATGGTCGTCGCAGTCGGGGCGGTTGGGGTCGTCGGTAAACGTACCCGTATCGAGATATTCGAGAGCTTTGGTATAACTACGACGCTCGAGAAAATGTCTGAGTTGTGCCGGCGTATCCCGATCAAGGCTGCGCTGAATATCGTCGAGTTTGAGCAAATGCTCGGCGATATTTTCTTTTTTTTCAATAGCCTCAAACATCGCAATAAGTGTGGATCGAATATCTGTAGCTTGATCTGAGGTCATACGCCCTCCATTGTATTTAGAATCGTGAAAAATAGGCGTGTATAGTCGCTTAACCAAGAACGCCCGTCAAAATGAACTGCAACCGCAGTTGTAAACCTATCGACGGGCGTTTTGCTGTTTTGATCTCACAAGCCTCACACTCTGGTATTAGAACAAATATTTGAAAATACCGACCGATAGTGATATAGCAGGTAAAATTCAAGTAAAAAAATGAACAAGCCCATCATAAAGCCCGCTGGGTCGAGAAAGATGTGAAAGAGAAAGATATTCACGACAATGGGCGCGAGAAGCACGAGGGCAAACGGAATGCAAATGCCAATCAAGAGCATAATCCCGCCGACCAACTCCACAATTTTTATGAAATAGAACATATAGCCCGAATCCATCAGTGCTCCGAGAAATGCACCAGCCTCTGGAGTAGGCTCTGGCATAGGCAAAAAGGGCACAAAAAAATTAATGCTGAACACAGTAAAAATCAGCCCCAGTATAATGCGAGCGATCAGTGGTAACTTACTCATATCGTTCTCCCCGAAGAGATAATTAAAATGTCGTTCCTTCTTTAATTACAACGGCCTCAAGAAACTGTGCTACCCACTTTTGCAGGTGGCGCGTCGTGGCGGCCAGCGGAGGTAGATATCTGATCCAGAAACTTCTGTAACGACGCCTGGTCGGGGTTGTTCACATACTCCCAAAAATTGCCGGGCAACAATCCATCAACCAACGTTTTGTTGAGTTGAGCGATCATAAACCAGGTGCCTGGTAAGTGATTGCGGAAAATCGCGCTGAGTTCCTGAGTAGTAAGGTTGGAGTTAAGGATGGCAGAGTAGGGAAACGGCGCAATCCAATCCCGGATCGCATCGGTGGTGTTGAGCACTGCATGCACCCGTGCTTGGGGACATACCGAACTATATGTAAAAAGATAGGCTCTCATGAGACTCATTCCTTATCAATATCGGTGGAAGCCTGTGACTCTTCTTCTTGAGTTGACGCTTCAGGCTCAGGCAAATTGGGCACAAGATCTGGGAGCGGAAGCTCGTCTGCAGACACTGGCTCCGGCAATTTCTTGGACGCAATCATCTGCAACCGTGCGGTTTCATATCGATATTCCTCGGATTGTAGCCGATCTGGATCGTGCTTTGCAAACCGCCCATAGTGGCGAGTGTAGTTGAATATGAGCCACAATGCTGCGATCACACACGCGACTGTGATGAGAGGAATGTCCTTGATCACAAGTGTTGACTCAAACAGCCAGGCAAAAAATAACAACACTGGACTGAGCAAGAGTGGCAGGACCAATGGCCCCATGGCTGTGCCTCTCTTGACGATCAAGCCGCCGATTTCCTGTAGGCTACTTAAGATCTCGTGAAATGACATTTACCTTACCTGGTGTTCGGTCATACTCTGAAGAGATTGTGATAACAGTAGTTCTAAGTTTGATGCTTAAAAAAGGCTGATCAAAGCCGAAGGTCACTGTTTCAACGAGACAAACCCCATTAAAAAGTTTTTTTTTCAATTGATGCGTCGCTTTGCCCACGCCTGAATTGTCTCACTTCGATCCGTGTGGATTGGAGTGCGCGTTTTAAGTGGGTCAAAGCGCGCCGCGGTTTGGTCTGCGTGCCACAGGTAAAAAGGTCAATAGCTGCAAAACCCTGCTCTGGCCAGGTGTGGATGGTCAGATGGCTCTCCTGAATGACCACAACACCCGATACCCCAAAAGGCGAAAAGTGATGGAACATACTATTGATAACCGTGGCACCTGCGCGTTGGGCGGCTTCGATCATAACCGTTTCAAGCCCAGTGACATCATTGAGCTGATCGGCGGGGCAACCGTACAGATCGACGAGCAGATGTTTGCTCAGTGCATGGGACATAGGCTCATTCAGGATAGGAGTTTTTCGACGTATTCACGCGCAGCAGCACAGGCCTGGACGGGTTCACCCCAGGTGACTTTTTCCAGTTCAATGACAAGTTCGCCATCATAACCCGCGCCCTTGAGAATACCGATAACATCTACAAAAGGCAAATCGCCCTCGCCAAAAGGCACGGGCGTTTCCCCCTTCTGATCTCTCAGATGAACAAGACCAATGCGATCGGCAAAAGCTTCTGCAAAAGCCCGCACATCGACACCAGCTGAAAGGAGATGCCCCATATCCATCAACACCCTGGCGCGATCGGGAAGCTCGGGCAAAATACCCTGATAATCATCGATATTCTCGAACAAATTCCCCTTGTGATTGCCTATATTGAGCGTAAAATTGGGAATGCGATCGAGCACATGATTAATACCTGTAATAAAATCTTCGCGCGCTTCGTTTGTGCGATCACCGCCTTTGAGATTGGCACACTGCAGCCGCAGAGCGCGAGAAAGATGGATATCCCATTCGACCTGGCGCATATTGTATCTCAGATCGCGTTCGTCCGTGCTGGAATTGCGTCCCGTGATATTGCGAATATTGAGGCCCGTGAGCGTAACGCCCGCATTGTCCAGACGCTCGCGCACCATACGCACCGACGTATCCGCGTGAACCGGGGAACTCTCGCTAAACGTGCGAAAAAGCTCAATGCGATTAAAGCCCGCTTCTGTAGCAACATTCAAAGCATCGGGCAAAAGTAAATCGGGACAAACAGTCGTGCTAAAAGTAAGTTGCATAAATTCACTCTTTTGAAATCGGTGAGAGAGGGTCATCCAACTCCCAGCCAAGGGCAATGAGAGAAAGGTTGAATGCGGATCAAAGCTAATCCCGGTACAAACGTTAAACTATCGAGCCTGCCGAAGCCTGGATGCGCTCAACAACCCATTCTTGTATAAGATTCGCTTGAGAAACGCCCCGTGACTTAGCGAGTTTTGTAACAGCGGAAGCATCTTGAGGCTCTAGTCGAATAGTGACTTCGGTTTGACGCTCAAAAACAGATTCATGCACTTCTTCAAGTTCATCAGCGAAATCCGTTAAGTCATGAGTATCCCAGAACCGAGCGAGTTCTTCAATTGAATCGGTTTGTGGAATTTTTGTACGATTCATTTGTCTCTCCATTGTCTATATCGCCGTCTTTCTTTTACAGTCATCAATCTTGCAGTGACAGGGTATCCTCGGCCATCGGGGAATTGAATCACCACACAGAACAGATAACGTCCCGCGTATGTTTGCCCCAAAACATAGTACACTGGATTCTCACCCTGAGATCTTGCACGTTGAACAAATGATCGACCAAAGCAAACTTCTTCGACTTCATCCGGCCTGATACTGTGTTGTGCAATATGATCAATTCTACTTTGAGGCCATAGCAACTGATGTATTCTCATACCCACCCATCTTCCCCTACAGATAAGAGATAATAGGGCCTTATCTCTCACCTCAGATAAAGCACAACATCATCTCCTTCTGCTTCCACGCGATAGGTACGCACGCGCAAATCGTCATCTGTAATGGACTTACCGGTCTTCAGCTCAAACTCCCAGTTGTGCCAGGGGCACTTGATAATTTCGTTTTCGCGTTCATGTCCGATATCGGTAAAGCGCCCACCGCCCACCTCTTCGCCCTCCCAAACGACCAATGGACGCACGCGGCCCTTGCAAATCGGACC
Organism: Gemmatimonadota bacterium; assembly: GCA_028874765.1. Taxonomy (GTDB): domain Bacteria; phylum Latescibacterota; class UBA2968; order UBA2968; family UBA2968; genus VXRD01. The sequence goes on from JAPPIE010000185.1 coordinate 9,917, forward strand.
CAGGCGGTGGGGGCAGATATTGCGCAGGGCATAGAGATTACCATCCACATTGAGAATGCCAATTTCCCGGTTATTAACCGTCACAATTTTGCGCTCGCCAGGGGGCAGATCCGCTATTTTCGCTACCCTGTGTTTCGACATCAGAAAAGCCCAAATATTTCGCCGGCATTCTCGCCCATAATACGCTTCTTCAGATCGCGATCAATATTGCGAAGGACGTGACCGGGCTCATCCCAGTCCCAATGTGGATAATCACTGGCGAAAACAAGGGTATCCTCGGCGTGCATCCAGCGCAAATACGTCTCCAGATCTTCTTTTCCGCCGGGTATATCGGGCATAGGTTGCGTACCCAGACGGATATGCTCGCGAATATATTCGCTGGGCAGGCGTTTGACCCACGGCGTGTAATCTCGCAGCGCGCGCCAATCGAGATCGAGGTGCCACATAAGACCCGGCAGCCAGAAAGTATCCATCTCGACAAATATAAAGTGGAAATTTTGAAATTTCTCAAACACGCCCTCCACAACGAGACTCGTGACATGAGCCTGTGCAATTTGGGGCCGTGCCATACGCATTTCGAGATAATAGGTGGGATATCCCGCAGCAGTGGGCGGTGCTGCAAGACCTGCGCCTTCAGCCCCAAAATGAACCGAAACGGGCAACCCGTGTCTCTCACAGGCCTCGTAAATGGGATGGTAGTGGCGGTTGCCAAAAGGCATGCGAGCGCCCGCGGGCATCATAACCTGCACAAAATCCGGATCGGGACCCAGACGATCAATTTCCTTTACCGCGAGTTGCGGATCTACAGGACAAATATGAATCGAAGTCCGAAACCGCGGATCGGCACTGATCCAGTGGTCTTTTGTCCAATCGTTAAACGCACTGCAATAAGCCGATGCGTAATCCGGGTTGTTGTGAACAGCTGCTGCATAAGGCCCACCCGTGAGAATCGCGTAATCTATATCATACACATCGAGGTGCTTCTCAATACAAACCTGTGGCTGATGGGCGGGATTTTCCTTTGGATCTTCCCACAGATCTTTTCGCGCACCGCCTCCCGGCATATTTGTATATCCGAGTCTCGGCATCATCGTACCAAAATCTTTGATATACTCGACAAAGTGGCGCGGCATATACGGATAGAGCGCGTCACCCTTACCCGGAGAATGGTGTACATCGCAATCTACAATCGTCATTTTTGTGAGCGCATTAGCCCTGCCATTGGTACGCGGAGCAGTTGTAGTAGCAGACATATCAACCTCCTATGTGATGGTCAGGAGAATAGATTACTTCCTTTTCAATGTCAAGTCAAACAATATCAAACGTGCGAGCCACCACCCAGTCGGGTCGGGGATTATCCACCGCACGGGGCTTATTGGATATGGAATTGTACGCGATGATAAATGTCTTGCGGGGCAATGGCGACATGTTGTGACCAGAGCCGTGCACAATATTGCAATCAAAAAACAGCACATCGCCCGGCTTTCCCGTAATATGCTCAATATCCTCCTCACAAATTTTTTCTTTCAGTGTACCTGTATCAATACACCACTGCTTATAGCTCGTCGTAACCGTATCCGCATAGTGCTCCTGACGCCCCCATTTATGAGACCCCGATACCACCATCAAACAACCATTGTTGAGCGTGGCCCGATCCAGAAAAACCATAGCGGAAACGAGACGCGGATCAACCCCATCCCACATCCAGTACCCATAGTCCTGGTGCCACAGCCAGACCGTGCCCTCAAAAGCATCCTTGACATTGAGTTTCGAGTGCCAGATATACACATCGTCTTTGAGAACCTGCCGAACGGGATACAGAATTTTCGGATGATTGATAAGCTCCTGAAAAGCGTCAACACTCCGATGGGCGAGATAAACCTGACGCACAGCCCCACCGCGTTCGCGTTCCCGATGCAACCCGTCATTCTCCCCACTGAGCAAAAGCGGAACATCGCCATTGAGTGCATCGACCTCGTCGGATGAAAGCAGACCGGGCATAAAGAGATAACCCTGTTCATCGTATCGTGCGAGTTGTTCGTCTGTCCATTTCATGGGTAACTCCCGGGTATTGTTAATTCCCCATCACATGTATCTGAAGCGTTTCCAAACCCTCCAAAAATAAATCGACATCTTTCTCCATAGAAACAGGTACAGTCTCGGTCCGACTACCCAAAAAATCCGTTGAGCTACCAAAAGAATCAGGCGGGCTACCGAAAGGATCAGGCGGCAGATCACTTTCCTCACCTGACCCTACAAATGTCAAACGCGCCTTTAAGATAACATTTTCATCTCTTCTATTCGCGCTGGCAAAAACATCTTCGAGCGTTTCATCACGCCCAAAAGGATCAAAAAATCCGAAAGGATCGCCGCCTTCACCAGCAGAATCTGACCCTAATGTTGCTACAGAACCCACTTCGAGTTGATAAACACCTGCGGGAAGTGTATCGGGTATGCCAAATGCCATCTCGATTTCCCGGTCCTCACGCCGCCCCACGCGCAGCGAAGTCGCAACAGACAACGTACTCCCAGCACTAACAACCGTATCCGCAGCAACGCCTACTATTTTTGCAAAACGGGATTCGGGCAATATATCAACATGAATCTCGGCCTCGCGCATCTGCACAGCGTAATCATCCCGTGTCATGATTCGTGAGAGTATATCTGTCAAATCGCCAACGGCATTTACAACCAAAAATAAAAGCTGCCCTTCCGGCTCTGCATAGAGCCGAGAACGAGCCAGTATTGAATCTGTCTCCACAAAAGAAATATTCGTCTTGACGCGCACACTGTGATTCGGCTCGTTTTCAACCCGGTTAACCAAAGGCGAGAACAAAGCCTCCGCAACGAGATCGGCTGTCGTGAAGGGGTCAAGACCAACCGCCACCCTGTGCGTAAGCTCAAGCACCTGCCCTAAAGAAAAAGTATATATGCTCTTGACAGGTATCAACTCTGGCCCCTCGCCAAGCACACCGCGAACCGAGGGCAAACGATCTTCGGTCAGCGTTCCCCGCACTGTTGGATTCAGCGTTGCAAACTTAAACGGCGCAGAGAGATTGGATATTGGACCGAGCACCACTGCTTCTATAATGGGCAGTTCGACTATCCCCACACCATCCATCGGATGTCCAAAACCATATACCCGATTGCCATCGACGTATGATATGGTTCCCAACGCGGCAATCGCAACCTCACCCAGCATCAAACCAACTGTCAGTGGCCTACCCGCCTCAAAACTGATCTGATGTTGCTGTGTTTTTCCGGCTGACATCACCTCACTCAGGCGGGAAGAATCATCTGGCTGGGGCATGCGATTGAATCCCGTGCCCAGCAAAGGGATAATTAGGGGAGAGATACCACTATCTCGCCAGGTGACCGTGCGCTTAGTCAATGGAATCGCACCCTTATCGCCAATCACCCATTCTATAGGCGTCGCAAAAAAATAGTACGGCGGGCTATCTTGAGAAGAAAAACCATAAGCAATAGCACCCCATGTGCCTTGCTCATTGAAAATGGGAGAACCACTCATACCCTGGGCAATCCCTCCGAGTTGTATCAAAACGGGATCGGAAGCTTCAACCATATAAACGGGCATTGGTGCCAAAAAATCGTCAACCACCTGTATAAACGTCATTTCGAGATCTGCAAGCTGTCCATTGGCAAATTCGGTCCGCATAAATACAGGTGTGCCTATGGGCATAGAGCGAACCGATTCAACCGATACAATGGGCGAAAGAGGATAGGGTTGTAACTCTCCCGGCGGACGCAAAACACCTTCACTTTCCATAGACACTGTTTTGCCAAATGCCCCGACAAATAACAGAAAATCGTTAAAAGTAATCTCGCCATCGCCATTCAGATCGTACCTGGATTCGTACGCCGCATCGCCACGACTGAACCCGAACTTATCTACAAATTGCAAAAAGTCGGGAAAATCGACAACACCGCTTCCATCAAAATCCGGATTAAAGCCTGATTGTAACGCGCTCTGAAGGGGTTGAATCAAAAGAAAAATGGATAGGCTTGCAAAGATCAAAGCCTGTGCTACACAGGTGTAGAATCCCCGTTTTCTCATTAGTTTTTTCCTCTCATTGGATTTTAAAAGCTATTTTAAACCATATCCCAATCACACACTTCAAACAGATTAAATCATACCTTCCGCCTTTCTTCGTGTCCCTTTGTGTTCTTCGTGGATATTGCCTTTCACTGAACGAGTTTGATCTCAAACAACTTGGGCCACCACTTGCCCGTAACAAAAATGCGGTCGGTCACAGCGTCATAGGCAATGCCATTTAGCACACCAACGCGGTGATTCAAGCGATCGGTTTGAGAGAGAATACCCGCGAGATTGATCCATCCCGTAATCTTACCGCTTTTGGGATCGATGCGGGCAATGCGGTCGGTTTGCCATACATTGGCAAAAATTTGTCCCTCAATATATTCAAGCTCGTTGAGATAATGAACAGGCCCCGTGCTATCGGTCACTTCGATACGCCCAATTTCCCTAAATGTATTGGGATCCCGAAAATAAATAGTATTTGTACCATCGCTCATAATCAGCTTTTCGCCATCGTGAGTAAGCCCCCAACCCTCCGTGGGATAGGTAAATTGGACCTGTAACTCAAATGTGTTCTTGTCGTACACAAAGCATATACCCGATTTCCACGTAAGTTGATACAGGCGGTCGTCAAAAATCGCGATGCCCTCGCCAAAAAAATTAGGAGCAATGCTTTTCTGCGTCAAAACCGCGCCTGTAGCAGGCATAATCTTGCGAATGGTTGAAGCACCGTAGTTTCCGGTACCTTCGTAAAAAAAACCATCTTCAAAAACCAACCCCTGCGTAAAAGCATTGGGATCGTGTAAATAGGTATTGACAATCGTGTAGGTATAAATGGACGGAAGCGCGGATTCGGAAGTAGAGGAATCAGAACCCGGAAGAGGCGGCGTCTGGTTGCACGTCGTAAAAAAGAAAATACACCAACAAATAGAGAAAACGCGAACACATCTTTTGGTATTGGCAATCAATGGTTTAATTCCCAAAAATTTTCATATATTGGTCACCTGGCGAGACTCTTGTTAAATATACGATTATGATACATAATACTCAAGAGGATGAATTTCCAAAACACGCGATTGGAGGTTGGTTATGGCCGAAGGTAAATTCGACCTGCTGTTAAAAGGCGGACGGGTGATTGATCCCGCCAATAAAGTAAATGGATTATGCGATGTGGGGATTGTCGATGACAAAATTGCAAAAGTAGAAGCGGATATTGCCGCAGAAGAAGCAGACCATGTCGTAGATGTATCGGATCTGATAGTAACACCCGGATTGATCGATATTCACATCCACGCCTACTTCACCCGTGCACCAGGAGAGGGTCTCTTCAGTTCAAGCCTGAATCCAGACGCACATTTCCCACATTCTGGCGTAACAACATGCGTAGATACGGGAACCGCGGGATGCGAGGAAATCGCGCATTTTCGCCGCACCGTCATGGAACAGGCAAAAACACGGGTCCTGGCTTACGTAAATATTTCTGCACCCGGTATGGGCACGCCCGAACAGGATATCCGCACATTTGACGTCGATAGCGCGGCAAAAGCCGCCCTCGAACACAGCGAAGTAGTCGTCGGCATCAAAACAGCACATTACTGGACAAGCGCACCATTTGACGACATGCACCCCCCCTGGGAATCGGTGGAAAAAGCAGTTGAAGCGGGCGATGGATGCGGCATGCCCGTCATGGTCGATTTTTGGCCGCGTCCACCCGAGAGGTCCTACCCCATGCTGATTCTCGAAAAACTCCGCCCAGGTGATATTCACACCCATGTCTATGCGCGACAATTCCCCGTAGTCGATGACAACGGAAACGTCCACCCGTATATGTTTGAAGCCAGACAACGCGGAATCTGGTTTGACCTGGGGCACGGCGCTGCGAGCTTCTGGTATCGAAACGGCGCGCGAGCCATTGCCAATGGATTTGGTCCCGACTCCATCAGCACAGACCTGCATATGGGCAATATCTCCGGTACCGTATTCAGCATGCAAGACACCATGTCAAAATGTCTGGCAATGGGCATGACCCTCGAAGACGTCATTTACAGATCAACCGCGACGCCAGCGCGTGCAATCGGACGACCGGAATTGGGCACACTATCGATAGGAGCAGAAGCGGACATCGCAGTATTGGCCCTCGAAACCGGAAACTTCTCATTTCAGGACTGCGGCTATACGCGGATAGATACAGATCAACGCCTCATCTGTCGGCTCACAATTCGCAATGGACAAATCATTTTTGATCGAGACGCGCGCACCGTACCCCATTGGGAAGACGCGCCCCCCGAATACTGGCCAGTAACGGAAACACCCGTCAGGGTCCCCAGATTGTGGCGGACATAAAAAGAACATTATCCGCAGATGGACGCAGATAAAGGCAGATAAAGGCAGATTGTGGCGGGCATAACGTCAATCCAGCGTCTCTGGTCGCACCATCTCGCCCCGTTCTGCCGATGTATCGGCCGCGCATGCCGCCGCGAGCGAGTCGAAAGCATCTTCACCGGTCACCGCGATCGGTACATCGTTCACGACCGAATCGACAAACGCGCAAACGGCCCCCGTGATCCCCGACGCTGTACTGTTGTCCAAACCGCTTAAATCTTCCCAGTCCTCTGCCCCTTCGCGATAGACATGCGGTCCCACAATCATGCCTTCAGAAGCAACCACTCGGAACGTATCGTCGAAAAAATTCGAACGCGGCCAGCGCGCCTCATAGGTCACCGTGACCTGACCCACGACGCCACCTGAAAACTGGAACAGGGCGGATGTTGTCTTATCTCTTGGGAACTCTAAATTGCCGAGCCGATTGGCGAAAGCACACACAGACTCGACAGGCCGTCCTGCGTAATGTCGCACAAGATCCACTTCGTGAATGCCCGAACCGTTCAAAGCACTCCGACCCGCCTCTACCGACGCATACCACGGCGAACGCGCAAACTGCCCGCGTTTGTCCTGGATCGCATCGATACGGAGGTGGATCAGATCGCCCACTTCGCCAGCATCGAGAATCGCTTTGATTCGCTTGACACGTGGCCGAAACCTGCGCTCGTGCGCTACCATCACTTTCTTTCCTGTCGCCTTTGCCGCGGCCAAAATTGCACGCGCGTCCTCGAGATTCGTCGCAAGCGGTTTTGTCTGCAACACATGGGCGCCAGCATCGAAGCAAGCCGTTGAATGTGGCCGATGAAGATGGTCGGGCGTCACGACACACACCGCGTCGGGACGCTCCTTTTCGAGCATAACCTCAATCATCTCATAGACGGCATCCACCTCGTCGTACTCCCCGCGAACCATTTCCGCTCGATCGGCGTCCAGATCCACCAGAACAATTCTATCCACATCCGGATGTCCAACCAGCCCACGAACGAAATGCTGGCCCAATCCGAGTCCCACTACTGCTACCTTTATCGATCCCATAACGTCTCCTTTATGGATTAGCAAAAAGGCGGTCCATCGCATGATAGACCGCCTTTTCTTTTTTTAACATCCCTTAGCGTCAATGCATTTCGTGCGTCTCCAACCCGTGCACCGCTCCGGACTCGATAAAATACAGCCCATACGCGAGAACAATACCCACGAGAAAGCACACCGTGAGCTTGACGCGATCGTGACTGTGAAAATGGATTTCCGGTAGCAGATCGCTCAGGGAAATACACAGAAACGCGCCGGCTGCCAGGACCAGCACATAACCGACCACCTCTTCCTCCCAGTGTCCCAAAAACCCAATCCCCCAAAAAGTCAACAAAGCCACTACCGGACAGAGCATGGCGAATCCGATATTGACTGCTATACGAGTGCGGAGACTATGGCCTGCGGCCTGCAACAAACCGATAATGGAAAACGCGTCGAGTGGCTTGTGCAAAAGAATCGCAAGAAACACCCCGAGCCCCGCTAAACCGGCTTCGGCCCCATGTATTTCACCAACCCGGATACTGGTACCCAGAGCAATACCCTCGGTCATCGTATGCAACCCCAGCCCCAGACAAACACCGATCAACCTGCTCTCGGGACTGGCATGCTCATGCGCATGATCGTGGTGAAAATCACCTGCTTCGTCGCCAAATTCGTGCTGATGAAAATGGAAGATACGCAACAACAACACCATCAGAATGATACCAAACATCATCAATCCCACGGCTTTTTCAACAGCGCCTGGCCCCGGAATCATCACCAGACCGTGCGGCAGGAGATGATACAGCGCGACGCCAAGTATGAAACCCGCAACAAAACTCATCACCATCTGGATGCGCGTATGCGTCATCGTAACGATTGTCGGCAAATATCCGCCGAGCAAAGACGCGGCAAGGATAGCGAGGGCGTATCCCAACAAAAGTATGAGAAAATGAGAATCCACAGTGATTTAAACCAGAATAGGTTAAAATGGACGGGAGGAATTAGGATGGAAAAAAGAAGCAGATACAGGTACTTTCAGTACGCCTCAAGACTGTTATTAGAAGAAAATGATCAACAGAATAATACTGCTCAATCCACCGAGCAGAAATCCCACAGCACTGACAACACCGGACGCCGTAGCGTAATTGGCCAGGCGAAAGGTCTGTTCTTCAACCGTAAACATCACCTGTGTTCGATCGATCTCGCCATCGACAAACCGTTTCAATGCAGTCTCCGCACCGTGAGCCTCCTTTACCGAGACTACGGCGACCATAATCATAGCCACGGCTGATGCAAGCGTTCCCACCGCAAACATGAGCAGTGTCAGCAAGGAAGCATAGTGATAGGCGGGATCTTCACCTCCCGTGGTAGATGCACTCATGAAACCGATAATCAACGCGGCACCACCTGCATTGCCAAACAACAACAGGCGTGCTGTCTCGGTAATCATCCTGAACATGGTACCGCGCCGCAAAGCAACAACCTTATAAAGCTCGCGCAACCACTCTTCGCCGATTTCTTCGACGGAAAATTCGTCTATATTCTTCAAGGATTATTCTCCCTTTGCAGAATGACCGCCACCCAGATGGATCAACCTGATATAGCTTGAACCCGCATTCTGACCGGATTTGAAATGAATGACCCAATCGCCAATCACGACAGGCTTAGCCGGTGACATGCCATCTTTCATGAACCGCTCTCGCGTCAACTTATCGCTCATACGCTCCAACACAGCGATGAGATATCGACCCAATATATACCCCTCCAGACATACTTCATTGAATTCGTGCGCGTGGTCTTCCGGCACTAATCTTATGGCTTGTTGAAACTGTCGCACGACATGACTGTTCTGGTCTTGCGCGTCGGGCATCACCTCGGTCACCAGGATTTTATCACTCAGTGTATTGATCCTCTTCTTCAATTCGCGGGATAAGACAAATGACAGGTTGGCTATTATGTATTTATGTCCCAGAGAATTGGCCAGATTGATGATTTCCGAATTGGCGGCATAGGCTCCCACTATCAGGATAGCGTCCAGATCGGCTTTATCCAATGCGAACAGGCTCGCATGGACGGCATGTGTATTCCGCGAGTAGGAGGTCTTCGCCAGTAAGGGAAGGTCGCGACTATCGAGAACCTCCTTGTAGTTTCTCAAGACGGAACGCCCGAACGCATCATCCTGATATATAATGCCGAAACGACTTTTGCCGAGATCGTCAATCATGTGATGCACCAGTTCATAGATCTCGTCAAAGTAACCGGCCCTCAGATTGATAATATTTGGATACTTTTTGGCATCGCGCAAAAAGTCGGCTCCTGTAAACGGTCCCACAAAGGGAATCTGAGCCGTTCGCAGCACGGGTACAATGCGCTTGGCAGTCGGCGTTCCCACGCCGCCAATGACGGCAAACACATTGTTTTTGGAAGCGAACATCTCTGCATTTGCGGCTGCCAGATCAGGCTCGTACGCATCATCTACAGAAATGAGCCGCAACAACCTGCCATATACCCCGCCTTGATCGTTCTGTTCCTGAAAAGCGGTCAAAATACCGGCTCGATACCACAAACCCAGATTTTTGTTCGGACCCGAGAAGCAGGCGGTTTGCCCGAACACAATCGTACTGTCAGTAACTCCCGGAGCCGCCGCAGAGGGCAGGGTGAGCACCAGCAGGATGAGACAAGAAGCTATACCCGTCGATATGGACTTATTGAGCAGACTCACTTTTTTTCTCCTTATCCACGGTTTTGCTGCTATCCTGCATGCTTGCAGCTTTGGTCTCAATCAACGCCTGCTGGTCTGCCTGCCGCACGGTAGTCTGCGGATGCGTTGACGTGTGCTCATGAGAGAATACACTGGGCAGGTCGAATATCAGTGACTTCATATTGGCGACCCTCTGATGATGGCGTTCCACGCGCCGTTTGTGGAATTGCCCGTCCAGCAAGTGTTTATCCTCATCGACATTTTCAAAAGCATGTGTATCCTGCTGCCGCGCCGTTGAAAAAGAGGGTCTATCGGCAACATCGCCTGAAGGCGTGCCCAGCAACAGGTCTGGAGGTGTAGAAGCTGCAAGCCCTTCTATCATGTTGATGTCGATTGTCGCCTCATTGCGGGGATTGACCGCCGACAAACTCGCTTCTGAGAAGATCGTGCGCATGCGCTGCCAATACCGCGTAATAGCCACTTGCGTTCGTTGACTTTTGTACTCGGCGAGCAGAGCGAGGAATGCGTCGGCACTGCTTTGAGCCTGCACAATGCGTTCTCGCGCCCTGGCATGGGCGTCCATCACCACGGCCTCCGCCTGCCCCCTGCTGTGCGCGAGCATCTTCTCCCGCGTGCGGTTGGCATTGCTCTCTGCTTGTGCACGCTCGGCAATCGCATCATTGACATCCCGGAATGCAGCAATCGTTTCTGCAATCGGACTTATGTCAACGATGTTGAGAGAGACAACCTCTATGCCGACGTCATATTCTTCGAGAAGGCCGGTAATCTCGTGCAACAGGTGGTGTTGAATGATGTTGCGATTGGAAGTCAGGATCAAATCAATGAAATTCTGCCCCATGATATTGATCAACTCTTCCCGCAAGAGCATGGAAGTCACCTCAAGAGGATCGACAGATGCGTACAGAAAATTTCTCAGATTATCTATCCGGTATTGAAGGGCGATATCCACCTCAAACAGGTTCGTGTCCCCGGACAATATTGTAAAATTGGCTGTGCCGCCGCTCTTACTGGCTATCTGATGCTGGACGATCCGCTTGACCTTGCGAATCTGAATTTCGTCGATAATGGGGATGCAGTAGCGTATCCCGGGACCGATGTTCATACTGACCACCTTGCCGAAACGCAGAACCACGGCCTCTTCCTCTTTCTTTACGATATAAAACCCGCTACCCAACACCACAGCGACGACAATCGCGGCGAGCACGGTGACAATTCGCCTTTTGGGATACTGCCCAACGAAATCAAAGGCGGCATAGATCATGCGCGTACTGCGTGGTAATGGTTGTTGTTCATTCATCGTCATAGCCCCATCTTACCTGGGTATAGATTTGCTGTCCAGATATTTGAATAATTCACTGTCTGCGGGCAGCATGAGCGTCGTGTTTTTATCGATAATCAGATCGTAGCTGTCGAGTGCGCGAATAAACTTGTAGAACTCCGGATCTTCCCGATAGGCTTTGCCCAGCACTGCCATTGCCTGGGCCTCGGCATTGCCGAGAATAGTCGTCGCTTCTGCGTGGGCCTCGGCCATAATTTTTTCGTGCTCGTTGATGGCGAGAGCCTCGATGGTTATCGCCTTCTCTTCTCCCTCGCTGCGATAGCGGGTGGCAATGCGCGCACGCTCAGAAATCATTCGCTGGATCACGCTCGGCCGGTTCTCCACTGGCAAAGTGTATTCGACGATACCGACCCGTATCACCTCAATCCCATAGTTGGCTTTGGCAATCGGCGCGATCCTGTTGTGCATTTCGCGACACGCCTCATGCAAGTCTTCGTGTTCCAGCCCCAGACTGATGAACGCATCGCGTGCCCTATTGCTGATGACAATACCGCTACTCGCAAAATAGAGTTCCCGCAAACGTTCAACGGCATTTACATCCGTTCGGATGGCTTCGACATACTTGATGGGATCACTGATACGCCACATCGTATAACCGTCAACCAGGACATTCTTCTGGTCTTCCGTAATCAACTCGTGGGTAAGGCCGTTGAGGGTCTGGATGCGTCGCTCAACCTTGTATATCTTCGATATTGGCCACGGCCATTTGACATGCAGCCCGGGTTCTTTGACGGGCGGCGAGATTTTGCCAAAGTTGGTCAACACGCCTTGTTGCGTTTCATGGATAGTGTAAAAACAGCTATACGCGATTACACCAACAAAAACCACGACAATAGCTGTGACGATTCTTTTAAAAGTCATAATCTTTTCTCCCTATCAGTGCTGGGCATTCGCGTTTGTCTTCGCCGACTTATTCTTCCACAGCGCGACCTTTTCGAGGCTCCGCTTATTGGGAACGATAATCTTGGCATTGCCAGAAAGCGCGGTTTCCAGCTTCTCTCGCCACAGCATAGTCTGGAGAACATTGGGCGCGCGCTTCACTGCTACAGCCACGACTCTTATCGCATCTGCTTCAGCGGCAGAAGTGATCACTTTCCTGATCGCTTCGCCGCTTGCCTGCTCCACTTCGTAAATCGCATTCCCATGTGCACGGGGAACTAATGACGTCAGAAAACGCTGGGCATTGATGATGATCCGCTCTCGATCCTCCTGAGAACTCGAGATTTCCCGGAAAGCACTCATTGTTTCCGCCACCGGGTTAATACTCACCAGATTTACATCGATCAGTTCAACGCTCTCGAACACAGGGCGCGACGCCTCGACGGTACCCGCAAACAATTCTCTGATATGCTCCTCCAGAGTTGCGCGGTGAACACTGAGCAGATGATCCAGATTGCGGGCAGATACAAACTCGCGCAGATGATCCTTGATGGCATCTTTAATAATCAGTCTCGGATTCTGGATCTGATAATGATAAGTATAGGGATCCTTTACGCGGTACTGCGCATTGATGGTAAGCGCGAGGAGATTCAAATCGCCCGAAATCAATTCGTACGGATTCGCGTTTGTAATATACTTCACTTCTTTCACCGGCCATTTATCCACCTGCACAAAGGGACGGGGCGCGAGATAGTGCAATCCCGGCTGCAGGTCTCGCCAGTAAACCGCGCCGAACAGACGTCCATAGCCCACATGCCCGGGAGGAATCACTGTAAAACCGCTACCGATAAACAGGGCGATCAGCAGACCGTAAAACGTCATTCCCAATGGCGTGGAGGGAGCGATAATACCCACAAAAGAACGGTTGCGCGTCACGCGTCCCCAGAACGCTTTACACGGTTCGACCACAGGGCGAATATTGAGCAACAGGTCTTCATAGCCGCTCTTAAAAGCACCTGCGCGGAACCGCCAGATGATCAGAGCGATCAGGGCAAAAGCACTCACCCATTGTATGAGTTGAATAGTCGTTGACTCCGAGGGACCGAGATACAGGGGAACCGTCACGCCGATGCCGAGCAGTATAACATCGATTACAATACCCAGAGCAACGGTAACAGCAATCACCGATGACACATAGATGGATGCAAAGCGCGCCCCGAACTGGCTGACGATAATCGCAATAGTACCCGTATTAGTCGCTGGCCCGGTCATAAGAAAAATCATCGCCGCTCCGGGACTAAATCCCTTGGCGACCAGCGCGGCAGCTATCGGAGTACTCGCAGACGCGCATATATAGAGCGGAACGCCAACCAGCACCATAACGGGATACGACAACCAGCGCGCATACTCATTTGACATCAAATCGCTCGGAATCGCCAGATAGAGCACGCCTCCCAGTGCGACACCCACGAGTAGCGCAAACAAAATATCATCCGCTATTTCCACAAAGCCGTAGCGGAAAATATGCCTGACGATCTCCTTAAAATCCAGATCGTGTTTATATTTGGACGGATCATCCTCAGAAGTTTGTTTGTCTTCAGCCGGAAGCATGTCGCGATAAAAGTCCGGTTTCACCCATGATCCGAATTTGTGCTGGCTAACCGCTTCGGTAAGCCCCTTCAACCAGGAATAAAACAACGCCTTCAACTGTGAGGGACTGACATAGCAATCATCGCTCCCGGGCACCAGAGGTTCGTGCCCATGATCGTGGTCGTGATCATGGCCGTGACTATGACCGTGCCCATGGTCGTGATCATGGTCATGATCGTGGTCATGATCGTGATCGTGCTCTCTCGCCCTGGCCTCGTCGCTATCATCTCGTATGAGACCGATGCAAAAAATACCGGCGACAACTGCGGTAATAAAGCTAATGAAGGGCCTGACAATAGCAGCGATGAATCCAAAAAACGCATTCGTGACCAGAATCGAGTCCGCACCTGTTTCCGGCGCCGTAATCAAAAAAGACATACAGGACGAACGGGATGCGCCCTTATTGCGCATCTCGGCAACTACTGGTACAACCGAACAACTGCAAAGCGGCACGGGCACGCCAACAGCAGCACTCGTACTCACGGATTTCAGGCTATCTTCGCGCAACCACCGCAGAATGGCCTCACGCGAGATAAATACGTGAATCAGACCAGAAAGAAATAGCCCCAGCATTAGCATAGGCGCTAACAACAGGAACGACATCACCAGAAAATCGAAGAAACTGGTCACTGCCTGTATTAAGCCAATACTTGTATTAATTGGAGCATCAATAGCCCTCACCTCCTCTGATGGGAAGCATAGTGTTTTGATTACAGAATATTTTTATTTAAACTTTTTAAAGAGGTGTGTAAAATGGCCTGCGCCAGACGATATATCGTCTTTTAAAAAAGAACAAGCCCTATCTAATTCGGATTATAAGGCAATATCTCCCGCCCTGCAAGAAATAAAAATACGGACGTTTACTGCCGTCGCGTCTCAATCCACTCGTAGATCACTGGCAGCAACACGAGTGTCAACAAGGTCGAAGTGATCAAACCGCCGACCACCACCGAAGCGAGTGGCCGCTGCGTTTCGGCACCAACACCCGTCGCCAATAACAAAGGCACCAACCCGAGAATGGACGTACTCGCAGTCATCAAAACTGGGCGCAAACGCAACTCCGCTCCCCGTCGCACTGCCTCTGCGACACCGAGTCCTTTTTCGCGCAACTCATTGATAAAACTCACCAGCACAATGCCATTCAACATCGCCACGCCAAAAACCGCAATAAATCCAATCGCAGAGGGAACCGACACGTATTGCCCACTGAAGAAAAGAACCACCATCCCTCCAATTGTCGCAAACGGCACATTGGCGATAATCAGCGCGGCGTACTTCACCGAATTAAATGCGGTATAGAGCAACACAAAAATAAAAAAAATCGTCAACGGCACGATCACCGCCAAACGCGCCAACGCCCGCTGTTGATTCTCGAACGCGCCACCCCACTCGATCCAATAGCCCGGAGGCAAGTCAATCTGTGCATCAATAGCCGCATTGGCATCGCGCACAAAACCATCGACATCGCGCCCTCGCACATCCATCTGGATCACTGCGTAACGCTGCAATTGCTCGCGGCGCACAAAAGAGTAGCCTTCCGCAACGCTGACATCTGCAACAGTCGCGAGAGGAACAATCGCACCATCGCTTGTTTTCAATGGAATGCGCTGAATCGACTGCACCGACGCTTTTGATCGGTCATCGAATCGCGCCGTAATATCGAACCGGCGCACGCCGTCAATCATGGTCGTGACCGGCTCATTGCCGATGCCCGTGCGGACAACGGACAACACATCGTCCGCATTCACCCCAAACCGGGCGAGTTGCTCGCGCTTGACCTGAATGCGGATCTGCGGCTTGCCGACATTGGCCTCAATCGAAAGATCCGCCACACCCTCAACTTCGGCAATGACATCTTTGACATCCTCGCTCAACTGATCGAGCACTGCCAGATCCTCACCGTAAATCTTGGCGGCAAGCGTGGCGCGAACCCCCGAGATCAGCTCCTCTACGCGCATCTGAATTGGCTGTGTAAAAGCGATAACAGCCGACGGCACCACCACTTCCAACGCCTCGCGCATAGCCTCGGCAAGCTCTTTGATATCGCGGTCTCCGGGCCATTCGCTCTCGGGCTTGAGTGCCGTATAAATCTCCATATAATTGGCGTCGGCTGTTTCGCCTTTCTCGGCACGACCGATCATTGCCACCGTAGTTTCAACTTCCGGGAATCTCGACAGCGCATTCTCGATCTTCTTGGAAATCTCAATCGAATGCTGGAGCGAAGCCGAAGGTATCGAAGTCACGCGCCACATAATTGACCCTTCCTGCAATTGTGGCATGAACTCTTTTCCCAGAAAAGGGAACAGCGACATACTCACAGCGAGCAAACCCACGGCACAGCCAACCACCACTTTTCGATTCGCCAACGACCAGGAAAGCAAGGATAGATAGCGCGGTTTAATGACGCGTACGAGCCATGTCTCGCGTTCTCTTTGCGGTTTCAATAACAAAGCCGCGAGCACGGGAATCAGCGTCAGCGCGAGCAATAAACTTCCACCCATGGCAAACGTGATATTAAACGCCATCGGCTTGAACAGCTTGCCCTCCAGTCCCTCGAGCGCAAACAAAGGCAGAAATACCACCACAATAATCAAGATGGCAAAGGTCATCGGATTCACGACTTCACGGGCAGCAGCCAATACCGCAGCAGTGCGGTTGACCTCTTGGTTTTCTGCCCTGCGTTCTGCCATAACGCGAAATGAGTTCTCCACGACGACCACTGCGCCATCGACAATCATGCCAATACCAATAGCGAGGCCAGCAAGTGACATGAGATTAGCCGAAAGGCCCGCTTCATCCATGAACACAAACGCAATGAGCATCGTGAGCGGAATAGAGACAATCACAACCACTGCTGGTCGCCATTCGCCGAGAAACAAAAACAGAATAACACCCACCAGAATCGCGCCTTGAAATAATGCATTCGTAGCCGTACCCACTGCCTTTTCAACGAGGTCGGTACGCTCGTAAATAGGTCGCAAAACAACGCCATCTGGCAGAGACTGATCGATAATAGCGACCTTTTCCTTCGTCGCTTCAACCACCCGGGCGGCATTCTCACCGATGCGCGAGAGCACCATCCCGAGGACGACTTCCTTGCCATCGCGCGTCACGGCACCAAAACGGAGTGCACCCCCCTGACGAATTTCGGCAATATCGCGCAAATATACCGGCGCGCCACCTTCGACTTTGACGACCATATCGCCGATATCGCGCTCATTTCTGACCAGGCCCAGGCCGCGCACGAGGTATTGCTCTGAGCCGAGATTAACGTATTGACCGCCAACCTGGCGGTTGTTGGCCTCGATCACTTCCATGACATCGGTGAAGGTCAGGTCGTATTTGATGAGATTCAGGGGATCCATCACAACCTGAAATTGTCGTTCCTGGCCCCCCCATGAAATGACATCATCAACACCGGAAGCAGTTCGCAAAATCAAACGCACATTCCAGTCGTGCAACGTCCGCAAGTCCATATCGGTAATCGCCGCATTGAGCTTTTCGTCAGCCCGTTCCAGTGTGTACCAGAAAACCTGACCGAGTCCGGACGAGTTGGGACCCATCTCCGGCGTGCCATAACCTTCTGGGATGCGCTCCCCCACCTCCTGCAACCGCTCCATCACCAGACGCCGCGCAAAGTAAATATCCATGTCGTCTTCAAAATAGACCGCGACATAGGACAAACCGAAGAGACTCACAGAGCGGATCTCTTTCACCTTCGGCAGCCCGGCCATGCCGGACTCAATAGGAAAAGTGAGAAGTTGCTCCACATCCTCAGCGGCAAGCCCTGGTGACTCGGTATAGATATTGACTTGGGTGGGCGTCACATCTGGAAACGCATCAATCGGCACAGTAACAACCGCACGCCAACCCAAAAAGGCCACGATTCCAAAGGCAATCAACACCAGAAATTTATAGCGCAGAGATGTCTTTACCAGTGCTTCCAACATGCAGTTCTCCTAATGTACATGACCTGCGCCAAGCGAAGACTTGAGCATCAATGACTTGAGGTAAAAAACACCGCTCACGGCGATCTCGTCACCTGCAATAAGCCCGCTTCGAACGACCGTCCACTCGCCCACCGTGGAACCGACCTCAATAGCCTCGGCATGGAACTCGTGTCCTTCCTCGATCTTGAATACATTCGGTGAGCCTTTGATCATTATCAATGCCGCACTCGGCACAGCGAGTTCTGGTGCGTGCGTCCCGGTGACCACCTCTACTTCGACAAACTGACCCGAATGCAAGCTATGAGCCGTGTTGGGCACCTCAATACGCAAGCCCTGTGTTCGGACCTTTTCGTCGAGGTGATGATGAAGTTGAATGACCGTACCTGGAAACCAGTTGATACCATCGGGGATGACCCGCACATTGGCACCAATATCGATTTTGGGGGACGCGGTCAGCACCATATATGCTTCCACCCACATCACCGATTCGTCACTGATATTCATGAGTACCCGGCCAGGCTCGATCAATTCACCAACAATAAAATCGTCCTGTAGCACCGTACCCGCCTGTGAGGCGAGCAAGTCGAAGGTACCGGTCGCTTTGCTGGCGTCTCCCGATTGCATAAGTGCCTCTGCCTGAGCCATGGTCATGCCGTAAGCGAGTACTTTGGCGAGAGCCTGTTGTTGTGCAACCTGCGCTTCGGTATAGCGCTGTTCCGACACGGCTTGCTGACCGAGGGTCTTGACGCGTTGCCATTCTCGATTCTCGACAATCAATGCCCCTTGCGCCTCGGCCATCTCAACACTCGAGAGCGCCACCAGGGGTTGACCGACTTCGACCTCATCGCCGAGTTTCGCATGACGCGCCACGACCTGTGCTGTAATGCGCGGAGTAACGAGCACAGACTGGTAGGCATTGATCACAACCTCGCCCGGAATCCGCAGGGTCTCGTTGAGCGCGCGAGGTTCAACCGTACCAATAACAATGCCCGCCGCGCGTTGTTCTTCTGCACTTAGCTCAATTGAGGTACCCTCATGGTCCGCCTCCTCTGCGTATATCGGTTGGATCAGTGTCAAACACAGACACACCGCCCAAAATTTCAACATCGTCATCAGGGCCTCCAATGCGGTTCTTTGTGTGTTGTAATTCATCGACTTGCCAGACCGAGCCAGGCCTCCACCTGCCCCGCTGCGAGAATCCACTCGAACCAGGCCTGCCATACCTGACCGTGCAAATCAAGCGCACTTTCTCGCACCTGTATCGTCTGCTCCAGTTGCGCCAAATAGTCGGCCGTACTGAGATCCCCGGCCTGCCAGAGGCGGCGCAATTGCTCACTTTGTCGGTCCAGGCTCTTTCGCCCTGTATGTTCCCACTCATCCCAAGCAAAGCGCGATAACCCGTAGCGCTCTGCCGCACTGATCAGGGAAGCGTGTGCCATCTGCACCGCATCATCGGCGAGTTGTTGCGCCTGGACGCGCTCTGCCATAGCCGCGGTAACTTCATGTGTAAAGCGGTTCCGGATCGGAAACGGAATGGACAGACCCAAACCGATCAACCTTTTGCCATCTTCGTACCCACCAGTGAAACTCAGGGTTGGATCTGGGCGACGTTCGCGTCGTTGTAATCCCACCACAGCATCGGCCGCGTTAACCCGGTGCCGCGCGGCCACAACCCCGGGTAATGCCTGCACCAGAGCCTGCGAATCAGCACTTTGCTCAATTACCTCCGGTAGTTTCTCGGGAAGAGAGGGCCACTGCGCCTCGGGTATGCGCGGGCCAAGGCTGTACACCGCTTGCCGCGCCTCGGCCAGATCCGCGGCCACCATCGCTTTTTGAATGCGCACCTCGGTAAGGGAAAGGAGAGCCTGATCAAGTGCCACCTGGTCTAATTCGCCAGCCTCAAACTGGCGCTGCGCCAATGTCGCAAACTCCTCCATCAACTGCTGGCGCATCTGGGCCAGGCGATCGCGTGCAACGCCAGTCTGGTATTGCACGAGGCCATTGAGCAAATCTACCGCAACCGTCCATCGGGCATCCAGATACTCCGCCTCGGCAACGAGCCGGTCCAACTCCGCCACTGCGGTACGCGCCTTGCGTTTGCCGCCCCAGTCCAGTGTCTGACTAATCGATAGTGTGCGTATCCTGGCCTGTGCATTCTCAGCATCCAACGACAATTCGGGATTGTAGAGGGGACGCGACGCGGCATCCCTAAACGCACTGCTCGCTTCTAAACCCGCGCGTGCCGCCTGCACGCGGTAATTGGAATCGACAACAGCTTGCACAAAACGCGTTAAAGCGACACTGGCCCGGGCATTTCCCAGCACCCTTGTCTCGGCAACCAGTGTCGTCCATGACATCACTATCAAGCCACACAATACGAAGGCGTATCGATAACATAATTTTGGCATCAATCATCCTCCTGATGGTGACAATCAAAATCCCCTGTGAATCAAAATTAATCTGAAAAATATAGAGCCAAACCAACCAATTGTCTATAAACAATTAAATTTGGTGCATTTTCCAATGGCCCTGAGCAAACTTGCGAACAGTAAGGACTCCCTGCACAATACTGTAAACAATAAGCGCGGCCCATATACCGTAAATATCAAACCCAAGCGTAAACCCCAGAACATAAGCGACAGGCAGGCGAACCAGCCACTGGGCAATCAGAGTATAATACATCGGAGGCATCGTATCGCCAGCACCTCTGAGACTGCCGCTACTCGTATTGGAGGCACACAAAAATGGCTCGGCAACGACCATCGCATAAAGGTAAATGACACCGGTACTGATCACCTCTTGTGCATCCGTAAATACCGACATAAAAAGCCCGGCAAACACCACGGCGGGCAGCGACAGAGCGATATTGGTCACAACAGAAATAAAGAGAATAGTCCAACCGTGGCGCTCTGCACCCGCGGGATCTTTCGCCCCCAAATGCTGCCCCACCATAGCTGTCGCAACCGTACCAAAAGACAGACCGGTTCGCCGCAAAATGTGTTCCAATTGACTCCCAATCGCATACGCTGCAACCGCAGTTGTAGATAATGTGGACATGGCAATGAGTTTGAGATAAACCACACCTGAGCCATTGCGCAAAATCCCCTGAAGCCCGGAAGGCACGCCAATTTTGAGGATACGGCGCGCAACGCCCCAGTTAAACCTGTAAGATGTATCGGGCAAAAGCGTGAGCGCAAAACGCCCGCTATAAAGACACCCAAGTCCGATCAATGTTGCCGCACTGCGCCCCAAAAGACCGCCCACAGCAGCCCCCACAACGCCCATCTCCGGCAAACCCCAGTAACCAAAGATGAGGAGATAACACATGACAATTTGAATGCTACTACTGATCAAACTCAAAAAGAAAGGCGTGCGCGTATCCCCAGCCCCCTGAAAGCAACTCGTAATCGCGCGATTCAGCGTCATAAAGGGAACGCCCAAAAAGAAAACCTGTAAATACGGCGTCCCCAGAGCCGCCACCTCAGAATCGGAGGTCATCATCGGAATCAAAAAAGGCGAAAGAGCCAAACTGCCCAGACCAAAAGCGATACTAAAGAAAAAAAGCAGGGAAAACGCCTGCTTCGCCGATGCACTGGCTTCGCGCATAGAATCTGCGCCAATCGCCTGTGCGACCATTGTCAGCGCGCCTCTCGAAATGGACATCATCGCCGTAAAGAGCACGCGCGTAAACACCTGAGCAATACCCACCGCAGAAAGGGCGGCAGGACCGAGCATCCCAATAAAAATGAGTTGAACCATGAGTACAACACTCTCGATCTGACCTCCCAGAGCGACCGGAATGGTCATCCCGAGAATCTTGCGAGTAAGCGAGAGATCGACTTTGCGCTCAGTGGATTCTACTGTCGTTTCGAGTGGTTTGGACATGAAATTAAAAGATGTTCAGGAATACCCTGTCCCATCACCATAGCCGCGACATCGTCCTGCGTGACATCACGGATCGGAAAATCGCCGACCTTTTCGCCGTGACTGAGAATCGTTGCCCGATCGGCAACTTCAAACACATGGGTAATATTATGCGTAATAAAAATAACTCCCAATCCTTTTTCTTTAGCAGCCGCAATATAGCCGAGCACCTTGCGCGTTTCGCCAACAGAAAGGGCAGAAGTCGGTTCATCGAGAATCAACACACGAGACCCAAAGTGAAGGGCGCGGGCTATGGCAATCGACTGCCGCTCGCCCCCAGAAAGACGGGCAACGGATTCGTCAGCATTGCGAATGTGAATACCTATCTCACCCAGCGCCGCAGCCGCACCTGTATCCATCGCCGCCTGGTCGAAAAGCGCAAACGGGCCGACCAGCTTGACGAGTTCTCTCCCCAAATAAAAATTGCGCGAAATACTCATACTCGGCACAAGCGCGAGATCCTGATAAACGGTCTCAATACCCAGATCCCGGGCGTCCTGTGGCGAGTTAAATCGAATGATCTCGTCCTCAAAATACATATCGCCTTCACTCGGCGGATAAACACCCGTAATCACCTTAATCAGCGTAGATTTACCCGCTCCATTATCGCCTAAAAGCGCGAGAACTTCGCCATCCTCAAGCGTGAAATCAATGCCTTTCAGCGCGACAATATGCCCAAAGCGACGACCGATATTTTTTAGCTCAAGTAAAACCACATATAGCCTCAGCGTTCTTTCCGCACAAAATTGTTAATCACAACAGCCGCAATCATAATAGCGCCAATAGCTCCTCTAAAAGCATTGGAAGGAACCTGCATAAGTACAAGCCCCGTACGCAACATACCGGTCAGCGCAGTACCAATAGCCGAACCGATCAAACTGCCATAACCCCCTGTGAGCAGCGTGCCGCCAATGACAACCGCGGCGATAACCTCAAGCTCCAGCCCCGTACCCCGCAATGGATCGACGCTCTTGAGGCGTGCGACCTGAATAATACCCGCGAGCGCGGCGAGAAATCCCGAAATGACAAAATTGGTCACGCGCACGCGATCAATACGAATACCCTGCAAACGCGCCGCCTGGGCATTGCCCCCCGTGGCAAAAACAGCATTGCCAAAACGAGACTGACTCAAGATAATCGCAAAAACCGCGGTCAGCCCTATCCACCACAGAATACCAGTGCGGTAGTTCCCCGGTTCAATGCGTCCGTTGAGCGCGTAAAAAAAATCAATTTTAACCGGCATCAAAGGATGGGGTAAAAGTGCCTCAATGACGAGATACGTAACAAAAAGAAGCGCAACAGCAACCAGGACTTTGGACTTTATAGATTGATTTCTCGCCCGCCAGATATCCCGCGCTATCCACAGAACAAGAAAAAAAAGCGCGAGCGTCAAAATAAAAACCACGAGACCGGGCACTTCGATAATTGGAGACTCGCGCGAATAGTCGGCATATCGTATAATGCGCCCACCGGAAATAGCCGTAAGAGGAATGGCGCGATAAGCAAGCATCGTTCCCAGCGTAATAATAAAGGAAGGAATACCCGTAGATACCAGAAGCAACCCATTGATCAGACCGAGCAAACAGCCGACAATTAATCCAATTCCTGCCGCGAGCAAAACAGGTACACCATTTACAGTCGCATAGAGAAATGCGAGAGAAGACACCCCCAGAATAGAACCAACTGAAAGGTCAAACTCTCCAGAAATCATCAACAGCGTAATACCGATCGCGAGGATGCCTGGAACGGCTTGACTATTGAGAATGGAAGAAATCGCGCTATGGGAGAGAAATGTATCTGGCGTGGCGAGTGAAAAAACCAAAAATATAACGGAAAAACCCGCTGCAGCGCCAGCTTCTGGAGAGCGCGCAAGGCGGGTGCGAATGGCGTCATAAGGCTTCAACAGAAATCCTATCTATAACCTGCAGCCACTAATCTGGCAAT